>JAYUBB010000149.1:0-16862 GCA_043741015.1 Opitutaceae bacterium
TTTCACCCGCAACTTGCTCGACTTTCCCAATTACACGCGTCCCGCCGTTTACCGCGGCCAGTCCGTGCCGGAAGTGCTCCTCCAGGGCAACCACGGCGAGATCGAGAAGTGGCGGCACGCGCAGCAATTGGCGAAAACAGCGAAAATACGACCCGATTTACTCAAATAACCAGCCATGAATGCCATTATCCAGGAAATCACCGCCGCCCAGGTGAAACATAAAGTCGCGCCGTTCAAAGTCGGCGACGGTGTCCGCGTGCACACCAAGGTCCGCGAGGGCGACAAGGAGCGCGTCCAGGTTTTCGCTGGCGTCGTCATCGCCCACAAGGGCAGCGGCATCCATGAGACCTTCACCGTGCGCCGCATCAGCTACGGCGAGGGCGTCGAGCGCGTGTTCCCGGTCAACTCGCCCAACGTCGAGAAGATCGAGGTCGAGAAGACAGCCGAGAACGGCCGTGCCCGCCTCTACTACCTGCGCGATCGCACCGGCAAGGCCGCCATGGCCGTCAAGGAGCAGCGTTACGAGAAGCCGGCCAAGGCCTGAGCCTGCGCCCGACTAATTTCAAAAAGCGAACCGAGACGGTTCGCTTTTTTTATTCCCGGTGGGTTCTTGCTTCGGCTGGATCGGAATGTAGGAGCCTGCTTGCAGGCGATTCAGCATATGGTCGGTTGGCGGGCGTTCCGAATCGCCTGCAAGCAGGCTCCTACAAAAACGAAAGGAAACGGGGGGCTTTATGCCAAAAAATGGGCTTTGCAGATTTCCGCCGCAGACCGTTAACTGACCATCCGCACCTTCTCCGCTTTCATGAAACTTCACACTGAGATTCTCGCCCAAGCCTCCGCCCAAGCCCGCGGCCTCGCCATCGACGCCGTGCACAAGTGCTCCTCCGGCCACCTCGGCCTGCCGCTCGGTGCCGCCGAGATTGGCACCGTCCTCTACGGCCACGCCCTCGTGCACAACCCCGACGAGCCCCGCTGGCTCAACCGCGACCGCTTCGTCCTCTCCGCCGGCCATGGCTCGATGTTCCTCTACACTTGGCTGCACCTGAGCGGCTACGACCTGTCACTTGAGGAGCTGAAGAACTTCCGCGTCCTGCACAGCAAGACGCCCGGCCATCCCGAATTCCACGAGACCCCCGGCGTCGAGGCCACCACCGGCCCGCTCGGCCAGGGCATCGGCAACTCGGTCGGCCTGGCCATGTCCGGCAAGATGGCCGAGGCGCGCTTCAACACACAGGCGCACCCGATTTTCGACCACCATGTCATCTGCCTCGCCGGTGACGGTTGCATGCAGGAAGGCGTGGCGATGGAGGCCGTCGAGTTCGCCGGCCACCAGGGTCTCGACAACCTCATCCTCATCTACGACTCCAACGACGTGACGCTCGACGCGATGGCCGACAAGACGCAGAGCGAGAACACGGGTGCGCGTTTCAAGGCGATGAATTGGGATGTCCAGACGGTTACCGAGGGCAACGACCTCGCCGCCATTCTCAAGGCGATCACGAAGGCCAAGAAGGCCAAGACCGGCAAGCCGCAGCTCATCATCGCCCGCACGCTCATTGCGAAGGGGATTCCCGAAGTTGCCGGCACCTCGAAGGGCCACGGCGAGGGTGGGGCGAAGTTTTCCGACACCGCCCGCAAGGGCCTCGGCCTCCCTGAGGAGCATTTCTACGTCAGCGCCGAGGTGCGCGAGTATTTTGCCGCCCACAAGAAGCGACTCAGGCGCGCCTACTCGAAGTGGCGCAAGACCTACGAGGCCTGGCGCACCGCCAACCCCGACAAGGCTGCGCTCCTCGACTCGCGCAACGACCGCATCAGCGCCGCGGCACTGCTGGAAAAGATTCCGGCCTTCGCCGCCGACGCCAAGCTCGCCACGCGCGCCGCGGGCAAGGACGTGCTCCAGCCGATCGCCGCCGCCGTGCCGCTGCTGATCTCCGGTTCCGCCGACCTCCACGGCTCCACGCTCAACTACATCGCCGCCGACAAGGATTTCGACAGGACCAACCGCGCTGGCCGCAACCTCCGCTACGGCATCCGCGAGCACGCGATGGCCGCGATCAGCAACGGTGTCGCCTACGACGGCATCTTCCGGCCCTCGTGCGCGACGTTCCTCGTGTTCGCCGACTACTCGCGGCCCTCGATGCGCCTGGCTGCGCTCTCCAAGCTCCCGGTCATCTATATCTATACGCATGATTCCGTCGGCGTCGGCGAGGACGGTCCCACGCACCAGCCGGTCGAGACCGTCACCGGCCTGCGCATCATTCCGAATCTCGATGTGATCCGCCCCGCCGATCCCGAGGAGACCGCCGGCGCCTTTGCCGCCGCCCTCGAGCGCCACGACGGTCCCACGCTCCTCGCGCTCTCGCGCCAGGCCGTGCCGATGCTGAACGACATCCCGGCGAGCATTCGTCGCGCCGGGGTGTTGAAGGGCGGCTATGTCGCCGTGCAGGAAACCGCCCCGCTCACGCACATCCTCCTTTCGGCCGGCTCCGAACTCCAATGGGCGGTCGCCGCCGCCAAGCAGCTCGGCGCTGGCACGCGTGTCGTGTCCGTGCCTTCCTTCCTGCGCTTTGACGCCCAGCCCAAGGATTATCGCGACTCGATCCTCCCGCCGTCATGTCGCAAGCGCGTCGCGATCGAGGCCGGCGTCACGGGGCTCTGGAGCAAGTATGTGGGCCTCGACGGCAAGGTCGTAGGGATCGACCGCTTTGGGCTCAGCGCCCCGGGCAACATCGCGATGAAGGAACTCGGCATCACCACCGAGGCTGTCATCGCCGCTGCGAAGTCGCTTTAAGCCAATTCTTAGCGATAGTAGGATCAGCCGGCCAATTAGGCCGGCTGTTTTGCTTCCGGATCAGGACCACTGTAACGTAATTGCTGCAAAACTCCGCTTGCGGAATTGATTAGGAGGCTAATAGTCAGCCACCTGATATCCGACTTTCTCTCCTGATCCATGCCGCACCTGCTCCTTAAAGACCTGCCCCGCTACGAATGCCTTCTCGAGGCCGCGAAGGAATTTCCCGATCTCGACCCCACTGCCGCGGAAGCCTTCCTGCATCTGCTGCGCACCGGTGACGAGGCGTTTGGCGCGACGGATCGCAACCTGTCCGAGCACAGCATCTCCCACGGCCGGTTCGGCGTCCTGATGCTGCTGTGGCGCAGCACCCAGCCCCGCGCGGCCAAATTGCTCGGCGCCGACGAGTGTGATTCCGGGCCGCATACGCCGGCCGAGCTCGCCGACGCCGCCGGGGTCACCCGCGCGACCATGACCGGGCTGGTGGATACGCTCGAGCGCGACGGCTACGTCAAGCGCGAGCCCGATCCCGACGACCGCCGCACCATCTCCGTCCGCCTCACGTCGAAGGGGGAACAGTTCCTCAATGAGTTCCTCCCGGGCCACTTCAAGGTCATCGCCGAACTGATGGCCCCGCTCAGCGAATCCGAGCGCAAGACCCTCGTCCGCCTCCTCGGCAAGATCCAGCAACGGGCGGCAACCCTGAACACGGCGGCGAATAAGGCCCAGGCCGTCATGACCTCCGTTTGATTTTCCCGACCTAAACTTCGACACCAACCAGCCATGCTCAAGAAACTCATCCTTACCATCCTCGGCCTGATCGTCCTGATCATCGCCCTGGGCTCGATCAAGTTCGCCCCGGGCTTCGGGCAGTTTTCCCTCATGGCGGCCGCCGGCGCCAGCATGGTGATGCCCCCCGAGGTGGTCACCGCCGCGCAGGTGAAGTCCGAGCAGTGGGAGAACACGCTCACCGCGACCGGCTCGGTGGTGACGGTGCAGGGTGTGACGGTGAGCGCGGAGATGCCGGGCAAGGTGGTCAAAATCAATTTTGAATCGGGCGCGCGGATGAAAGCCGGCGACCTGGTGGTGCAACTGGACACCTCGACCGAGGAGGCGCAGTTGCGCGCCGCCGAGGCCAATGCCGCCTGGACCAAGACCAATCTCGACCGCCTGACCGACCTGCTCGACAAGAAAGCCGTCTCCCAGTCGGACTTCGACCTGGTCGACGCGCAATACAAGCAGGCCAACGCACAGGCCGACAACATCCGGGCGGTGATCGCCAAAAAAACCATCCGCGCCCCCTTTGACGGACGCCTGGGCATCCGCTTGGTCAATCTCGGGCAGATCCTCAAGGAAGGCGATGCGATCGTCACCCTCCAGACTCTGGATCCGATCTACGTCAATTTTTCACTGCCCCAGCAGAAGCTCGCCGTCGTCAAGGCCGGCTCGATGGTGCGGGTGAAGACGGACAACGCCTCCGACAAGGTCTTTGAGGGCCAGATCAACGCGGTGAACCCCGACGTGGACAGCGCGACCCGCAATTTCCGCGTGCAGGCGACCCTGCCCAATCCTCAGGAAAAGCTCCGCCCGGGCATGTTCGCCAACGTGGAGGTGATCCTGCCCAACGCCGACAAGGTCCTCGCGATTCCGGCCACTTCCATCCTCTACGCCCCCTATGGCGACTCGGTCTTCGTCATCGACGACGGCAAGGATCCATTCACCGGGAAGCCGGCCAAGGTGCTGCGGCAGCAATTCGTGCGCCTGGGCGAGGCCCGCGGGGATTTTGTGACGGTGCAGGACGGATTGAAGGAGGGCGAAACGGTCGTCACCAGCGGGGTGTTCAAGCTCCGCCCCGGCATCTCGGTCGTGATAGACAACAAGCTGGCTCCCGATGCGCAGCTGGCACCGAAGCCTAGCGACACCTGAGCCCCGAGGAAACCCGCCATGCCTCCCGCCAAAGCCTTCACCGATCTTTTCATCCGTCGCCCCGTGCTGGCGATCGTGGTCAACCTCGTCATCATCATCGCCGGCCTGCAGGCCGTCCGGTCGCTGAACGTCCGCCAGTATCCCCGCAGCGACAACGCGTCCGTTTCCATCAGCACCGTGTATGTCGGTGCCAGCGCGGAGCTGGTGCGCGGTTTCGTCACCACGCCGCTCGAACAGGCCGTGGCCTCGGCCGACGGTATCGACTACATCGAGTCCAAGAGCCTCCAGGGCTACTCCCTGATCTCCGTCCGGCTGAAGCTCAACCAGGACCCGATCAAGGCCCTCGCGGAGATCACCGCCAAGGTCAACCAGGTCCGCAACCAGCTCCCGCCCGAGGCGGAGGTGCCCGCGCTGAACGTCCAGTCGGCGGACAGCCAGTTCGCCTCCTGCTACCTAAGCTTCTCCTCGACCATCCTCTCCCAGAGCCAGATCACCGACTACCTGGTGCGGGTCGTGCAGCCGCGCCTCTCGGCGGTCTCGGGAGTGCAGCGGGCCGACATCCTTGGCGCACGCACCTTCGCCATGCGCGTCTGGCTCAAGCCCGACCGCCTGGCTGCGATGAACATCAGCCCCGCCCAGGTGCGGACCGCGCTCGCGTCCAACAACTACCTGGCGGCGGTAGGCACCACCAAGGGCGCCTTCGTGCAGGTCAACCTCACGGCCAACACCGACCTGCATTCCGTCGATGAATTCAAGAAGCTCATCATCCGGCAGCAGAACGACACCATCGTGCGCCTCGAGGACGTTGCCGATGTCGTGCTCGGGGCGGAGGATTACGACATGCAGGTCCGCTACTCGGGCCAGACTGCCGTCTTCATGGGCATCTACCCGCTGCCCAACGCCAACACCGTCGATGTGGTCAAGCGGTCCCGCGTGGAGCTGGAGAGCCTGAAACGGGACATGCCCAACGGCCTCGAGGCCCGCGTGGCCTACGACGCCTCTGCCTACATTGAGAACGCCATCCACGAGGTCACGCACACCCTGCTCGACACCCTGCTCATCGTGGTCGTGGTCATCTACCTTTTCCTCGGTTCGTTCCGATCGGTGCTGGTTCCCATTCTTGCCATCCCGGTTTCTCTGATCGGAGGCATCTTCCTCATGCAGGTCTTCGGGTTCACGATCAACCTGCTGACCCTCCTCGCCATCGTGCTTTCGGTGGGTCTGGTCGTTGACGACGCGATCGTCGTCGTCGAGAACGTCGAGCGCCACATTCGGGAGGGGCGCACGCCCTACGACGCCGCGCTGCTCGGAGCGCGGGAGCTGGTCGGGCCGGTCATTGCGATGACCATCACGCTGGCCGCGGTCTATGCCCCGATCGGCCTGCAGGGCGGCCTGACCGGCGCCTTGTTCCGCGAGTTCGCCCTCACGCTGGCCGGCGCCGTCACCATATCCGGCATCGTCGCGCTCACCCTTTCGCCCATGATGGCGGCCCGCCTGCTGCACAGCGCCGCGGAGGAGGAGCGGGGCTTTGCGGGCTGGGTCAACCACCGGTTCGACCACCTGCGGGAATCCTACGGCCGCGTGCTCGCCAGCACTCTCCGGGCCCGCCCCGCCGTCTACCTGGTCTGGATCGTGATCAGCCTGCTGACGGTCCCGATGTTCATGTTTTCGCCCAAGGAACTGGCGCCGACCGAGGACCAGGGCGTCATTTTCGGCATCCTGAACGCGGCCTCCAACGCCACCGCCGACCAGAAAAGCATCTTCGGCAAGGCCGCCGAGGACGCGTTCCTGGCCACCCCCGAGGTGGATTTCACCTTCCAGCTGCTCTTCCCGCCCGCAGCGGGGGCGACAATCGGCGCCGACGGGTTCAGCGGCATGGTCGTCAAGCCGTGGAACCAGCGACACCGCACCACGCAGCAAATGGTGCCGGAGGTGCAGGGCAGGCTCTCCCAGGTGCCCGGGTTCCAGATCTTCGCCACCACGCCGTCGGCCCTGCCTGGCGGCAGCAATTTCCCGGTCGAGTTCGTCATCGCCTCCACGGGCGACACGGAGCGGCTGCTCGAATTCGCCCAGAAGATATCGATGAAGGCGGCCGAGAGCGGGATGTTTTATTTCCCGCCGCAGATCGACCTCAAGATCGACCAGCCCCAGTCCGAGGTGATCATCGACCGCGAGAAGGCTGCGATGCTCGGGCTCAACCTCGCTCAGGTCGGGTCCGACCTCGGCGCGGCGCTCGGTGGCAACTATGTCAACCGCTTCAACATCGCCGGCCGCAGCTACAAGGTCATCCCGCAGATCAAGCGCGCCGACAGGCTGACCCCGGGGCAGCTGAAGGACATCTATGTCACCGGCCCGAACAACCAGCTCGTGCCGCTGAGCACCATCGCCACCATCAGGAACAAGACGGTGCCGCGGTCCCTCAACCGCATCCAGCAGCTCAACGCCGTGAAGCTCTCGGGCATGACGAATCGCACGCTCGACCAGGCCCTCAAGGTGCTGGAGGACGCGGCCCGGGAGATCCTGCCTCCCGGCTACACCATCGACTACACCGGTGAATCGCGCCAGCTGCGCCAGGAAGGCAACAAGTTCCTGCCCGCCTTCTGCCTCGCCGTGGTGCTCATCTTCCTCGCGCTCGCCGTCCAGTTCAATTCGTTCCGCGATCCCCTCGTCATCCTCGCCGGCTCCGTGCCGCTCGCCATGTTTGGGGCCCTCATCTTCACCTACCTGAAGATGCCCAACCCCAACATCCCGCACTGGACGAACGGCTGGACGACCACCCTCAACATCTACGCCCAGGTCGGGCTGGTGACCCTGGTCGGGCTCATCGCCAAGAACGGCATCCTGATCGTCGAGTTCGCCAACAAGCTCCAGGAGGAGGGCAAGACCAAGCTCGAGGCCGTGCGCGAGGCCTCCATGACGCGCCTGCGGCCGATCCTCATGACCTCCGTCGCCACGGTGGCGGGTCACTTCCCGCTCACCCTGGTGAGCGGCGCGGGCGCCGCCGCCCGCAATTCCATCGGTCTCGTCCTCGTGGGTGGCATGGCCATCGGCACGATCTTCACCCTCTTCATCGTGCCCTCCCTCTATGTGCTCATCGCCAAGGACCACCGGGCCGACGCCCGGGCGCCCGCGGGCGAGCCGGCCCCGCTCGCCGAGCCCGCCCTTGCCAAATAATTTCCCGTCCTTTTCATGAAATTCACCATGCGTCTGACCAGTCTCATTTTGGCGGGAGCGAGCCTTCTCGCGATCCAGCCCGCCCGCGCCCAGCTCAACGACGGCAAGCCCGACCCGGATTTCGTCGTGCCGCCCAGGCTCGACCTCGAGTACGCGCTCGCCTACGCGCTCGATAACAACTTCGCCATCCGGCAGGCCAAGGAGCGCATCCGCCAGCAGGAGGGGGTCATCCTGGAGGTCCGCTCCGTGCAGATCCCCAATGTCTCCGCCTCGGCCGGCTACTCGCGCTTTTCCGACAATAACTCGACCAACGGCCGCGACTCGACCTGGTCGGTTGACATCACCGCGCGCCAGGTGCTCTACGCCGGCGGCGGGGTCGTCGCCAGCGTCAAGAACCAGCAGCTGACCCTCGATGCGGCCGTCCTGTCCCTCCAGGCCGTCATCAACGATGCGCTGGTGGACGTGCGCGTCCGCTTCTTCACCATCCTGCTCAACCGCGAGAAGATCAAGGTGCAGGAACAGAACGTCGAGCTGCTGCAGCGCCAGCTGCAGGACGTGAAGAACCGCTACGAGGCCGGCACGGTTTCCAATTTCGAGGTGCTGCGCGCCGAGGTCGCCCTGGCCAACGCCCAGCCCGCGCTCATCACGGCCCGCAACGACTACCGTCTTGCCATCGAGGAGCTTCGCCGCGCACTCGGTTACATCGCCGCTGGCGAGACCAACGTCGCCAAGATCCCTGAGTTTCTTGGCTCCCTGGAGTTCAAACCCGCGAGTTTCGAACTCCGTGCCGCGCTCGCCACCGCCCGCGAGCAGCGGCCCGACCTGCTTCGCCTCTCCAAGCTCGCTGCTGCGGCCGAGGAGGGCGTGACCGCCCGGCGCGCCGCCTATCTGCCCAGCGTGTCGGCGTTCGGTGCCTATGACTGGCGCCAAGCCCCGGTTTCGAGCTCCCAGTCTTCACTCGACGGCTGGACCGTCGGCTTGCAGTCACAGTGGAATATTTTCGACGGTCGGGCGACCGGCGGTCGCGTCGTCCAGGCCCGCTCCTTCCTTGAGCAGACCAAGCTCGCCCTCGCCGAGGCCCAGCTGACCGTGGACGTTGATGTGCGCCGGGCGATTTCCTCCTTCCAGCAGTCTACCGAGCTCGCCGAAGCCTCCAAGAAGGTCGTCGAACAGGCCGAGGAGGCCGTTCGCCTGGCCAATGCCCGCTATGCCGCCGGCACCGCCACCCAGCTCGATGTGCTCACCTCGCAGGTTGACCTCACCACGGCGCGCCTTAACCAATTGCAGGCCTTCTACAGCTACAACGTCTCGGTTGCGGTCGCGCGCCGGGCCATGGGCCTGCCCGACGAACTGCGTCCGGTGAAGGAACTGGCCTATCCCTGAGCCCCCGCCCGGATGAAGTAACGAGGCCGCCGCAAAGGCGGCCTTTTTTCTTCGCGCTGCCGGCAACTTGGAGCATTTTAATGTGTCCTTACCGCACCGCATGAAGCCTGCCCGCCTGCTGCTCTTTTCCCTCGGAATTTTGATGGTGACCTGCGCGGTTGCGCTCGGACTGGCCCTGATGCCCTCGGTGCAGCGCTGGGCGGTGCTCCGTGCAGTGCGGGATGTCCCCGGCCTTAAGTTCGAGGTGGCCGGCGTCTCGGCGGGTTGGTCCGGCACCACACTCCAAGGCGTGCAGGCGGAAAAACAGCGGGTTGTGGTGAAACTGGACCGGCTTGAAGCCGACTTTTCCCTGCTGCAGCTTCTAATCGGGCGGCACCTTGTCATCTCCCGGCTCAAGATCGACGGGCTGATCGTGGATGCGAGCCGGGTTTCTCGCGCCAAGGTTGAGGCCGCCGCCGCAGGCACCCCCGCTGCCGCGCCGGGCTTGCTGGCCCAGGTGGTGCTGCCGGTGGATCTGACGCTGGACGAGGTGCGCATCGCGGGCCGGGCCCTGCTGCCCGGTGCGGCCGGCCAGCCACCGGTCGCGGCTGAGTTCACCGTCAGCGGTGGCAAATTCTCCCCGGGCCATGAGGGCCTGCTCCAGCTCAACGCGACCCTGCGCAATCCGGCGCCCGAAGCCAAGGTCACCACGCTCCGTGTGCTGTCCGGCCTGCGTGCCACGCTCTCGGCGCAACGCACTTTCAACAACGTCATCCTGACCACGGTGGTTGATGCCGAGGGCCGCGGCCTCTCCGGACAGAGCCAGTTGAAAATCTCCGCCGAGTTGTTCCGTACCACCTCCGGGGAGAGCTACGTGATTGGCGTGGATACGATCCTGCGCGGCACGACGGAAAATGTGTTGAAGGTGCAGGCCCGGCTGGCGGCGACGAGCCGGCAATATGCCGGTGAATGGACCCTTAAGGCGCGCTCGCCGCAGCTTGAGTCTTTTTTGCTCGGCGGAGCGCTGCCGGATTTTGATCTGAAGGGCGGGGGCAGTTTCACCTTAGATCCGACCACCACGGCTTTCACCCTGCAGGGCGGCCTGCAGGGACAAGTGAGCCGGCTTGAGGCCATGGATCCGGCCTTGAGGATATTTGGTCCAGTAGCGATTGATACGACTTTTGATGTCGGCCAGCGGGACGGCATCCTTGACCTGAAACAGTTCAAGGCGGTGCTGACCGGGGCAAAGCCAGTCGCCGAGGTCCGCACCGTGACCGCGATCCACTATGATTTGAAGAAACGACAGCTCCTCGCGGCCGGACTCACGACGGAGAAATTGCTGGAAGTCGCTCTGTATGGCCTGCCCGTGGACTGGATTCGTCCCTTCGTCTCGATGGTGGAAATTTCCGGTGGCGAGATCACCGGGCAGATAGAACTTGCGGGGGTTTCCGGTTCCACCACGGCGGCCTCACTCCGGGGCCGTGTGCAGGTGGGCGGGCTTAACCTTAGGCAGGCCGGTTGGTCTCTCCTCACTCGCGCCGATGTCACCGTGCAGGGCGAGGCAGTCGTGGTTGATGGCCGGGTGGAGGCGCCGGTGCTGGACTTGAAGGTCACGACCCCGGCAGGCGACGCCCTCAGCGTCTCAGGCATACTCTCGGCGGCGACCGGTGCGGTCACGCAGGTCTCGGTCGAGGGTCATTACACCGCCACCGCGACCAAGATGCTCGCCCGCTGGCTGCCGGGTGCGCCGGTCACGGCGCAGGGCGACCTCAAATTTGCCCTGCACGGGTCTGAACTGGAAATCTCACCCGGCCAGACGCAGGTCCGGCAGGGTCCGGAAAATTTGCTGTTTAGCGCGACAATCACGCAGGCGTTCACCGTTGGCATCAATGGCGACACGATTGTCCCCCGGGATGCGGCGCAACCCGTCGCCCGGTTCGAACTCGGTCATCTGCCACTCGGCCTGCTGTCGCTGACACAGCCCGGTGTTACCCTCGGTGGTGTGGTGCAGCAGGGATCATTCGATATTAGCGTGCAGGGCGGGAAATTCATCTTTAAGGCCACCGAACCCCTCAAGCTGGCTGACGTCTCGCTCAACCAGGGCCGGGCAACCGTCCTTGCGGGCCTCGCCATCGAGGCTCGGCCGGTGATCGAGTATGCGGGCCCGACCAACCTAAAAATCCAAACCGGCGATATGACCATACGCACCGGTGTCCAGACTCTGGCCACGCTCAAGGCTGACGTGGCGCAGTCACCCACCCAAGGCGCGCAGGCCACGATGACCTTCAACCTTGAGGTTCCAGCACTGGCCAGCCAGCCGCTGTTTGCTGGAGCCCAGGTCGTATCGGCCGGCCGGGCGAGCGGCGAATTTCGCGCGACGATGGGCGCGCAAAGCCAGTTGGAGGCCCGGATGACAATCAACGGCCTCATCACCGCCGACACCGGACAGACTCTGCCGGTAGCCAACCTCGGGTTCCGCGGTTTGGTCCGCAGTAACGGGACTGTTTCGCTGCAAGCCCCCTTATTGCTCGACGGCGCCGGCCGGCGATCGGACTTGAAGTTCGACCTCGAACTGTCACCCCTTGGCCAAGGCTACTCCGTCGATGGCCATCTGACCGGCCAGCAGGTGGAGTTGGAAGATCTGCTGGGTGTGCTCGGGATATTTCTGGCACCCGCCGCGCCCGATAGCGGCAATAAGCCCAATTCCCCCACCAACGTTGCCCCTGACCCGGTCGCCGCATGGTCGCGCTTCAGCGGCCAACTCGGCCTCGGCATCAAGTCCGTCACCCGCGGACAGGACTGGGCCATGACGGGCCTCACCGGCGTCGTGGCCATCGAGCCATCGCGCCTGGCGCTGCAAAAACTCGAGGCCTCGTTCAGCGAGACCAGTCGGCTGGCCGCGAAACTGGAAATGCGGTTCACCGGTGGCGCCATGCCGTATCGCCTGACCGGCGATTATTCGCTCAACGATTTTGACGCCGGCCGGCTGTTCAAGGCACTCGACCCCGGCAAACCGGCGACCGTCGATGGACTGTTCAGTGTGACGGGAAAAATTTCCGGCAACGGTGAGACGCCCGTCCGCGCCCTCGAGCGGGTGCAAGGCGATTTCCAACTGACGAGCCGGCAGGGCATCTTCCGCGGTCTCCAGCGTACGAGCAACAAGCTCTCCATGACCTCCAAAGCTGTTGAACTCGGTGCCTCGGTGCTCGGTTCCATCTTTGGCTCTGAGAAGGTCACCAAGACCGCCGAGAAGGTGGCCGGGCAGGCCTATTTCGTGGATCAGCTCGCGCAGGGTCTGGGTGAGATTCACTACGACCTCCTCAGCGTTCACCTGTCGCGCAACGAGCTGCTCAACATGAACCTTCAGGACATCAGCCTCGTCTCGCCCGAGATCCGGCTCAACGGCCGGGGTGATGTTGCCTACGTGGCCGGCCAGCCATTGCTCGAGCAGCCGCTCACTGCGTCGCTTACTTTCGCTGCCCGGGGCAAGGTCGAGCAACTCCTCGGCAAGCTCCGCCTGCTCGACGGCACCAAGGACGAGCTGGGCTACGCCCGCACCAAGGAGACAATAGTGGTCGCCGGCACGCTGGCCAAGCCCGACCCGACCGCCTTCTTCACCAAGATAGCCACCGCCAAGCTCACCGACTTCCTCGACGCAGGGGATCAGAGCCCAAAATGAATCCTTCGCCACGAATCAGGATGCTCCTCCGGGCGGCGGGATTTATGGTCGCGGTGGCAGCCAGTGCGGCCGCTCCGACGGTGAATGTCCCCGCCGCTCTGACCCAGGAACAGCGCGATTTCAGGCAGTGGCGCTTCGGGATGTTCATCCACTTTAACCTCGGTACTTTCGCCGATAATGACTGGGCCGGGGGCTATGAGGATCCGGCCCTGTTCAAACCCGCCAGGCTCGACTGCGGGCAATGGGCCGATGCAGCCAAGGCTGCCGGCATGACTTATCTGGTGCTGACGGTGAAGCACACCGAAGGCATTGCGCTCTATGACAGCGCGGTGACGACCCATGACATCACCAAATTCAAGAATTTTCGGGGCGGCCACGGGGACATCGTCCGTGAATATGTGGACGCCTGCCGGTCGCGCGGATTGAAGGTCGGGTTGTATTATTGCTTCCCGGGTGACTACGCGGATGCCGCCCACAAAAACGCCCCGCCTCCCGGCCAGCCAAATTTGCACGGCCTGCCGCCGGAAGCTGCGGACGATTATGTCGGCTTCATGAAGAAGCAACTGGCCGAGCTGCTGACGAACTACGGACCGGTTGATCTGCTCTGGATTGACCAGTATGACAACAAATATACCGGCGCGCAATGGCCGGAGATCAGGGCGTTCCTCAAGTCGCTCCAACCGCACTGCCTCGTGCTGGGTAACAACGCGCACAGCCTGGACGAGTCGGACGTGGTGAGCATCGAGTTTCCGTGGCGGACAACGTTGCCGGTCGCCGGCAATGCTTTGCCGGCCGAGGTGTGCGATACGATCCAGACCGGCGCCCGGTGGTTCTGGCGCGAGGTGAAGCAACCGGGGGATTTGCAGACAGCGGCAATACTGGTGGCGAGGCTCCGGGCCTGCAACGAGCGGGGCGCAAACTATCTGCTCGATGTCCCGCCCGATCCCGACGGCTTGATCTCCGGGCCCCAATTGCAGCGCTTGCGCGAAGTCGGCGCTTTGCTGTCCGCGACCGGCAAGTGAACCGTTTCACCTTGGGCTTGTCCGTGGTGACCGTGCCTGCACACTGCCCGCGATGAATACTCGCATTTTCGGCAAGACGGGCAGGGTGGTGGGGGAGGTCGGTCTGGGCACCTGGCAGATCGGCGGCAACTGGGGCGAGGTCCCCGATGAGACCGGACTGGCCGTGCTGCGTACCGCCTATGAATTGGGCACGACTTTCTTCGACACGGCCGATGTCTATGGCGACGGTCGCAGCGAGACACTCATCGGCAAATTTCTCAAAGAAACCAAGGTGCGCGACCGGCTCTTCATCGCCACGAAGCTCGGCCGCCGCGGTGATCCGGGCTGGCCGGGGAATTTCACCCGAGAGATCGTGCGGAGGCATACCGAGGATTCGCTTCGCCGGCTCGGGATCGACGCGCTCGACCTGACCCAGCTGCATTGTGTGCCGCCGGACGTGCTCACGCGCGGCGAGCTGTTCGGTTGGCTCGAGGAATTGAAGCGCGAGGGCAAGATCAAGGCCTACGGTGCCAGTGTCGAGGCGATGGCCGAGGCGGTCTGGTGCTGCACCCAGCCCGGCTGTGCCTCGCTCCAGATCATCTTCAATATATTTCGGCAAAAACCAATCCGCGTCCTTTTCGACACGGCCCGCGCCAAAGGCGTGGCCCTGATCGTCCG
The DNA here is from genome assembly GCA_043741015.1 of Opitutaceae bacterium. Classification (GTDB taxonomy): domain Bacteria; phylum Verrucomicrobiota; class Verrucomicrobiia; order Opitutales; family Opitutaceae; genus Lacunisphaera. The sequence goes on from JAYUBB010000149.1 coordinate 14,615, forward strand.
CCTGCCGCTCGCCAGCGGATTGTTGGGCGGCAGGATGACTCGGGCGACCCAGTTTCCGGCCGAAGACCACCGCAACTTCAACCGCGACGGTCAGAGCTTCAACGTCGGCGAGACTTTCGCCGGCCTGCCCTTCACGAAGGGCGTTGAACTGGCCGATGCCTTGAAACCGTCGGTGCCGGCCGGTCTGACGCTGTCCGAGATGGCGCTGCGCTGGTGCCTCGATTTCGAGGCCGTCAGCGTGATCATCCCCGGGGCAAAGAACCCCGGGCAGGTCCACGCCAACATCCGGGCCGGGTCGCTCACGCCACTCGGCGCAGCGCAACATGGAAAGCTGGCGGTCTTCTACGAGCGGCAGGTCGCCGCCCATATCCGCGGGCCCTATTGAGCCTCACGTGAGCCATGATCGCCGCCGTGCATTTTCGGAACTTCAAGGCGCTGCGCTCGGCGGCGGTGAAACTGGCGCCGTTCAACCTCGTGCTCGGGCCCAATGGCAGCGGCAAGACCAGCCTCATCCAGGCCCTGCTCCGGCTGCGCACGCTGGCTGGTTTGCCTGCCGTTCACGCCAGTGAACTCAAGGGACAGACGCCGAGCGGTCCGCAGATCGAATTTCACTTCTCTCCGCCGTATCAGAACGTCCGCGTGACGCTCGGCTGTAATTCCGACGAGCTGGTCTGCAACCTCCTCGTCGTCGATTCGCCGCCGGGACTGGAAGGGCAGGCCCAGTGGGCGGAACTCCGCACCAAGCTGCAGTCCATCCGCGCCTACCTGTTTGACCATTACGCGATGGCGGCGCCGGCGAAACTGTCCGAGGGCGCCGAGCTGACCTCCAACGGAAGCAACCTCGCCGCCGTGCTGGTGGGCTGGAAGGAGAAACACCCGGCGGTCTTCGCCGCACTGGAGGCGGAGTTTCTCCGGTTGATGCCCGAGTTCTCCGGGCTTGAGTTTCACGTCAGCGCCTCCGGCCCAGTGGAGCTGGGCGTGAAGTTGAAGGAGAATGGACACGACTTCATTGCGGCCGACAGTCTTTCGCAGGGCACGCTCTACCAGCTTGCGATTCTCACGCTGGCTTTCACGCCCAATCCGCCGGCGGTCGTCTGTCTGGAGGAAGCTGACCGGGGCATGCATCCGCGCTCGCTGCGCGAGGTGCGCGATGCGCTCTATCGGCTGAGCTACCCGAAGGATGCCGGCATGGATCGGGCGCCGGTGCAGGTTATCACAACGACGCATTCACCTTATCTGCTCGACCAGTTCAAGGAGCATCCCGAGGAGATCGTGCTGGCCAGCAAACACGGCCGGGCGGCGAGCTTTGAGCGGTTGTCGGATCGGGCCGACCTCCTGGAACTGATGAAAGAGGCGCACCTCGGCGACCTGTGGTATAGCGGCATTCTCGGCGGCGTGCCCGGCGAATGAAGCTGGCGATCCTCAGCGAATCCCCGGCCGACGAGGCAGCGCTTCAGGTGCTTGTCGGCTACGTTCTGGGCGGACCGTTCACGACGGTGCAGTCGGCGTTGCGCGCGCGCGGCTGGCCCTCGGTCGAGCAGGTGCTGCCGCCGATCATCCGCCATCTGCACTTCAACACCGACGCCGATGGGTTGGTCGTGGCAGTCGATTCCGATGACTCGCCTGTCCACACTCCCGCGCACGAGGTCCCGGGCTATTATCATCCCTATTGCCGGGTGTGTCGCCTGCGGACTGTTTTTCGCCGGACGATCAAGCATCTGCCCTCGGCCCGTGGACGCGACCGTGTGCTTCGCGCCGTGGGGATTTGCGTGCCGGCCCTTGAAGCCTGGTTACTGTGCGGGCGCGACACCTCGGTGACGGAGCAGGCCTGGCTCGATGGGCAGGCGGCGAACCGTCCACCCTACACGCGGCGTGAACTCAAGTGGCGGGTTTACGGCACGGAACGTCCGTCCCTCCAGCACGAGATGAAAAGGATGGTGCAGGAGGTATCGCGCCACCACGGCGACGTGCGCCGGCTGGAGAACGACTTTCCCAACGGCTTCGGCGCGCTGGCCCGGGACCTGCGGAGCTGGATCAAAGGGTAGGACGAATCGTCCACAATGAGCCGCGGCTCATGCAGAGAACTCTCCCTGCCTGAAAATACATCGCAAAGGAACGGTCTTGCCCGGGCGCGCACGGGCCGCACTGTCGGGGCGTTAATCCCGCATGAAGTCACCCCGCATTTCCCTGGCTGCGTTGATGGGCGCGCAGGCCCAGGTCACCTTTAACGACAATGCCGCCAAGTTCA
>JAYUBB010000150.1:0-16816 GCA_043741015.1 Opitutaceae bacterium
GTTTACTTTATCCCATCATCCCATGAAAGCACCCATCCGTGTCGCAGTCACCGGCGCCGCCGGCCAGATCGGTTACTCCCTTCTTTTCCGCCTCGCCTCCGGCGCGATGTTCGGTCCCGACCAACCGGTCATCCTCCAACTGATCGAGGCCCCCGTCGAGAAGGCGCTCAAGGCGCTGGAGGGCGTCGCCATGGAACTCGATGACTGCGCCTTCCCACTGCTTAAAGGTATCATCCAGACTTCCGACGCCCGCGTCGGTTTCAAGGACGCCAATTGGTGTCTGCTCGTCGGCGCCAAACCCCGCGGCCCCGGCATGGAGCGCGCCGACCTCCTCAAGGACAACGGCAGGATTTTTATCGGCCAGGGTCAGATCATCGACGCGGTCGCCGCCGCTGACGCCCGCGTCGCCGTCGTCGGCAATCCCGCCAACACCAACTGCATGATCGCCGCCTCGCAGGCCAAGCGCCTGCCCGCCGACCGTTTCACCGCCATGGTGCGCCTGGACCAGAATCGCGCCCAGACCCAGCTCGCCAAGAAGGCCGGGGTCGATCTCACCGCCGTCCAGAATATCTTCATCTACGGTAACCACAGTCCGACCATGTTCCCCGCGTTCGCCCATGCGACGATCAGCGGCCAACCCGCCATCTCGGTCATCACCGACACGGCCTGGCTCCAGGGTCCGTTCTGCGAGACCGTCGGCAAGCGCGGCGCGGCCATCATCGCCGCCCGCGGTGCCTCCTCGGCCGCCTCTGCCGCCAACGCCCTCATCGATCACGTTCGCTCGCTGGTCACCCCGGGCGCCATTCATTCTGTCGCGGTTAAATCCAACGGTCATTACGGCTTCGACGCCAATGTCTGGGCCGGCATGCCCGTGCGCACCACGACGCCCGGCAGCTACGAGATTATCACGAGCTACGCCATGGACGACTTCGCCAAATCCAAGATCGCCGCCACCAACAAGGAATTGGTGGAGGAACGCGCGTTTGTGGCGGATATGATCAAGTAATCAGCACCTGTCATCGCGAGGCCGGCTTGGCCGGGCGTGGCGATCCAGCTGGATTGCTTCGTCGCTGCGCTCCTCGCAATGACTGAAGGCCTGTAAAGGCGGCCCGTTTGGGCCGCCTTTTCTTTTCATATCAATTCCGCCAGCACGCGATTCTTGGACAGCACAAATGCCGAGCGCACCGCCGCAAAGGCCGCCACCAGATCGCGTGGCGAATAGGGACGCGGAAACCGCATTTCGAGCGTGGCCCCGTCGCACACCACCTCGGCTTCCATACCCACGACTGCCAGTACACAATGCCGGCAGTCTGATGGATAGCGGACGGTCAGTCCGCCTTCACCCGCGCACGCCTCCACGGCATCGATCACCGCCTCGACGCGCGTGCCTTTGGTCAACCCGAAGACCATGCCGTCAAACATCCGCGCAAACAGGCCGTCGAACTCCGGCCGCTCGACCAGTTCGCCGCCACTCAGGTTGTGCAAGGTATGCGTCACGCCATAGCCGGCGGGATCCGTGGGCTCCAGCGCGTAGGCGATCTCGAGGGTGAAATCCTTCGCGACCAGCATCGCCGCCGGACTGGCGACCTCCAACGTCAGTTCCGCGCGCCTGTAACCGAAAGCTGACTTGGCCCGCTGGAACCATTGCTCCCCCTCGGCCGCCAATTCACTGGCACAAAGTTTGCCCAGAAACGCCGAGGTCGCGGCATTGACCGCATCCGGCACCGTGTGGTGCTGCTTCTTGAAACCGGCCAGTGCCTTCACCCGTCCCGTGCGGCGGCCCACCAGGCTGAGACGGGAGACAAATGGCTGCGAGTGACCCGCCGGTTTGGACATGCAGCGGAGTGAGTCAGGCGATTCCGCCCGAGGCAAGTTTCCGCCTCAGGCTGCTAGCGCCGGGGGCTGGGACTGGTTGCCTTGCTTCTTGCAGAGGCTGACCAACCCAAGAATCACCAGCACCGGAATCCAGATCGGCGACAGGGCCACCGTGAAGGCGATCAGCACGGCCATCAACGCCGCCACGAGGGAAATACCGACCGCGCCGAGCACCGCCGCAGCGATCAGACCGACCAAGGCTCCGACAAAAATCACCGGGCTGAGCTTGATCGCCACGATGAGCAGAGCCGCCATCAAAAGGACTTTAAGAAAAGTTTTCATAGGTGACTCTAGAACACGGCGCATCCCTGAAAGTTGCAGTCCGCGCATAATCCTTGTCGCCGGCCGGCTTCCGTGTGCTCCTAGCTGTGTGGGAATTCCTACCCCCGTCCCCGTTGTCTGCGCCGTCATCGAGCGGGACGGCCGTGTCCTTATCGCGCAACGCCCGCCAAATAAGCTGCTCCCTTTGAAATGGGAATTCCCGGGAGGCAAGGTCGAGCCGGGTGAGGATCCGACCGCGGCCATCATCCGGGAAATCCGCGAGGAACTCGGCTGTACCATCGCGGTCACGCAGGCTCTCCCGCCTTTCACCCACGACTACAAAACCGTCGTCATCAAGCTGATTCCCTTTGTCTGTGTGCTCCAGCCCGGCTCACCCAAACCCCATCCACACGAACATGTCGCCGTGGCCTGGGTCGCACCCACGGAGCTGCGAGCCTATGATCTCGCCGCCGCCGACTGGCCGGTGGTCGCCATGGTCCTCAAAAATAGTGCCTGATTGCCGGTCCCGAACACTTGTCCTTTCCGGCCTTATGGTTATATCCTTTGCAGCCTTTCCACCCCTATGATTACCCATCTGTTCCGCACCGGCCTAGTCGCCACCAGCGGCCTGTGCCTTGCCGCCGGCCTCTTCGCCCAAACCCCCGTCGCGCCCAAGCTCGACTTTCCCGCCGCCAGCCCGGCCGCCACGGTCACGCAGCGCGTCGGCCTCACCGACATCCAGATCAACTACGCCCGCCCCGGCGCCAAGGGTCGCAAGGTGTTTGGCGGCCTCGTGCCTTACGGCCACATCTGGCGCACGGGGGCCAACACCGCCACCAAGATTTCGTTCAGTACTCCGGTGAAACTCAACGACACCGAGATTCCCGCCGGCACTTATGAGCTCTTCACCATTCCCGGCGCCACCGAGTGGACCGTCATCATCCACAAGAACATGTCGCAGTGGGGTGCGTATTCCTATGACGAGAAAAACGATGTCGCCCGCCTCAAGGCCGTGCCCGCTGCCCTGCCCACCGCGGTCGAGTCACTCGACATCAGCCTGAACGACCTGCGCGATGAATCCGCCACCCTGAACATCGCTTGGGAAAAGACCCGCGTGCCCGTCGCCCTCACCGTGGACGTCAAGTCCACCCTCGTCCCGCAGATCGAGGCGGGCATGGCCTCCGGCGGCGAAAAGCTGCCCTACGCTTCCGCCGCGATGTATTATCTGGAGAACGGTCTCGACCTCAGGAAAGCCGCCACGTGGATGGACGCCGCCATCGCCGCCCAGCCCAACGCCTTCTATCTGGTTTACCGCAAGGCCCTCATCCTGGAAAAAATGGGTGACAAGGCCGGCGCCGCCTCTACCGCCCAAAAATCGCTTGAGGCCGCCTCCAAGGCCAGTGGCGCGATCAAGGATGAATACGTCGGGCTGAATGAGGCGCTGCTCGCCCGCCTGAAGTAATCATGTCCGCCGCCACTTCGAGCACGGCGGCGCGGTTCGCTTGCGCCGCCGCCGGTCTGCTGGCCTTGGTCCAGTCCAGCCGCGCGGCCGAGGCCACGCCCGCGATTTTGCAGGAATTGCGCACGCTCCGCACGGTGGGCACGGTGCTGTATCTCGCCGCCCACCCGGATGACGAGAACACCCAGTTCATCACCGCCTTCGCCCGCGGCCGCGGCTATCGCACCGGCTACCTCTCCATCACCCGCGGCGACGGCGGCCAGAACGAACTCGGCCCCGAGTTCGGCGAGAAGCTCGGTCTCGCGCGCACCCAGGAGCTGCTCGCGGCCCGCCGCCTCGACGGCGGCCGGCAGTTCTTCACCCGCGCCATTGACTTTGGCTATTCGAAATCACCCGAGGAGACCCTACGTTTCTGGGACCACGACGCCGTACTTGGCGACGTGGTGCGCGTCATCCGCAAGTTCCGTCCCGATGTCATCATCACGCGTTTTCCCGTGCCCCCCGGCAGCGGCGGCCACGGCCAGCATACGGCTTCGGCCATCCTCGCCGTCGAGGCCTTCAAGCTCGCCGGCGACCCCGCCGCCTATCCCGAGCAACTCGCCCAGGGCCTGACCCCATGGCAACCGAAGCGCGTCGGCTGGAACAGTTGGGGCCAGCAACAAGGCCGGAGCACGGGCGGACTCGACGGCCCGACCGTGGAGTTCGACATCGGCGGCACGGACCCGGTCACCGGTGAACTTTTCGGCACCATTGCCAACCAGAGCCGCGGCATGCACAAGACGCAGGGGCTCGGTGCGTTTGCCGCGCGCACCGGCGGCCCCGGACCGAACATGCAGACCTTCATGCTGCTCGCCGGTGAGGCGCCGGTCTCCGACATCATGGACGGCGTGGACACCACCTGGGCCCGCGTGCCGGGCGGGGCCGCGCTGGTCCCTCTCCTCGACGACGCGATCGCCAAATTCAACGCGGCCGATCCTGCCGCCAGCGTACCGGCGCTGCTGGCGATCCGCAGCAAGCTGGCGACGCTGGGTTACGATTCCATACGCTACGAAAAGTATCAGAATCTCGACCGCATCATCCAGAAATGCCTGGGCCTCACGGTTGAGACAACTCTGCCCCAAGCCGAGGTCGTGGCCGGAGAAAAGCTTGCCTTGCGCCATGCCGTATCCGTGACCGGCTCGCTCCCGGTCAAATGGGTCTCGGTTAGCTATCGCGGCGTGCCTGATTCCGTGTCCACCCAGGAACTGCGGTCCGCCACCTCGCTGAAAGATCCGGTGCTGGCCGAGTGGGTGACCGTCCATCGTTCCGACCAACATGCCCGACTCGAGGTGAACGCCGCGGTGTCGGCAGGCCATTCCGTTGTCCGCGAATCCGCGCAACCACTCCCGGACGGAATGCCTGCCAGCCAGCCCTATTGGCTGCGCAGCGTCGGCACGCCCGGCATGTTCCAGGTGGACAATTCCGCCCTGATCGGCACACCCGAGAATCCGCCGGCCTTCCCCGTCGAATTTGTCTTCGAGGTCGCCGGCCAGACCCTCGTGCTCGCCGACGAGCCGGTGCAGATCGTCGCTGGCGCGCCCGAGGCCCAGCAGCGCCGCCGGCTTGCGGTCATCCCGCCGGTCTCGCTCGGTTTTGCGCACGAGATGGAGCTTTTCGCTCCCGGCGCCACCAAGGCCGTGACCATCGATGTCACTGCCGCGCGCGCCAGCTCGCGCGGCTCGTTGCAACTGGCCGCGCCCGCGGGCTGGACGGTCAGTCCCGCCAGGCAACCCTTCGTCCTGGTCAAATCCGGGGACAAGGCCGCGCTCACCTTCCAAGTCACCGCGCCGGCCGGGTCCGCTGTCGGCAGCCTTTCCGCCACCGCCGAGGTCGGAGGCGCGACCTACGGCACCGAGCGTTTCGTCATCAATTACGCGCATCTGCCCGTGCTGCTCCTCCAGCCACCGGCCCAAGCCAAGGTCGTGAGCTTGGAGGTGCAGACCCGCGGGCATCGCGTCGGCTATCTGCCGGGCGCCGGCGACAGCGTGGTCGAGAGTCTCGTCCAGCTGGGTTACGAGGTGGTGGAGCTGTCGGGCGCCGATCTCGTTCCGGCCAAACTCGCCGGACTCGACGCCGTGGTCATCGGCGTGCGCGCCTTCAATGACCGCACAGACCTCGCGGCCAACCTCTTGGGGCTCTATGCCTGGGTCGAGGCCGGCGGCACCGTCATCACCCAATACAACCGGCCCAACGGCCTCAAGGCGACGCCGCTCGGCCCCTACCCGCTCTCCATCGAGGGACCGGCGCCGGCGCTCCGCGTCACCGACGAGACGGCCCCGGTCACGTTCCTCGCCCCCGACCATCCGGTGCTGAACGTCCCGAACAGAATCACCGCGGCTGATTTTGAAGGCTGGGTGCAGGAGCGTGGCACGTATTTTCCGAGCAGCTGGGATGAGGCGCACTACACCCCGATCCTCGCCATGAACGATCCCGGCGAGACGCCGCTGAAAAGCAGTCTGCTCGTCGCGCGGTATGGCAAAGGCTGGTATGTCTACTCCGGGGTGGCGTTCTTCCGCCAGTTGCCTGCGGGAAATCCCGGTGCGCACCGGCTCTTCGCCAATTTGCTTTCGCTCGGAAAATGAAGCCTGAGCCCGACGACGAATCCACCGGTGGCCTGCCGGGTTTTCGCACTTGGCGCGGGGTTTACCTGCTGGTTTTCGGCTGCTTCATCCTCGTCGTGATTGGTCTGACCCTGTTCTCGCGCTACTTCGCATGAACCTGCTCGACTGGATTGTGCTCCTCGGGACGATGGTCGGCATCGCCGGTTACGGGGCATGGCACACACGCCACACCGACCGGCTCGACACCTACCTCAAGGGCAGCCAGTCCACCGGCTGGTTCACCATCGGCCTCTCGGTCGCTGCCACGCAAGCCAGCGCCATCACGTTCCTCTCCATTCCCGGCCAGGGCTTTGAGAGCGGCCTTGGTTTTGTGCAGAATTATTTCGGTCTCCCGCTCGCGCTCATCATCGTCTGCGCCGTCTTTCTGCCCATCTACCGGCGCTTGGGCGTTTACACCGCCTACGAATATCTTGGCCGGCGTTTCGACGGGAAAACCCGCCTGCTCGGCGCCGGACTCTTCCTCCTCCAGCGCGGTCTCGCCGCCGGGGTCACAATCTACGCGCCCGCCATCATTCTCTCCAGTGTGCTCGGCTGGCGGCTCGACCTCACCATCATCGGTACCGGCCTGCTCGTCATCGTTTATACTGTCATGGGCGGCAGCGCCGCCGTCAGCCTGACCCAAAAATGGCAGATGGGCGTGATTTTCGCCGGCATGATCACCGCCTTTGTGGTGGTGCTGGAACGGTTGCCCGACGGTCTGGGCTTTGGCGGCGCCGCCCACCTCGCCGGCGCGCTGGGCAAACTTGAGGCTGTGGACTTCTCCTTCGATCCTTCCCGGCGATACACCCTTTGGAGCGGACTCTTCGGCGGGCTCTTCCTGTCACTCTCCTATTTCGGCACTGATCAGTCCCAGGTGCAGCGTTATATTGGCGGTGCCTCCCTGCGCGAGGGCCGCCTCGGCCTGATGTTCAACGCGCTCCTGAAAATTCCGATGCAGTTCTTCATCCTCCTGCTCGGTGTCTTCGTATTTGTGTTTTACCAGTTCCAGCCCGCACCCGTCTTCTTCAACCAGGCCGAGTGGGAGCACCAGGCCGCCGGCCCCAGCCACGACATCTTCCGCGCCCTGGAAAAGAAACATGCCACGCTCCACCGCGCGAAGCAGGAAAGGATCGCCGCCTGGCAGGCCGCGCGCGTCCGGCACGATCCCGTCGCCGAGACTGCCGCTCGCACCGCCCTGCTCGCCGCCCAGCACGCCACCGACGAGGTGCGCGCCGAGGCCAAGGCGGCCCTCACCGCCGCCGACCCGCACGCCAAGACCAAGGATTCCGATTACGTCTTCATCAGCTTCATCGTCGCCCAGTTGCCGCATGGCGCCGTCGGCCTGCTCGTGGCCGTGATGATTGCCGCCGCACTCGGTTCGAAGGCTGCGGAGCTCAACGCCCTTGGCACCACCACCACCATCGACCTCTGGCGGCAACTCCGCCCGCTGGCCGCCAAGGACGAGACCCGCAATGTCGTGGTGGCGAAATTGTTTACCGCTTTTTGGGGCCTCTTTGCCATTGGCTTCGCGCTCTTCGCGGGCTTCGCCGAGAACTTGATCGAGGCCATTAACATTCTCGGCTCCATCTTCTATGGCGTGGTGCTCGGTCTGTTCCTCACCGCTTTCTTTCTCAAGCGCGTCGGCGGCACCGCTGTCTTCTGGGGCGCGATCGCCGCCCAGACCCTGGTGTTTGTGCTCTACGCCACGCTCAGCATCTCCTATCTCTGGTATAATCTCATCGGCTGCGCCGCGTGCATGGCCTCTAGTCTGATCATCCAGGTTTTTCTCCCGCGGAAACTCCCTGCCTGATGTCTGCCCCCATCATCTGCTTCGGCCAGCAACCCTGCGGGTTTTTTCCGCGCCGGTTTCTCTATGCCAAGTTCGCGACCGCCCGGCGGCTCCAGGCTGAGATCGGCGGCGAGATCGTGTTCTTCTATCACGACAGCGACCACGATCCGCGTGAAACCCAGACCACCCTGCACCACCGCAAGACCGGCGAGGCCGCGACCCTGAATTTCACCTTCGTCAACAAGCTCCAGCGCAAATGGTCGCCACTCTTCGCGAAGTGCGTTCCTGCCGACTGGCCGGCCAATACCGCCCGCCAGCTCCCCGTCTACGTCAACCCCCACTGCGTTGAGGTGTTCAAGCAGGTACGCGCGGACAACGTCGCTGATTTTTGCCTGGAGATGTATCGCGGCCTGGGACTGCTCGAGGGCATCCGGGTTGTGCGCTCGGGCGATCCCGCGGTGCGCCGCGCCGCCTGCGACATCACCGACTGCTTCGTGGATGTGCCGTATCAGGGAGAAACTGTGCGCGCGCGACGCATGCCTGACGGCTCTCTCAACCTGCACGAGGGCGGCGACAGCTATCTAACCCTCTCCGCCGTGCCATGCACCAAGGAGCAGGTCAGCCCGACCCGCGACAGCCGGTTGTGGTGGATGCAATCGGTGATTCACTGCACGCATTACATCGCCGGCGCCGGCGAACAGGCTTACTTGAACAAAGCCGACGCCCCTGAAATAAACTTCCTGACCCGCGACCCCATTGACCGTTTCGATGAAGCCTACACCGAATTCCCCCTCTGAGCGCGCCTCGCTCGTTGCCTTTGGCGCGCACCCCGACGATATTGAATTCGGCTGCGGCGGCATCATCGCCCGCGAAACGCATAACGGCCGGCCCGTCCATCTTGTCGTCTGCTCACGCGGCGAGGCCGGCACCAATGGCGCACCCGCCGAGCGCACCAAGGAGGCGGAGAAAGCCGCCAGCTTGCTCGGGGCCACCATCGAGTTCCTGCAGCTCGACGGCGACGCCCATCTGGAGATCCGTTCCGCCCACGCGCTGAAGCTTGCCGTCATCCTCCGTCGCCTGCGCCCGGCCCTTGTGCTCTCCCCCACCACCGAGCAGAACCAGCATCCCGATCACTGGCGCCTCGGCACCATGGTGCGGGACGCCACCCGGCTGGCCCGTTACGGCGGCGTGGCCGAGCTGCGCGAGCTCACCCCGCATGCGATTGGCGGGCTTTTCTTCTACGCGCTGGGTCCCGGCTCGGAACCGGCCGGCACGCCCGCGGTCCTCATCGACATCTCCGCCCCCGAAATCATGTCCGTCTGGACCGCCGCCATGGAGGCGCACGCGTCGCAGACCAAGTCGCGCAACTACGTTGAGCTGCAGCTCGCCCGCGCCCGGGTGTTGGGCCTCAACGCCGGGGTGGCGCACGCCCAACCGCTCTGGCCCAACGACCCGCTGGTGTTCGGCTCGCTCTCCCAGCTCACCCACGCCAGCAGCAAGTTCTAGCATGGCCTCCGCCCGTCCGCTCCGCATCGGCCTCACCTGCCACCCGTCCGTTGGCGGCAGCGGCATCTTGGCCTCCGAGCTCGGGGTGGAACTGGCCGAACGCGGTCATGAGATCCACTTCATCAGTCACGCTTCTCCTTTCCGCCTGCCGCGTAACCAACCCCGGATTCACTTCCATCCGGTCAAGGTCAACGACTACGACCTCTTCAAGTATCCCGACTACACCCTGCCTCTCTCGGTGAAGATGGCCGAGGTCAGCGCCGCCCAGTGCCTTGATGTGCTGCACGTCCACTATGCCGTGCCCCATGCCACTGCCGCCATGCTGGCCCGGTCGATGCTCCCGCCGGAATCGCGTCCGCGGGTCATCGTCACCCTGCATGGCACCGACGTGATGCTGCTCGGCAGCGACGACGGCTACGGCCCCGCCATCCGACACGCCTTGGAGGCGGCGGACGGAGTCACCACGGTATCGCAGTTTCTCCAAGGACAGGTTCGCACCCATCTTGGCTACACCGGAAAAGTCGAGGTCATCCCTAATTTTTTCGCTCCGCAACCACCCACACGCACCCGTGACGCCGTGCGCGCCGAGCTCGGCCTGGCGCCCGGCGAGGCGATGTTGCTGCACCTCTCCAATCTCCGCCCGGTCAAGCGCATCGACCTGCTGCTCCAGACCGTCGCGCTGCTCCGGCCCCGCGACTCATTCAAGCTGGTCGTGCTCGCCGGGGGTGATTCCGCCCCGCTGGTGGCCGAGGCGGCCCGGCTCGGCCTCGCCGACCGGATCGTCGTCCGGGAAAACGTCACGGCAATCGAGGACTACCTCAACGCTGCCGATCTCGGACTCTTCAGCTCTGAACTGGAAAGCTTTTGCCTGAGCATTCTTGAGGCGATGACGTTTGGCTGCCCGAGCGTGGCGTTTGCGGTCGGCGGCATTCCCGAGGTGGTGGAGTCGGGCCAGGGCGGCCTGCTGGTGCCGTTCGGCGACACCGTCGCGATGGCCCGCGCCGTCGAGTCCCTGCTCGCCGACCCGGTCCGCCGCCGGGCCCTGGGCACGGCGGCTCGCCAACGGGCTACAGCGCTTTTTTCCGCCGACCGGATCGTCGGCCGGTATGTGGACTACTACCGCCACATCTGCGGCGCCAAGGGATAAGGGGGCCGGGTTGCGGCCTGATCGAATGTGGGAGGGGCTTTATGCCCCGACGTTACAGGCAACGAAAGCGGTTAGTCGGGGCGTAAAGCCCCTCCCACACTCAAGCCGCACGTTGTCAGGTCACGGCCAGCTGCGTCATGAACTCATGCACGGGCATCGCTTCGAGTTTTGCCCGGTCCGTGAAGAGCAACATGATGGCCGCGGCCTTGTCCTTGCCGTAGTGGGTGGCGAAGGCGGCGCGGGCCTTTTGCTGGAGGAGGGGAATGCCTTCGCTCCGCCGGCGGCGGTGGCCGATGGGGTATTCGACCGCAACCTTGGCCGTCTTGGTGCCGTCCTTGAAGAAGACCCGCACGGCGTTCGCGATGGAGCGTTTGTCGGGGTCAAGGTAGTCCCGCGAGTAGGCCTTGTCTTCAACGACGGTCATTTTGGCGCGGAGGGCGTCGATGCGCGGATCGGCGGCAACCTTGTCCTCGTAGTGATCGGCCGTGAGGCCGCCGAAGAGCAGCCCGATGGCGGTCATGTATTGCAGGCAATGGTCGCGGTCGGCCGGATTGTGCAGCGGGCCGGACTTGTCGATGATGCGGATGGCCGACTCGTGGGTGGTCAGTTCGATGCGTTCGATCTGATCAAGGCGGTCCCGCAAGAGCGGGTGGAGTTGCACGGCGCACTCGACGGCGGTCTGCGCATGAAATTCGGCGGGAAAGGAGATCTTGAAGAGCACCTGTTCCATGACGTAGCTGCCGAGCGGGCGGGCGAGTTTGAGCGCGCTGCCCTTGAAGGAGACGTCCTGGAAACCCCAGGTCTTGGCCGTCAGGACGGAAGGGTAACCCATCTCGCCGGTCAGGGCGGTGAGCGCGAGGCGGACGGCCCGGCTGGTGGCATCGCCGGCAGCCCAGGATTTGCGCGAGCCGGTGTTGGGGGCGTGGCGGTAGGTACGGAGCGACGAGCCGTCGAGCCAGGCATGCGAGAGGGCATTGATCACCTGCTCGCGGGTGCCGCCGAGCATCACGGCGGTGACCGCGGTGGACGCGACACGCACGAGGAGCACATGATCCAGCCCGACGCGGTTGAAGGAATTCTCGAGGGCGAGGACGCCCTGGATCTCATGGGCCTTAACCATGGCGGTGAGGACATCCCTGATCGTGAGCGCCGGCCGGCCGGCCCAGGCGGTGAACGGTGTCTGGAAGGCAGCGGGTGTCAGGCCGGCGGCCTGGTGACGCGAAAGCCAGTCGGCGGTGCCTAATATTGCCCCGAGGTTGTCGGACGGGTGGCCCCATTCGGCGGCAAGCCAGGTGTCATTGAAATCCAGCCAACGAACAATCGTGCCGATGTTGAACGCGCCTTGAACGGGATCGAGCTGGTAGCCGGTGCCCGGGACCCGCGCTCCGTGCTTGATGGTGAGCCCGTCCACCACGGGGCCGAGGAGCTTCGTGCAGGCCGGATACGAGAGCGCCATGATGCCGCAAGCCAGGGTGTCGGTGAGGCACCAGCGGGCGGTGTCATAGGCCTCGTCACTGGTGATCTTCGCATTGAGCGCGTAATCGGCGAGGTCGACGAGGAGTTGGTCAGGAGCGGGCCGGACGTTGGAGATAGGGGAGGACATGTTGGAAAATCATTCTCGTTCTCTTAATCGTTCTCCAAGGTTCGAGATAATGAGAAGGATCAGCCTCTCTGGTCGAGCGGCACGTAGGCCCGGTCCTCAGGTCCGGTGTAGTGGGCGCCGGGTCGGATGATCTTGCCGTCCACGCGCTGCTCGATGATGTGCGCGGCCCAACCCGCCGTGCGGGCGATGACAAAGAGCGGCGTGAAGAGTGGCATCGGCACGCCGAGATGATGATAGGCGACCGCGCTGAACCAATCGAGATTGGGGAACATCTTCTTTTCGGTCCACATCAGCGTCTCGATCCGCGCGGCCACCGCGAACAGGGACGGGGCACCCGCCTCGAGGCCAAGCCTTCGGGCGGTTTCCTTGATGATGTTGCTGCGCGGATCGCTGACCGTGTAGACGGGGTGGCCGAAACCGATGACGATTTCCTTGCGAGCCAGGCGGGCGCGGAGGTCGGCTTCGGCCTCATCGGGTGTCCGGTAGCGTTGCTGGATTTCGAGGGCGATTTCGTTCGCCCCGCCGTGCTTGGGGCCGCGGAGCGCGCCGATCGCACCGGTAATGCACGAGTGTATATCGGAGCCCGTACCCGCGATCACCCGGCCCGTGAAAGTGGAGGCATTGAACTCGTGCTCGGCATAGAGGACGAGCGATTGGTCGAGCGCCCGGACGTGCGAGGCGGACGGGGCACACTGGTGCAGCAGGTGCAGGAAATGCGCCGCGATGGACGGGTCATCGGTCTCGACGCTGATGCGACGGCCGCTCGTGGCGAAGTGATGCCAGTAGAGCAGCATCGAGGGGAAGCTGGCGAGCAGCCGGTCGGCGATGGCGCGCGCGCCGTCCGCAGGGGTGGCGCCACCACCCGAAGGGGGAAGCCTTTCCGGTTCGAGATTGCCCAGCATCGAACAACCGGTGCGGAGGACATCCATCGGGTGCGTGCCGGCGGGGATCTGTTCCAGGACAGCGCGGAGCGCGTCCGGCAGGTGGCGCAAGTGCCGGAGTTTCGCCCGGTACGCGTCGAGCTCGGCGTGATTGGGCAGATGCTCGTGAATGAGCAGGTGGGCGATCTCCTCGTAGGTGGCCTGGGCCGCGAGGTCGGCGATATCGTAACCCCGGTAATGCAGGTCGTTGCCCGAATGGCCGACGGTGCAGATGGCGGTGTTGCCGGCCTCCACGCCGGAGAGGGCAACGGATTTCTTGCCCTTGGTCAGGGGAGCGGGAATGGGGTCGGGCATGACTGCGGCGGGCTCGGCTATTGTTGGCTGGTTTCCTTCGGCGGGGTGTAGCCGAGGGTGGCGTAGAGTTCGGCGCGGGTCTGCATTTTCCCGACGATGGCCTGCTGCGTGCCGGCTTGGCGGATCGTGTGGTACACCTCGAGGGAGGCCGCGGCCGCAGCGCGCGAAGCGGAGAGTGGATAGAGGATCAGCGCGATACCGGCGGCGCGAAGTTCCTCCCGCGTGAAACAGGGTGTCTGACCGAACTCGGTGAGATTGGCGAGGACGGGCACAGACACGGCGGCGGTGAAGGCGCGGTAGTCTTCCAAGGTGCGAAGCGCCTCGGCAAAGATCATGTCGGCCCCGGCGGCCACGTAGGCCTGGGCACGGGCGATGGCGGCCGGCACGCCCTCGTTGGCAGCGGCGTCGGTGCGGGCCATGACGACAAAGTCGCGGTCCGGTTTGCCGCTCACGGCGGATTTCACGCGGGTGACCATCTCGGCCGTGGACACGAGGTACTTGCCCGGCAGGTGGCCGCAGAGCTTGGCGGGAACCTGATCCTCAAGATGAACCGCGGCCGCACCCGCGGCGGCCATGGCACGGACGCTCGCCGCCGGGTCATCCCAGCCGGTATCGATATCAACCAGCAGCGGCAGTGTGACGCGCTGTGTGATACGGCGAACGTCGCTGAGCACGTCGGCGAGTTTGGTCTGGCCGGTGTCGGGCAGGCCGTAGGAGTGGTTGGCGACCCCGGCTCCGGACAAATACAAGGCGCGAAAGCCAGCCCGCTGGGCGAGCAGGGCAGCGTAGGCGTTGATGGCCCCGACCACCTGCAGAGGTCTTTCAGCGGCGAGCGCGGCGCGGAAGGCGGAACCGGAAGTGGACATTGGCGGTGAGGTTGGTCGGGTAGGCCTGAACGATTACGTCAGCGGGTGTTGAATGGATATGACAAAACCGTGCCGGCTGTCGAGGGTGCGGGGTGGATCGGGCGGGAGCCGGAGCTCCGGGCTCAGACGATGCCCCGCTCGACCCACTGATGGTCGCCGGTGATCACCTGTTGCGCCAGATCATAGCCCTGTTGGTCGGCATTGGTCCCGATGCCGTCAAAATTTTGCCGGATGCGCAGCATGGCCTGCGCGTGGAAATCATCCACGAGGGCAAAGACCTTCGCCGGAGGTTCGCCGTCCTGCAGCAGCTTCTGCGCGAAGACACACGAGGCGGCGATGGCGAAGAGATCGGCGCCGATGTCGGCAAACCGGCCCAGCAGCACCTGGCGCTGTTCGAGCTTGGGCCCGAACCTGACCATCTGGTGAAAGAGGGTGCGGGCCAGCCGCCGGCTCCCACGGGCCACCTCGACCATGAAGCCCGCCAAATGCGGGTGCATGCCCACCGGCGCCCGGCCGCCGAAGGGCAGCCACTGCTTCAGGTACCACCAGCAGTAAAAGCCCGCGGCGGAAATCAGGCTCCTGAGCCGCTCCGCCCACGGCCGTTCCGAATTGAGGGCGATGCCGGCGATCTTCAGGTGCGGGTCCAACGCCTCGCGCATGATGAAGAGCCGCATGATCTCGGACGAACCCTCGAAGACGGTGGTCACGCGGTTGTCCCGCATCATGCGCTCGACCGGATAGGGCACCTCCCCGCGCTTGGTCAGTGATTGGACGTTTTCATAGCCCCGGCCCCCGCGCACCTGCATGACATCATCCAGGCACATCCAGGCTTTTTCCGTGCTCCACAGCTTGCACATCGAGGCCTCGAGCCGGATGTCGGCCTGCTTGTCGCGATCCACAATCCGCGACGTGGTGATGAGCATGGCCTCCATGGCGAAGGCGTGGGCGGCGATGCGGCGGATTTTTTCCGCCACGGCCGCGTGCTGGCCGATCGGCCGGCCCCACTGGATGCGCTGCCCGCCCCACTCACGGGCGATCTGCAGCGAACGCTTGGCCATGCCGGTGGAGGACGCGGGAATCGAGAGCCGGCCGGCGTTCAGCGTGGAGAGCGCCACCTTCAGGCCGCGGCCTTCCCCGCCAATGATATTGGCGCGAGGCACCCGGACATTGGTGAAACGGATGACCCCGTTGTAGAGGGCGTGCAGCCCCATGAACTGGCAGCGGTGGACCACCTCGAGGCCCGGTGAGTGCGCCTCGACCACGAAGGCCGTGATCTGGGTGCGCGGCTTGCCGTCGACCATTTTCGGTGGGGTCGAGGCCGCAACAATCAGCAGGCCCGCGCGGGTGCCGTTGGAGCACCAGAGTTTTTCGCCGTTGATGAGGAAGTCATCGCCGTCGGGCACGGCCAGGGTCTTGAGCCGCGCGGGATCGGAGCCGACGCCAGCCTCAGTCAGCGCAAAGGCCGACAGTTCGCCGCCGGCCACGCGGGGCAGGAACTTCTGCTTCTGCTCGTCGGTGCCGAAGAGCATGATCGGTTGCGAAACGCCGACCGACTGGTGCACCGAGAGGTGCGAAAACACGTTCATGCAATGGCTGGCGATCAGCATGCACACGCGGCAATAGGTCGTCTGGGAAAAACCGAGGCCGCCATACTGCTGCGGCACCTTGATGCCATAGGCCCCCAGCCGGGCGAGGCCGGCCATCACTTCATCCGGGATTTCGCCAGTGCGATCGATGAGATCGGCGTCCACCCGAGCCTTGAGGAAGGCGGTCAGCTCAGCGACAAACTTGTCCGCGCGGACTTTTTCGTCCCCGGCGATCTCCGTGACCGGATAAATTTTTTCCGGAGTCCAGCGCCCCATGAAAAGGTTGGCGACAAAACTGAGGTCGTCATGGGACTCGCGGGCGGCCTCGGTGACCTGCAGGGCCGCGCGCTGGCCTTCGTTCATCCTGGACATATCGATGACGGACTTGCCGTCATCCGGAGTGCTGTTGGGCGGCGGGGATGCTGTAACCGTGGACATGGGGCGGGCGGCACGGAGGCCGCTTTTCTGGGGCTGGAACCAGAAAACCCGCGGTTTGCGACCCCGTCAACCGGCCCGCAGGCAACACCGGCTATTTAACCCATTGGGAGTAAGCCCCCTCGGCCGGCCTGCACGGGCCGCTTGCATTCGACCGGCGATGTGGCACGTTCCGCTCCTCCCTCGACGGGCTCGGGACCCTGAGCTCGGCGGAGGGTACGTTCTTTGACGGTGTGCTCACTTTAGGTCACTCGGTTTTCCACTTTTCCCTTTCACTTTAAGGGGGTGTTCCGGATTCGACCCTTGGTTGGAGTGCACAGCTGCCTGTCGAGAGCCGAAGGCCTCTCGTTAATCCCCCTTCGAAAACAACAAACGGCAACAACGAAGAAATGCTAATGGCCGCCTAAGTGCGGTC
>JAYUBB010000151.1:0-16762 GCA_043741015.1 Opitutaceae bacterium
GTCGCGGGCGGGTAGGGTTTGCCCTCGCGCACGACGGGCACGTTCAAGGTGCCGTCGCGGTCGAGGAAGATGGCGGGACGTAGCAGAGCAGGGGACACAAGCGGGTGGTCAGGGCTTGGGTGCGACCGACTCCCACTTGGTCTGGCTCAGCTTGAGGTCGGGGTGGGAGACGAAGAGGTGCCAGATGACGGCCTGAAAAGCCTCGGAGTGCGGCGTGATGTTGCCCGGGTTCACCGTGGGTACGATCACACAGGCGTCCGCAACCTTGGCGGTATAGCCACCGTCCTTGCCCACGATGCCGATGACGCGGGCGCCCACCTGCTTGGCCAGCTGCAGGGCGGCGACAAGATTCGGCGAGACATTCTGCTCAAGGCTGCCGCCGCCGACGGAGAGAACCATGACGCAGTCCTTGGCAGTGAGCCGCGAGCCGCGCAACCATCCGGCAAAAACGCTGGCCCAGCCTTCGTCGTTGGTGCGGGCGGTGAGCTCGGCGACGTTGTCGGTCGGGGCGTAGGCCTCCAGGCCGGCGATCTTGCGAAAATCATTCACCGCGTGCGAGGCGTTGGCTGCGCTGCCGCCGACACCAAGGATGAAGAGTCGTCCGCCGCGGTCGCGGGTAGCGCGGAGCTCGGCGACGCATTTCTCGCAGTCGGCGACATTGAGTTTCGCGACAATATCGGCGGTTTCTTTAAGGTGCTGCGTCGCGTAGGACATGGGCTGGAAGGCGAAAGGTTTGAGGAGGCAGGCTTCAGGGGCACAGGACTGTTTATGGAAGCAAAGGTTGCAAGGGGAGGGCTGAGGAGGCGAGCCGGAAGCTGGCAGACACGCTCAGTTATTGCTGCTTTCCCTCACGCCTCAAGCCTGACGCCTCATCCCTCAAGAGCCCATCGAGTTCCTTCAGGCCGGCCGGTGAGCCGATTTCGTAGAAGCGTTCCTTCAACTCGTAGCCGGCCAGTTCTCCGCGATGGCAGAGGTCGGCTTGCACCGCAGCGAGGTCGACCACGGCGTCACGGGGGCAGCCCGCAAAGGCGGCGGCGCGGAACAGTCCGAGGCCATAGTCAATGTGGCGCATCTGGGGAGGCTTGTCCTGCTTGGAGTAGAGCTTGATGAGGCCGTCTGCGAACCAGACGTTGCTGGCGTCGTAAGCTTCGCGGTTTTCAAACACGGTCATAAGGCCGAGCCTGCCCGAATCAAGAAAGGCGCGACCGACGGCCTGATAGTCGATCGGCAGGTAACTGTCGCCGTAGAGCACGTAGAAGGCCTTGCCCAGCTTGGGCAGGGCGCGGATGAGAGCGCCCCCGGTGCCGAGGAGCCTCTCACCGTCGAAAGAGTAGTCAATCTGCACGCCCCATTTGGCTCCATCCTCATATTGTTCGACGATCATTTCACCCAGGTGGCCGACGCACAGCACGATCCGGGTGAGACCGTTTTTTTTGAGCAGCCGGAGTTGGTGGGAGAAGAACGGCTCGCCGGCGACCTCGACGAGGAGCTTGGGCACCTTTTCAGTGATGGGCTGGAGGCGCGTCGCCAGCCCGCCGGCCAGGATCGCGACTGGGAGAGATGAAACAGGTGAAACCATGAAAGGAGGAAAACAATGAAATGACGGCCAGCTAGTGCGCGGCTTTGTGACGGATGGTGGCCAGTATAGCGATCAGTTCACTTGCTTCCTTGCGTAGGAATTCAGCCGAGGCACTCGTGCCCAGTGCGGTGGCAACGCAGAGCTGCAGCCAATATTCGGTTTCCGCCGCCTCCTTGAGTGCGAGAGCTACTTTATGGGCAAAGTCGGCTTTCGACTCGGCGCGATTAGCCTCGCGGTAATTTGCCCCCACGGCAGTGGCCGAGCGAAGCATCTGGGATGTTACGACGCGGGCAGCCGTTGTGGTGGGCATTGATTCCGCGAATCGGAGCATGGCCACTGCGAATCTCAGTGTGCGTCCTTCAAGCTCACTGCCTACCCGGATTGGACTTTCAGATTTCACCGGTTTCTATGTTTCATGTTTTCTCGTTTAGTTTTGGATGACCACCTTGGTCCCCTCGAAGTCGAAATGGAAACGCACTTCCTGCAGGCCCTTCTCGCGCATGGCGTGGCGGAGCTTGGTCTTGTCGCTGGCGTAGAACATGAGGAATCCGCCACCGCCGGCCCCGATGAGTTTGCCGCCGAGGGCTCCGTGGGCCATCGCGTGGTCATACCACTCATTGATGTGGTTGTTGCTCATGCCGGAACTGCGGGCCTTTTTGCGCTGCCAGTGGACGTCCATGACCCGGGCGAACTCCTCCAGTTTTCCCGACTCCAGGGCCGCGAGCGACTGGTAGCCGAGGTCTTTCGTGAAGTGCAGGTGGTCGAGCATCGCCGGATCGTGCTTTTTCGACCTGTCGTTCTGGTCAGTCAGGATGGCGGAGGCGGAGCGCGAGTAGCCGGTGAAGAAAAGCAGCAGGTTGTCCTCGAGGTTGAAGAGTGTTTCCTGGGAAATCCTGCCGGGCCGGTATTCGACGCGCCCGTCCTGATGAAAGGTGAAAACCGTGATGCCGCCGATCGCGGCGATATACTGGTCCTGCTTGCCCACGGGTTCGCCGAGCCGGTCGATCTCGATGTGGCAGGCCTGCTCCGCGAGCTCGGCTGGGGAAATCAGGTTTTTGTTGGCGGTGTGCAGCACCTTCAACAGGGCGGTGGTGAAGCTGCCGGAGGAACCCAGCCCGGTGCCGCCCGGGATGTCGGCCATGGAGGTGAGTTCGAGCGAGCGGCCGTCCATGCCGAGCAGGCCAAACGCTTCGCGGATGATCGGGTGCTCCAGCTGGGCGGCGGTCGGCACGCGTTCGAGTTTGGAATATTTCACGATCAGGTCGGGCACGAAGGTGCGGTGCAAAGTAAGGTAGACGTATTTGTCGAGCGCCCCCGCCACGAGGAAACCACCGTGTTCGCGGTAATAGGAGGGCAGGTCGGTGCCACCGCCGCCAAGGGAAATTCGCAAGGGAGAGCGGGTGATGATCATATAAGAGGCGAGAGGTAGCTGCGCATCAAAGGCTAGCGGTGGAGACCGGGAAGCCGCTCGAGCGGTAAATTGATTCCACGATTTCCAGTGTGCGGATGCCTTCGCGCAGTCCGGGACTGGGGTTGCGGCCGGTGCGGATGTCCTCCGCAAAGGCGGCCAGCTCGAACGCCCAGGAATTGTCCCCCGTCGGATAATCCCAGACTGTGGTCTCGGGCGGGCCCATTTGCGGTAGCATCTTGTACCAGGTGCATTTCTCCTGGCCGTAACTGCCGCCGAGTCCATCGATCGCGACCTTGCCGTCACGGCCATAAAGCTCGAGCGAGAAGAGATTCTTCCACTCGGTGCAACTGACGTGCAGCCACGCAGTCTGCCCGCCGGCCGTGCGCAGCGAGAGGAAGGCGTTATCGTCCACTGGCATGTCCCAGAAGAAGGTCGCGGCGTGACCCGCGACCGTGGGGAAGTCGCCGAGGAACCAGCCGGCGAGGTCGATCAGATGCACCCCCTGGTCGATGAGTTCGCCGCCGCCGGAGAGCTTGGGGTCGGCGCGCCATTCGCGATCGTAACCTTTGCGACCGCCGTGGCCATAGCGTCCGCGCAGGAACATCATCGGACCGAGCACGCCGGAGTCGGCGAGTTCGCGCGCTTTCTGCAGCGCCGGGTGAAAACGGTGGTTGTAGCCGATGCGCACCCGGACCCCGGCCGGCTCCGCGGCGGCCTGTATGCAGCGCAACTGCGCGGCGTTGAGCGCGCCGGGTTTTTCCACCAGCACATGCTTGCCGGCCCGCACCGCCGCGAGGGTGACCGGTGCCAGCGAGCTGTTCAGGGTGGCGACGATGACCGCGCCCACGGCGGGATCAGCCAGCGCCTGCTGGTAATCGGTGATGGCGGTCGTGCCGGCATAGGTCTTGGCCAGCTCCGCGGCGCGGTGGGCGTCGAGATCGCACGCGTAGCGCAACTGGCCGGGCGGGAGACTGGCGGCACGCTTGCGGCCGATCAGGCCGCAGCCGATGATGGCGTATTGCAGCGGGGTGGCCATCAGGGGGTGAACTTCTTGTTGCGGTCCTCGGGCACGATGCGGCGCAAAGTGTAGATGTCACCCTGCAGCTCGGCGCGGAATTTCTGCAGGTCCTTCCACGGGTCCCACTGCGCGCTGAGGAGCTTGCCGGTGATGCCGTCGCTCGCAGCGCTGGCCAGGTAGACGCACAGTGCCGCGCCGAGCTTCGGGTCAGTGGCGCCCTCGTCGGACCACTTTTTGTTTCTGGCAAAAAAATCAGCGCCAGCTTTTTCCGGGCCGGCGGCGAGCACCTGCTCGGTCAGGCGCGTGCGCAGGGCGCCGGGCGCGACCGCGTTTACTTCAATATGATCGGCGCGATATTCTTCGGCCAGGGTCTCGGTCAGGCGCACAACGGCGGCCTTGGTGGCGGCATAGGCGGCGAAGCGGGGCATGGGGTTGGTGGCGCCGCCGCCGGAGATGGTGATGATCTTGCCGGCATGGTGCGGCTTCATGGCGCGCACCGCGTGCTGGCAGACCAGCAAAGTGCCGGTGACATTGACCTGCCACGCCTGCGTCCAATCGGCCAGCGAGACCTCGTCGGTGGGACCAATGGGTCCGTAAATACCGGCATTGTTGACCACGGCGTGGAGCGGTCCGAGTTGCGCGACCCGGGCAAAGAGCGCGGTGACGCTGGCGGGGTCGGCGATGTCGCAGGTGACGCCGGCGAGCTGCTGGCTCGGTTGGAGCCGGGTGGCGAGGGCGTTTTTGGTCTGCTCGACGTCCGCGGCCGTGCGGGCGCAGAAGACCACGTTGGCGCCCTCGGCCAGGAAAGCCTCGACGATGGCGCGGCCAAAGCCCTGGCTGCCGCCGGTGATAAGGGTATTGCGTCCGGAAAGTTTCATGGGCGTCCGACAGAAAGATAGACCAGACCGGGCACCGGGGCGACCGCTTTTTCAATGAGCCGGTTGGCGTCGACGACGACGGGCCGGGCCATGCCGGCCAGCAGCGAGGGCCAGGGATAATCGCGAAACTCGGGACACTCGGTGCAAAGGACAACGGCGTGGGCGCCGCGCAGCGCATCAGCGGCCGAGGACATCAACGGGAGATCGCGGTGCCCGGCGTCGGCGGTGCGAATGAGCGGATCGTAGGCTTGCACCTTGATGCCCAGGCCAAGGAGTTGCCGGCAGAGCTCAACGGCGGCGCTGCGGCGGAGCGTGCTGGTGTCAGGGGTGTAGGCGAGACCGAGCACGGCGACGACGGGCTGTTTAATCCCCGCGAGGGCGGCCTGGACTTTGCGAAAAGCCCAGCCGCGGTGCCGGTCGTTGCTTTCCTTGATGGCGGGGATGAGGGCGAGCGGCAGGTTTTGCGCGGCGCCGAGTTTGGTCAAGGTGACGACATCGCGGGCGAGGGTGCCACCCGCGAAGGGTCCGCCCGGCCCGAGGTAGGCGCGGGAGCCGATGCGTGGGTCGCTCTTCAATCCAGTGGCAACCTCCTGGGCGTCGGCGCCGACCGCTTCGCAGAGGGTGGCGATCTCGTTGATATAGGCGACAGAGAGGGCGAGGTAGGAGTTGAGCGCGTGCTTGACCATCTCGGCGGACTCGGTGCGCATCCACACCAGCGGCGCGCCCAGCGGGGTGAGCATCTTCTCCAGGATCGTGCGAGCCGGGTCGGACGAGGTGCCGACGATAATGCGCGCTGGTTTCTCAAAGGCTTCGACCGCCTTGCCCAGGCGGAGGTTCTCGGGCGAGCAGGCGAAATGCAGTTTCGGGTGTTTGGTGGCGAGCTGCGCACAGGTGCCGACGGGCAGCTGGGTGGAGAGGAGGACAACGGTGCCGGACCGCAGCCCCGGGAGCACGCGGGCGAGGCGCGCATGCACCCAATCCAAGTCGGAGTTGTCGGCTGCATCCACCGGCGTGTCGTAGCAGACCCAAAGCACGTCAGCCTGGGCGGCGCCGGCATTGGAGGAGAAGCTCAGGTTACCACTCGCGAGGCCGGCGGCGAGCAAAGCGTCCAACCCGGGCTCATGCAGCGGTGCCTGACCGGTGCGGAGTTTCGCCAGCACCGGTTCGTCAAAGTCGAGCCCGGTGACGCGGTGGTGACGGGCGAGACAGGCGGCGGTGACGCTGCCCAGGTGCCAGAGGCCGAGAACGATGACATGCATGGCTTAGGGGCGTGACGGGTAGACCCAGCGGTTGGCCTCAAGCCAGCGCAGGGTGCGGACGATAGCCTGCTCGATCGTGAGCTTGGGTTTCCAGCCGGTGGCCGAGATTTTTTTGGTGTCGAGGAAGATGAAGGGGTTGTCGCCGATCCAGCCGCGGTCGCCGCCGGTGAATTCCAGCTTCGGATTCAATCCGAGGGCCGCGCAGATGGTGCCGATGCTCTGGTTGACCTGGACGTATTCCGCCGTGCCGAGGTTGTAGACCTGGGTGTGGTGCTTCGCATCCTTGGCCGTGTGTCCGCGGGTGACGTGCAGTATGGCGTCGATGCAGTCCTGCACATAGAGGTAGCTTTTGCGCTGTTGTCCGTTGCCCAGGACGCGGAGCCGGCCGGGGTGCTCAACGAGCTGCTGATAAAAGTCGAAGACGTGGCCGTGAGTGTAGCGCTCGCCGAGGATGGAGACGAAACGAAAAATATAGGCCTCGTCAAGCTGGCCGCCCTCGGCGTAGGCGGAGAGGAGGGTCTCGCCGGCGACCTTGCTGGCGGCGTAGAGGGAGGTTTGCACCGGAAAGGGTGCGTCCTCGGGCGTGGGGATCAGGGTGGCCTCGCCGTAGGTGGAGCCGGTCGAGGAGAAGGCGATGTGCTTGACGCCGTTCGCGCGCATGGCTTCGAGCACGTTGAAGGTGGCAATGGTGTTCTGGTCGAGATCCTTTCTGGGGTGCGACCAGCCGTCCTTGATGTCGGCGTTGGCGGCGAGGTGGAAAACGAAGTCAGCACCAGACATTGCGGCGGTCAGCGCAGGCAGGTCGAGGTTGTCGCCGCGCACGAGCCGGAACAACGGATTCTTCAGTGCGCCGTCGAGAAAGCGTTCCTGTCCGGTCGAGAAATTATCCCACCCGGTGACAGCGGCGCCGTCGGCGAGCAGGCGGTCAACGAGGGTGGATCCAATAAAGCCGGCGGCACCGGTGACAAAGGCTTTTTGCATGGGAAGTCAGGCGGCCAGCGGCTGCGGGCGGGGGCGGAGGCTCAGGCCGATGACGAGGTTGTTAAAGAGGAAGGGGAGGAAGGGCAGGGGAAAATAGCTGCGGTTTTCGATGGTGAAATACGGATCGAGCTCGGTCAGGATTTCGTGCGGCCGGTTGATGTGTTCGCGCTTGATGAAGACGTCGTAGGACATGCCGTAGGTCTTCTCGAAGATGCGCTGGGCGGAGATCCGGCGCGCGAGGGTGTAGGCCGTGCTGCCCTCGCAGGGAATGACGACGAGGAGTTGACCGCGTTCCTTGTCCAACAGACGCCAGGCCTCGCGGATCGTGGCGGGCAGGTTGGGCAGGTGCTCGAGGACGTGGACGGCGATGTAGCGGTCGAAAAAGCCATCCGGGAAATCCATGCGCTGCTGGCAGTCGCCAACGATGGTCTGGACGCGGGGATGGAGGCGCTTGATCTCGGCCGCCATATTCTCGCGGTATTCGTTGCAGTAGTAATGGGCCTCCTGCTCGGGCGTGAGTTTTTCGTAATGGAGGTGGCCGCCGAGGCCGGCTCCGATCTCGATGGTGTTCCTGAAGCCTGGCCGGGAATGGCGGACGGGAAACCGGTGGTTGAAGTTCTCGATCAGTCCGTAGCGGCTCTTGCCCGCGAGTTCGACGTGCCAGCGCTTCATGAACTCATCGTTGATGCGCTGCTGCTCCCCGGTCAGGGGAGGCAGCGTTTTGGGCCATTGGGCGGGGGCGGGCATGGGGCGGGTTGACTCTGATTGGGTCGGGATGAGGTTGGGGCCGGACGGCGCGGGGAGCAAGGTGACCGTTTAAGGCTCGGGCCGGGCCCGGCTCAGGGTTTTCGCAGCCGGCATACGCACCGGATGCCCCAAGGATAGGAGAGATGACGCCCGACTGCAGTTTCGAGTCCCAGGAGGATGGCAAGAAGGGGGTTGGTCCTCGTCGCCCGGATTTGGGCAACCACCAGGCGGGTTTTTTCCTCGGCCGGCAGGGTGATTTTCCGGCGGTTGCGGCGCTTTACCCAGTAGAAAGCCGGGTAAATGAAGCAGCCCAGATGCGAGGCCTTTTCGACCACAAAGCCGGTTTGGCGGGCCAGCGAGACAAGTTCGGCGAGTTGGTAACGCCGGTGGTGCATGAGATGTTCATCATAGATATCATAAAGCGCCGGCCCGGCGGGAACCTCGATATGGGCCAGCCCGCCAGGCCGGAGTATGCGGTGAATCTCGGCGAGGGCGGTTTGGTGATCATCGATATGTTCCAGCACGTTGAGGCTGGTCACACCGTCTAGGCAGGCGTCCGGCAGCGGACACCGGCGGAGGTCAAATTGCAGAATCGGGACGTGCGGCATCCGCTGGGCCAGACCTTCCAGGGGACCGCGAAGATAGTCTGCCCCGATCAGGCGGGCGTGAGGGAGGGTTTGCCGGAGATCTTCGAGCACAAAGCCGGACGAGCACCCGGCATCCAGGATGATTGGTGCGGCAACGGTCAGTCGTTGCATGCTGGAGACCGCCAAGCGGCGCGAGGCCCGGTCAATGGGATGATTGGCCCCGGCCTCGATTTCGTGCAGGGAGGTCAGGTAATCACTCCAGTGGCTGACCTCGGCATCATAAGCCAGCACCCGGCTGGTCTGGTTTCCCCAGTTAAAACAGTGCCCGTCCCACTTGGGTTGGACGGAGCTTCCCGGCGGTGGCGGCCAGGGAAAGGAATCAAACGAAGTCATGCGCGGGGCTTGCGGTCCGGGCCTTCAAACCCGACCGCCGCGTCCACGATGAACTTCGGGCGCGCGCGCACTTCCTCGTAGATCCGGCCGATGTATTCACCGAGGATGCCGACGCTGATGAGCTGGATGCCGCCGAGGAACGAGATCAGGATCACCAGGGTGGGGTTGCCCCAGAGAATCGTCCACCCCATCAGCTTGTAGAAAAGATAAATGCCCATCAGCAAAAAGGAAAACCCGGCGATGAGGAATCCCAGCATGGTGCTCAATTGCAGCGCGTAGGTCGAGAAGCAGAAGATGCCATTGAAGCCGATCCGCATCGAACCGAGGAACCGGTTGTAGTTGGTCTCCCCCGCGAACCGCGCGGGGCGGTCGAACGGGATTATAATCTGCCTGAAGCCGACGACGGCTACCATGCCACGCAGGAAACCGTGCGACTCCTTGAGCTTCACCAGTTCGCTGACGACCCGGCGTGACATCAGCCGGAAATCACCCGTGTTGGGCGGGATTTGCACATCGGCGATCTTGTTGATGACCTTGTAGCCGGTGATGGAAACCAGTTTCTTGATCCAGGGTTCGCCGGTGCGCTGGCGGCGTTGGGGGAGCACCACCTCGAAACCTTCGCGCCACTTCGCCATCATCTCGCGCACGAGTTCGGGCGGATCCTGCAGATCGACATCCATGACGATCACCGCCTCACCGGTCGAATATTGCATGCCGGCCAGGGTCGCCATGGGCTGGCCGAACCGGCGGGAAAACTTCAGCAGCTTGATCCGCTGATCCTGGGCCCGGTGTTCGAGAATGACCTGCTCGGTCCGGTCCGGTGAGGGGTCGAGGGCGAAGATGATTTCATGGTCCGCGGCAACCTCCTCCAGGATCGGCCGGATATGGCGCAGGTATTCCGGGATATTCTTCTCTTCCCGGTAAACCGGAACGATGATGGAAAGTTGCATGGGCGTTCCCTGCCAGACTGCCCGGCGCCCGGGCCAAGTGAAGTCTTTTGTAAACCGGCGATCGCGACTAGGGGCTGCGAATGCCCCAGGACCACAGCCACTCGATGAAGGCGCTGCGCCGCAGGTAACGCAGCAGGCAGGGGTTTCTTTCCAGCTCCCGGGGAGGGAACGGCCGGCCGTGGGTGCGCTCGCGCAGGAGGGTGATTTCCTTTTGCCCGACATCATGCATCCGGGCGGAGGTCTTCTGCGCCGTGTGCACGCGGAAGCAGGCCAGAAAAAAGGGCACGCGGACGAACCTGGCTCCGGCGGCTTGGAAGCGGAGAAGCAGGTCCCAATCCAGGGCGAATTTGAAGACGGGATCGATGCCGGCCTTGTCCCAGATGCGCCGTCGCCAGAACAGCGTTTCCTGCGGTACGAAATCATTCAGTCGCAGCACTTCCGGATCATGCTTCGGCAGGAACCATCGGCCGATTTCCTGCGAATCTTCATCCACCACAATGCGGTGGCCGTAGATCACATCCACGTTGGGATGCCTCGCAAAGAAGTCAGCCACATAACCCAGGGTGCCGGGCAGGTAGAAATCATCGGAATTGATCCAGGCCATGATGTCATCCGCTTCGCCCGCGGTCTTGGCGAAACCACGCACGATGGCGTCTGCCTGACCGGCGTCGCGCTCGCTGGTCCAGGAGACCAAGCGGGGCGCGGCTGCGGCTGGAGCAGGGAGCAGGGAGGAGGGAGCAGGGAAGGATGCTGCACCTTCTGACTTCGGTGCTCCGTTTTTCTCTTCCCCTTCTTCCTTCTCCTTTCTCCTTTCTCCCTCCGTCGCGCAGTGACGGATTAGCGCTTGGCTGCCGTCAGTGGATCCACCGTCCTGCACGATGTAGTCGCAGGCGACGCCCGTCTGTCCCAGCACGCTGCGCAGGGTTTCAGGCAGGAATCGCGCCTGGTTGTAGCTCGGCGTGACGATGGAGAATTTCGGCCGGGGCCTGGTGGCCTTCGCGGCGGGGAACTTCTCCGCCCGCACCGGCCGGGCCGGGTAGGCCATGTGCGCCGGCATCTGGAAGAACATCAATTCCGTCCAGTCTCCGCCGCCCAGCCAGAGCGGCAGGAACTGGCGTTTCACTTGTACCGTCTGGGCGATAAGTTTCTCCCAAGTCCCATCGGTCAGCCGGGCTTCAATGCAAAAACTGACTTGGCCACCCGGCAGGATGCCGCGAATTTCAAATCCCGTGTTGTCGTCCGGGGCGGCTGATAGCGCAGCTTTGACGTCCGGTCGCGGCAAACCAACTACCCCGGAAAGAACCCGGTCTCGGGTCCGCAGGCGAATGGCTAGGATCGCCTGACTATCACGGCCAAAGCACCAGCCCCGGATGATCACGCACCGACTCATTGCCCGCCAGTCGGTGGGTTGATCGATATAGAACTGGAGCGGGGCGCGGCCGTTTTCCACGTGTCAGTCTTAAAGGAAACAGGGGGCGGAACTACAACTTATATCCGGGCGAAGTCTGTCGTCACGCAGATCGCGCAATTTTTCTCCCTCGTCCTGCTGTTCGCCAGCGCGGTATTCTATCCCGTCGCCCAGATTCCCACGCCCATCTATACATTCCTAAGATTCAACCCCCTGCTGCTCGTCAGCCAGGAAGCCCGCGGCACGGCGTTCTGGGGCCACCCGCTCAACTACAGCCATATCGGCTATCTGTGCCTTCGCCCTAGTCGCCTGCTTTATCGGCGCGGCGCTTTTCCAACGCCAGCGCGGCAGCTTTGCGGACGTGCTATAATCCATGCCCGGAGATCTGTTCGGCGTTATCGAACTCATCATGAGTGGGGTGACGATGCCGCAATCGTATCACTGCTTTCTGCCATCGCGCCTTTCACAACACGGAAACTGGTCAGCGCGATATGTATGCGTACTTATTAACCAGCAGGCTCACACTGATTCGCCATACTGAAGCTGGGTAACGCCACTCAATTTCGCCTCTAAAAAATCTTTCCTGCACTTGCAAAACAACCTGGCGCAGGTGCCAACGTGCAGACCGTGAAAGAAGGTGTTCAACCTATGTATGCCACAATCTGAACCCGGGCAAAAATGCTCAACATCATCTGCAGCTGGAAATTGAAGCGCGGCGTGGGATCACCCGCGAGGTTGCCCTTGCGGTGGCATTTCGCGGCACTTATGTTATTGCGTATCAATTGCACAAAGACGATCAACTAGCTCAAGATGAACCTTCCGCAAGCACTCCTTCACGCGACGGCGCGATAGGACAGAGGCAAGGGTTTATGCTCAAAGGAGAATCCCAATTTGAAGCGACTATTTCCACTCCTGCCCGGCCAACACAAATCCCTCCGGTCCTGAGATTATTGCCGCAACTTTCGGCCAATTTTTACGCACCCCATGAATACCACCATTCGCCTCCTCGTTGCCGCGCTGTTGCTGCACATCGCCCTGCCTCTTGCCGCCCAAGTGCCGTCGATCATCAACTACCAGGGCAAGGTGTCGGTCGGCACCACGCCGTTCACGGGCACCGGGCAGTTCCGCTTCGCCTTGGTGAACACCAACGGGAGCACCAGCTACTGGAGCAACGACGGCACCAGCAGTGCGGGCAGCCAGCCCACCGCAGCGGTGTCGCTGCCCGTGGTCAACGGCCTCTACATCGTCCCGCTCGGCGATGCCACCATCACAAACATGACGGCGGTGCCGTCGGCGGTCTTTGCGAACACCGATGTGCGCCTGCGGGTGTGGTTCAACGACGGCACCAATGGCTCCCAGCTGCTCGCGCCCGACCAGCGCATCACCGCGGTGGGCTATGCCATGATGGCGGCGGCGGCGAGCACGGTCACGGCCCCGAGCGCGGCCTCCGCGCCAAGCGCACCCGCTCCCGGCAATGCCGGCTCGGTCTATTTCAACACCGCCGACAAGCAGCTCTATTTTTCCAACGGCACGAGCTGGCTTCCGGCCGGCAGTTCGCCGGCGGTGTATCGGTGGGCGATCTGGAGCACTTATAATGAAGCGTCGGGCTGGTTCTTCAACAACAGCGACACCAACCTGAGCGGAGGCGTCAATCCCTCCAACTGGTCTGACAACAACGCGATGGCGGGTTCCATCTCATCCGACAAGAAGGTGCAGGCCGCGATGTTCAACAAGAAGGCGGCTATCTCGCCCAACTCGGTCGTCTGGTCGGAAACCTGGCTGGCCTACAGCTCCACCAATTCAAAGTTCGCTGGCGCCCTGCTCCGGGTGCGCAACACGACGGGTGCCCCGATCAACTGGACCTTGGAATACTATGCGACGGCCTACGGCGTCTGGGGCGAGCGGGCGAGCATTGCGCTCAATGGGGTCACCGTCTGGAATACCACGGGCGACAGCACCGTCGCCTCCACCTACAGCGTGGTGCTGGCGATTCCCGCCAACCGGATTTCTACCGTGATCTGCGTGGCGGCAGCCTCGCCCGGGGCCGCGGCCAGCTCGTTTTTTGTGCGCAGCACGCTCCTTGCCTTTCGCAACGGCTGCCTGACGCTGCCCGCGGGCCTCGAGTTTGTGGATGACCTCGATACCGCCACCGGGGGATATGAACAATAGGCCCGCATGAAGGGTCGCTTCATTTTCGTCGTCGCGCTCGCCGGGTGCCTGCTGGCCTCGGCGCAGACGCGCGTCTCGACGAACTACGGCACGGCGGCCGAGGCGCTCGATGCCGGCGGCGGTCCGGCCACTTCCGCCAGCTACGGCCATGCGGGGAGCATCGGCCTGGTCAGCGGCAACTCCACCAGCGTCGCTTACTTGATAACGGCCGGGTTTCTGCCGCAGCTGGGCAACCCGCCGCAGGGACCGGAGATTGCGGTCTTCGACGGAGCCGGCGTCTCTCCCGCGGCGGAGCGGCAGAGCCACAGCGGCTTCACCTTCGCCGACACTCCGGCCGGCGGCAGCAGCCCGCAGACCTTCACCGTTAAGAACACCGGCACGTCGAATCTCACCGGCCTGGCCGTGAGCGTGACGGGCAATCAGCCGGCCGACTTTGTGGTCGGCGCCCCCGGCACGACCACCTTGGTGCCGGAGGCGACGACCACTTTTACCGTGACCTTTTCGCCCGCCGTTTCGGGCGCACGGTCGGCCGTGGTGCAGATTGCCAGCAACGATCCGGACGAGAATCCGTTTGTGATCAATGTGAGCGCGAACCAAACCCTGACGGCCACATATACCACGGGGACCGAAGTGCCACTGACGACCAGCGGATTTGACGCCACCGGCAGCACGGTGAGCCTTGCGCTGAACCATAAACCGGTCGTGGGCACGCAGCTGATGGTGGTGAAGAACACGGGGCTGGATTTCATCAGCGGCCGGTTCACCAATCTTGCCCAGGGACA
The DNA here is from genome assembly GCA_043741015.1 of Opitutaceae bacterium. Taxonomy (GTDB): domain Bacteria; phylum Verrucomicrobiota; class Verrucomicrobiia; order Opitutales; family Opitutaceae; genus Lacunisphaera. The sequence continues at coordinate 14,163 of JAYUBB010000151.1, forward strand.
ACTGGTGGCGTTGAGCTATGGCGGAAACACCTATTATTTTGTGGCGAACTATTATGGCGGCACCGGCAACGACCTGGTGCTTGTCTGGGCCGCCAACCGGTCGTTCGCCTGGGGGCAGAACGCCAGCGGCCAGCTCGGGGACAACTCCACGACGTCGCACAACTCACCGGTGCTGGTGACCGCCACCGGCGTGCTGGCCGGCAAGACCGTGCTGGCGCTGGCGACCGGCGCGGGCCACAGCCTGGCGCTTTGTTCGGACGGCACGCTGGCTGCGTGGGGCAAAAACGACACCGGTCAACTGGGCGACGGCACGACCACACAGCGGCTGATGCCCGTGACGGTCACGACGGCTGGCACGCCGCTGGCCGGCAAGACCATCGTGGCTATCGCAGTGGGCGACAGTCACAGTATCGCCCTCTGTTCGGATGGCACGCTGGTGGCGTGGGGCTACAATGCCGGCGGACAGCTGGGCGACAATTCCGTGACGCAGCGCCTGGTGCCGGTAGCCGTCACGACTGCGGGCACGCCGCTGTCCGGCAAGTCGATCATCGCCGTTGCGGCGGGGAGACATCACAGCGTGGCGCTGTGCTCGGATGGCACGCTGGCGGCGTGGGGCCTCAATTTTTATGGCGAGCTCGGTGATGGCACCACTACCGACCGGCATGTGCCGGTGGCGGTGACGACCAGCGCCACTCCGTTGGCGGGGCGGACCGTCGTCACGGTCGCCGCAGGCGCCTACCACAACGTGGCCTTGTGTTCGGATGGCACCCTGGCGGCCTGGGGCAACAATTCGAACGGCCAGCTCGGCGACGGCACCGCCAGCCAGCGGAATATTGCGGTCGCGGTTATCACCGGCGTTCCGGCGCTGGCGGGCAAGACTGTCGCCGCGCTCGCCGCGGGAGCCGGGCACAGTCTCGCGCTTTGCGCCGACGGAACGATTGCCGCCTGGGGCGACAACACCAACGGCCAGCTTGGCAACGGCAGCACCGGGCAGCCCGTCACGCCGGTGCCGGGCGCGGTGAGCGCGCAGCCGGGAGTCTCGGCGCTCTTTGGTCGGAGCGTGGTCGGCATCGGTGCCGGCGCTTCGCACAGTATGGCCGTCTGCTCCGACGGCAGCATGGCAGGGTGGGGCCTCAATGCCGTCGGTCAGATTGGCGACAACTCCTTTGTCGCGCGTTCATATCCGGTGGCCGTGAACAGCAGCGCGCTGGCGGGAGGCGAGCGTTTCATCCGGGCCGCCAGCGGCAGCTTTCCCGATCACTCGCTGGCCTTGGCCGCGTCGCCGCCCTTGCCCGAGATCTCGGTCTTCACCGGAGCGAGCACCTCCGGGGTGGATGAACGGCAGAGCAACATCGGCAGCTATACTTTCGCGCCAACCTCGGTGGGCGGCGGCACAGTGCAGACCTTTACCATCAAGAACGTCGGCACGGCTGTTTTGGGCAGCCTGGCCGTGGGCAAGGCGGGTACGCATCCGGGTGACTTTACGTTGGGTTCGCTTGGATCCGTCACACTGGCCCCGGGCGCCACGACCACGTTTACCGTGACCTTCTCGCCCACGGTGGAGGGAGCGCGCAGCGCACTGGTGCAGATTGCGAGCAGCGATCTGGACGAAAATCCCTTTGTCATCAACGTGGACGGAAGCGGCGTGGCGCTGGCCGCCACCTACAACGCGGAGAGCGATGTGCCGGTCACGGCCGTCAGCTACAATGCCACCGGCAAGACCATCAACCTGGCGCTCAATTTTGCTCCGGCGGCGGGCGCGACCCTGACCGTGATCAGGAATACGGGGCCGGCCCCCATCACCGGGCGCTTTGTCAATCTCGCCCAAGGGCAGGCGGTGGCGTTGAGCTTTGGCGGCAACACGTATAATTTCGTGGCCAATTACTACGGCGGCACCGGCAACGACCTGGTGCTGCTCTGGGCCTTGAATCGCTCCTTCGCCTGGGGTCAGAACGCCAGCGGCCAGCTCGGGGACAGCACCACAACGTCGCGCGTCTCGCCCGTGCCCGTGATGGCTACGGGCGTGCTGGCCGGCAAGACGGTCGTGGCCCATGCGCTGGGGCAGGCGCACAGCCTGGCGTTGTGCTCGGACGGCACGCTGGCGGCCTGGGGCGACAACACCTACGGCCAGCTCGGGGACAACACCACGACAGCGCGCAACGCGCCGGTGGCGGTGGTCACGACGGGCACGCCGCTGGCCGGCAAGACCGTCGTTGCGATCGCGACGGGCGTCTTCCATAGCCTCGCGCTCTGTTCGGACGGCACCGTGGCAACGTGGGGCTATAATAATTTCGGCCAGCTCGGCGACGGCACCAACACCAACCGCTCCGCGCCCGGGGCCATTGTCGTCAGCGGTGCCTTGTCCGGCAAGACCGTGGTCAGCCTGGCGGGTGGTTCGTTGTTCAGTGTGGCCCTCTGTTCCGACGGCACCGTGATGTCGTGGGGTTACAATTCCAACGGCCAGCTCGGCACCAACGGCGGCGGGCATTCGTCCGTGCCGGTGGCGGTGACGACCTCCGGGGCGCTCAGTGGCAAGACCGTGATCGGGATCTCGGTCGGAGTTAACCATACGCTCGTCCTGTGTTCGGACGGCACGCTGG
>JAYUBB010000152.1:0-16699 GCA_043741015.1 Opitutaceae bacterium
CCCCGCATTACCCGAGCCTCGCGATGGTCCGCGATTTTGCGGCCAAGCTCACGCGGCCCGTCATCTTCACCGAATACGCCCACGCCCTCGGCCTCGCCACCGACCAGGTGCAGGCCCAATGGGCTGTCATGCAGGCCAGCCCCCGCCTCGCCGGTGGTGCCATCTGGATGTTTCAGGACCAGGGCATTCTGCGCGAAGCCGCCGCGACCCAAACCCCTGAGACCTCCCATAACCTCGGCCTCGCCGTCTGGCCCGATGCGAAACACTACTATGACACCGACGGCAACCATGGCATGGATGGCATCGTCTACTCGGACCGCACGCCACAAGTCGACTACTGGCAGGTGCGCAAGGTTTACTCGCCCGTGCAGATTTCCGAACAAAGCGTGATTGTCCGCCCCGGTGTGAACCAGGTCACGCTATCCGTGGAGAACCGTTTCGATTTCCGCGCGCTGACCGGCGTCACGCTCAAGTGGTCTCTGCTCCGCAACGGCGCTCCCGGGCAAAGTGGCACGATTCCCCTGCATGCTGCGGCCCACGCCACCGAGCCGGCCACGGTTTCGTTCACGCTGCCGGACGACGCCGGCACCGATGTCTTCACGCTCGACCTGCGCTGCGCCGACGGCAAGTCGGACAGTTTCTATGAGCGCTCCCTCCGGCTCGACACGCTGCCAACCAACATCTCCCGCCTGGCGCTGCTCGCCGCGCGGCAGCCGGCCGCGCCCCTTGCGCTTGACGATGCGGCGACGGAAATCCGGGTCACTCACCCGGGATTCACCCTCACCCTGGTTCGCGCCACCGGCGAGATCACCCTGCGTGACGCCGCGGGCCAGGTTCTGGGCGGGGGATTTTTTCCTCACATCGGCCGGCGTTTCACCGAGGGTGAATCCATGCGGGCGAAAAAGGAACAGACCTGGACCGGATCCTTTTTGCGCGCCACGACCGGGATTGAGACCACGGCCAGCCGGACCGCCGATGGTATCGCGTTGCGCGTGCGCGGTCACTATGCGCGACCCGACGCTCCCGACCAAGCGCTGGACGGCGAGTTAAACCTGCTGGTCAAGGCCAATGGCGCCATCGAGGTCAGCTACGACTACACCCCCAGCAATGGCCACGGCATGTTGCTGGAGGCCGGTGTCTCCCTCGTTGTGCCCGCGGCCGCGTCGGAATTCCGCTGGCTCGGTGCCGGACCCTATGCCGGTTATCCGGGCAAGGACATGCTCAACGAATTCGGCCTTTATCATCTCAACCGCGCCGACCTCAACTTCCAAGGCAACCGCCGCCGGGTGGAACTCGCGTTACTGACCAGTCCCTCCGGGGCGGGTGTCGTGCTGGGCGGCATGGCCATGGAGGTGTCGGTCGAGCGCGTGGGTGAAGAGACCATTTTAAGCCACAACGCCGTCATATCCGGTCGCGGCACCAAGTTCGTCGGTCCGGACAATGTCATCAAGGCCGAGGCTGCTCCGCCCATCGCCGGGCGTTTCACCTTGCTTACGTTGGGAACGAACTGGCCGGCACCTCTCACCGATTGGTTCGGAGCACCGGCAGATACGGTCAAGGTCTTCCAGCCGTATGTTCACAGCTATGACCAGTAGGGCTCGGCGCAAAATTTGGGCCCGGCTCGGCCTTCCGCCTGATTATGACGCGCGCCGTCATTTGCCGTTTCAGCGCGAGGCGCAGCGCCTCGTGTCGATCGGCCGCGCCGCCGATGACGGGAAAATCCTGAAGCTCACGCCCCGCGCCGCCGCCGCGTGGAAACGCCTGCACACCGCCGCCGCAAATGATCGCGTGACACTGCTACCGTTGTCCGCCTTTCGCAGTGTCGCCCGACAGACCGCGGTCATCCGCCGCAAGCTCGCCGCCGGCGAAACGATCCCGAGCATCCTGCGGCTCGTCGCCGCGCCGGGCTGCAGCGAGCACCACACCGGCCGGGCGCTTGACCTGGGTTCGCCAACAGAAATGGGGCTGAGCGCTGCGTTCGCCCGGACGCGCGAGTTCCGCTGGCTCAAGCGGCACGCCGCAAAGTTTGGCTTTCACCTGTCCTACCCGCGCGGCAACCGGCAGGGTATCGCCTACGAACCCTGGCACTGGTGCTGGCGATCATCCGGGAAGTCCTGACCGGCATCAACCGGCTTTCGCGCGGCGGAAACTCGCGGCGATGATCGTGAGGATGAGCGCGAGGCCGAGGGCGCAGACAATGGCGGCCCCGGTTGGCAGATCCAGGACGTAGGAACCGTACAAGCCCGCCACGCTCGCGACGGTCGCCGTAGCCCAGCCGATCAGCAGCTTGGCGCCCAGCGAGTCGGCCAGAAAGTTCGCGCACACTGCCGGCACGATGAGGAAGGAGAAAACCAGCAGCACTCCGCCGATCTGGACAAAGCTCGTTACCACCCAGCCGAACATCGCATAGAAGACAAAGTCCCACCAGCGGACCGACAGCCCCCCGGCGGCGGCGCGTTCAGGCTCGAAGGAGATGGCGAGGAATCTTTTCCTGCAGAAATAATGAATCAATCCGATGACCACGTAGAGGGCGAACGTGCGCAGCACCTGCTGCGGTGTCACGAGCAGGACCTCGCCGATCAACGTGCGCCTCAACTCCTCGTTGCCCTCCGGACTCCGGCTCAGCAGCAGGATGCCCAGCGCGGCGGTGACCACGTACACGATGCCAATCAGCGCTTCCTGCGGCACACGGTGGGACTTCGTGCGGGTGAGGGTGAAGATGCCCGCTCCAACGAAGGTGAAACCCAGCGACAGGACGTAGCTCTCCCATGAGCTCGCTTCGTAATGCATCAGGATGCCAAAGCAGGTGCCGAGCGCGGCGACCTGGGCGAGTGCCAGATCGACGAAGATGATTTCACGCTGCACAATGTGCAGCCCGAGGTAGACGAGCAAACCGGGCAGAAGAAGGCACGCGAGCAGCGGCCACTTCATGATTTCAAGGGCTTCGAGCATGGGGGCGGGACTGGAGGTTGAGCGGGGCGGGGTTCAGCGGGTCTGTTCGAACCCATGGACGGTTGATTTCACGAGGAAGTCCATCCACTCGAGATAGCTCTCCGTACCCTTGCCGCCGGGAAACGACGGAAAGTCGAGCACGACGGCGCCGGTGCGGCCGGCGACCGTCTCCGCCGTTTTTCTGTTCTGATAGGGCTGGACGGTGACAAGTTTGAGACTGCCAGCCTTCATTTTGGTGATGACCTCCGCCAGATGGGCTGGCGTCGGCGGAATACCCGGCTTCGGCTCCAGAAACAATTCCATGGGCCAGCCGAAACGGTGGCCGAAATAGATCCAGTAATTGTGGTAGGTGACGAGCGGCCGCCCCACGTAGGGCGCGACCAGCTCCTGCCATTCGGACATCTTCGCATCCAGCCCCTCAGCGAAGTTTTTCAGGTTGGCCTGAAACACGCCGGCTGATTTTGTGTCGAGCGCCGTCAGGGCTTGGGCGATGTGCGCTGCGACAATCTTCGCATTCAGCGGATCGGTCAAATAATGCGGATTGCCCGCCGCATGAATGTCACCCTGGGAACGGTCGAGCGCCATCGGGACTTCGAGCAGAACCACTCCCTCGGCGGCGGAGACGCGACCAGGCTTGCCGGCTTCGAGCTTCGGGTTGCGCGCGCCTTCGAGGAGCGGGGTCAGCCAGCCGGCCTCGAGTTCCGCTCCACCCTCAATGAGGGCGTCGGCATGATTCAGTTTCACGATGAAACTCGGCTTGGCGTCGACGAAGTGCGGGTCTTCGGTGGCCTTGGCGAGGGTGGTGAGTTCGATCTGGTCGCCACCGATGGCGCGGGCGATGGCGCCAAGATCGGGCGTGGTGGCGACGACGTTGAGCTTGGCCTCTGCCGGTGCCGTCAGCAGGGCGAGCAACGGGAGCAGAAAAATGCAGCGGCGGGATTTCATGGGAGGATTGATTTTTGGCGGGAGTAACGGTGGCTTAGTATTTGTGCGCGGCATGGGCGCCGAGGCCGAACTCAAGCTGCATCCAGATCGAGTGAGCGGCGCCGAAGAGGTCACCGTGATCGTAGTTGTATTGCAGGCGGATCTTGGAGAATTCGCTGGGAAGGAAGGTCAGCTCGGGTGAAACCCGGACGCGCTTGCCGCGGTGCGGATCACCGGCGTCAAAAGCGGCCGCATTGCCCGTAGCGTAGTCGACGCGCAGGCCGGCATTCCAACGCGGGACAAAGCCGTAGATCAACTGAGTATAGAACCCGGCGTCGTGCAGCGTCTCGTCGGGCAGTGGTGTCGGCGCCAGCGGATCGGCCGCCGCGGCAAAGCGACGGTAGAGGGCCTCGGTCTGCCACGTCACGTAGGGAAAGCCCTGTGAGGCGTCAGCCGGTTTCCATTTCCAGAAGAAATCGATTCCATAGATCTCCGTACGGCTGTGCGGGCCGGTGTCGTTCGGGCCGAAGGCCGCCGAAACGCCCGCGAGCAGCGTCTGCGTGTCGCTGAGTTCGAACGACGAGGCCAACCGCGGCACGAAGAGCAGATCCTGTGCTCCGCGCAGGGTGCGGTCGAGGGTGGCGCGGCCGGCGAAGCGGTTGACCCCGGCGGCGTCGGTTTCTCCGGGATTGCGAAAGCTGAAGGCCGTGCCACCCTGACCATCGAAGACGCTGAGGAACAGCTCGGTGTAGAACGGAGTCGGTGCCAGCCACGACAGCTGCGTCCCGATGCCACGCAATCCGTCCGGCCCGAACGCGCGGCCGAGGATCAACGGCTGGTCGACGAACGCCCAGGTGTGCGGATGCTGCGGATTTTGCCGGCCGAAGCCGGCAAAATACTGGCCGGCCTTGAGCTGGAGATTGGCGGGCAGCGAGGTCGATTGGAGAAAACTTTCCTCCAGCTCGATCTCCGTGCCGTTGTTCTTATCCAGCTTCAGGACAATGTTGGCAAAGCCCTTGAAATAGGGGTCGATCGCCCCGTCGAGGGCGATCTCTGCATTGCGCAGGATGAAGCCTCGTTTGATGGGATCATGGTCGCCGAGCTGCAGTTGCGCCGAGGGATCAGCTTCGGTGGACCATCCGGCGTCGATCAGCGTGCCGAAACTGATGTTCATATATGAGGAACCGGCATGCGCGCCGGAGGCGGCGGGCGTGAAGGCCGGTGCGCTCGGGGGTGCCGGGTTGGGCGACGCACTGGCCGCGGCGAGTTCCTGCTCGAGTTTCTTTTGTTCGTCCGATTTTGCCGGCGCCGAGGTGGCGGCCACAGCCGCTGCGTTCGCCAGCGCGTCCAGCTTTTTGGTGAGAACCTCGATCTGCTGCTGCTGCAAAAGGCGGGTTTTCTCAAATTCTGCCTGCAACTGTTTCAGTTGCAGTTGCAGTTGTTGCACTTGGTCTTCGACCGGAAAGGCCACCGCCGTCAGGCACAGGGCGGATGCACAGGTGATGATGGTTCTAAAATTCATAGGGATTAAGGGGCACACACAGGGTTGCGGGAATGGATCCAACTTATCGCGGCCGGCGAAGGGCAAGGTGCACATGCACCCTCTTCGCAGCGTAACGAGCCGGCCGCACGCAATCGGGCGCAGCGGGCCAATCAGAATTACTCAACCCACCGGCGGCCCGCGCCCCGGCTGCAGCCGGTAGCGCGGTGAATCCAGCATCAGTTCAGTCGAACCAATAAAAACCTGCTCCCGCCATTCCACCGGTGCCGGAGGTGCCTTGATCATGGCCAATGGCACTGATACCCCGTGGGCGAACAGGACTACCGCACACCCGTCCTCCGCAGATGCAGCTTTGCCGTGGTGCAGTTGATCGTGCAGCACCGGGCTCGCAGCCAACAGGCCCAGGATGAACACCAGCGCAATGCAACCCGCGGCCAACAGGCGGCGAAGCAACCCAGTTAACCGGTATTGCGACATTGAATCCATTGCAGCCTCCACCATCCAAAGAACGCCCTGACCGTCAAGATGGGCTTTGCCGCATTGGCGCCGCAGCCGTGGATCACCAGCGTTTGGATACCGGGTGGGGAGCAGGGAAGAGTACACTTTTGTCCATATGTTGGCCCGGTTGATTAAATCATAATCATTTGCATTGGAGTGATTTGAGTTTATAATTAGAATTATTCTAATTCCTACTTGAAACTCTGTCGCGGCTGCGTTGGTTTGTCGGACTCCCAATTCACCATGTCCGCCCACACTGAAAAGCACGCAGTCCTTTCGGAACAGCTCAAGGCCTGCGATATCCGCCCCACTCCCCAACGGGAGGTCGTGCTCAAGGTCATTTTGGAGAAGCGCGACCACCCCACCGCCGACGAGATCTTCGCCCGCGTGAAGGCGCAGATGCCGACCATCTCGCTCGCCACCGTCTACAACTGCCTCGAAACGCTCGTCACCTGCGGCATTGTCCGCCAGGTCAACCTCGAACGCGCCCCCACCCGCTATTGCCCGAACCTGCACGAACACGCGCATTTTCACGATGAGCAGACCGGCAAGATCCACGACGTGGACCTGCCCGATGATTTCGTCACCCGTCTCCGCCAGATCCTGCCCGACGGCTTCGATGCCCGCAGTATCGAGCTGAACTTCCGGGGCAAAGCCGCCGCCAACTGATTTTCCATGAGCCAACTCGCAATCAACGACCTCCACGTCAACATCGGCGACAAGCCCATCGTCAAGGGCTTCACCCTGACGATCAAGCAGGGCGAGGTGCACGCCATCATGGGGCCCAACGGCACCGGCAAGAGCACGCTCGCCAAGGCCATCGCCGGCCATCCGGACTACACGATCACGAGTGGCGAAGTGCGGCTCGACGGCCAGTCCGTCCTCGCCATGGAGCCCGACGAGCGTGCCCGCGCCGGCCTGTTCCTCGCCTTCCAATACCCGAGCGAGATCCCCGGAGTCTCCATCGCCAACTTCCTCCGCGCCGCCGTGTCGGCCCGCATGGCCGAGGGCGAGGAACTCGACGCCACCGGCTACTACAAACGACTCTACGCCAAGATGGACCTGCTGAAAATCGACCGGAAGTTCACCTCCCGCTCCGTCAACGAGGGTTTTTCCGGCGGCGAAAAGAAACGCTGCGAGATCCTCCAGATGGCCATGCTCGAGCCCAAGATCGCCCTGATGGACGAGACCGACTCCGGCCTCGATATCGATGCGCTTCGTGTCGTTGCCGATGGCGTCAACGCCCAGCGCAGCAGTCCGTCCGCCCCCGGCATCATGCTCATCACCCACTACCAGCGCCTGCTCGACTACATCGTGCCGGACTTTGTCCATGTCATGCACGACGGTCGCATCGTGAAGAGCGGCGACAAGTCCCTCGCCCTCGAGCTCGAAGCCAAGGGCTACGACTGGGTGAAGCAGGAATTCGCCGCCGCCAACGCCTGACCATTTCTCCGACATGAAACCACCCACCGAAATCGAGACCGCGCCCGCGACCGAGAATCCCGTCGTCGGCATCGATCAGACCAAGGGCGACTTTCAATACAAGGTGGACTACGCCTTTGACGCCGGCACCGGCCTGAACGAGGACACCGTCCGCTACATCAGCTCGGTGAAAAAGGAGGCTCCGTGGATCCTCGAGTTCCGCCTCAAGGCGCTGAAGACCTTCTTCGACAAGCCCATGCCCACGCACTGGGCGACGAAGGATCTCGAAAACATCGATTTTCAAAAAATCCGCTACTACCTCTCGCAGGGTCAGAAACCCAAGCGCACTTGGGACGAGGTGCCCGATGACATCAAGAAGACCTTTGAGCGCCTCGGCATCCCCGAGCAGGAGCGCAAGTTCCTCGCCGGCGTCGAGGCCCAGTTTGACTCCGAGGCCGCCTATTCGAACATCAAGGACATTGTCGCCAAGCAGGGCGTCATTTTCTGCAATTCCACCGAGGGGCTCCGCGAGCACCCGGAGATTTTCCGCAAGTTCTTTGGCAAGGTCATCCCGACCGGCGACAACAAGTTCTCCGCGCTCAACAGCGCCGTGTTTTCCGGTGGGTCGTTCATCTATGTGCCCAAGGGCGTGAAGGTAGCGCAACCGCTCCAGGCCTATTTCCGCATCAACGCCGAGAACTTCGGCCAATTCGAGCGCACCCTCATCATCGCCGACGAGGGCGCCGAGGTCGTTTACATGGAGGGCTGCACGGCGCCGAAGTTCTCCACCTCGACGCTGCACAGCGCCGTGGTCGAGCTCGTGGCGCTCAAGGGTGCCAAGATCCAGTACATCACCGTCCAGAACTGGGCCAACAACGTCTTCAACCTTGTCACCAAGCGCGGCGTCGCGCACGAGGACGCCGAGATCAAGTGGATCGACTGCAACATCGGCAGCCGCCTCACCATGAAATACCCGGGCGTCGTCCTGAAGGGCGAGCGCGCCCGCGGCGAAGTCCTCTCCATCGCGCTGGCCAACGACGGCCAGCACCAGGACACCGGCGCCAAGATGATCCACGCCGCGAACAACACGACGTCCAACATCATCGCCAAGTCCATCTCCGTCGGCCAGGGCCGCTCAACCTACCGCGGCGTCGTCCACATCCCGAAACACCTCAAGGGTTGCAAGAACAACACCGAGTGTGACGCGCTGCTGATCAACACCAACAGCCGCACCGATACCTATCCCGCCATCTCCGTCCGCGGCGACAGGAACGCCACCCAGCACGAGGCCAGTGTCTCCAAGGTCAGCGCGGACATGATTTTCTACATGCAGTCCCGCGGCCTCACCGAGGCGCAGGCGATGAGCCTCGCCGTGAACGGTTTCATCAACGACCTCGCCCGCCAGTTCCCGATGGAATACTCCGTCGAGCTGAAGCGCCTAATCGATTTGGAAATGGAAGGATCCGTCGGCTGAACCAGAATTGAAACGCGGAAGTTGCGGAGAGCGCGAAGTTCCCTGACCACTCTCCGCGTTCTCTGCGCCCTCCGCGTTTAAAAAGCATTTCGCAATGTCTGAACCCACTCTCATCGAAAACAAATCCCTCACCGGTTCGTTCACCACCGAGGTCTTCGCCGCGCACCTTGAGCGCGTGAAGCACCTCCCCGTCTGGTGGCTCGACCGCAAACGCGCCGCCTACGCGCGCTTCGCGTCGCTGCCCATGCCGAAGCGCACCGACGAGGGCTGGCGCTTCTCCAACCTGTCCACGCTCACGCTCGACGGCTTCACGTTGCCGACGGCAACAAGCGGCCAGGGGCAGGTGCCCCGTGACAAATCCTTTGCCGCGGCTTCGCTAAGTTTCGTCAATAATAAGGTGGCAGGCCACGAATCCTTGGCCGTCAAGGGTGTTATCTTTGACACCCTCCAGAATGCACTGCTCAAGCACGGCGCCTTGGTGAAGTCCCACCTGCTCGCCCAGCCCTCGAAGCTCGGCTCCGACAAGTTCGCCGCCCTGCACGAGGCCTTTCTCGAGGATGGTGCCTTTATTTTTGTGCCCAAGGGCGTCGAAGTCACCACGCCAATCATGGTTTCCCATCTCGCCTCCGGTGCAGGCACCGCGGTTTTCCCGCACACGCTCGTTGTCGCCGAGGACAACGCCAAGGTCACCGTCGCTGACTTCTTTGCCTCGGTTTCGCGACGAATGGCGCGCGAGAACCGAGGACAAACACCGGGCGACCAGCAGGCCGCAACGGTGTCCCGCTCCGAGTCTGGCTCTCAGCTCAGTCACTTCGCCTGCGGTGGCAACGATCTCTACGCCGGCCATGGCGCGGAAGTCACCTATATCGCGATGCAAGACTGGAGTCGCGACACGCTCTCGTTCCAGTTCAACGCCACCGTCGCCCGCCGCGACGCCAAGGTGCTCTCGCTCAATGTCCACCTCGGGGCCCGCCAGGCGCGGCACGAGTCGTTCTCGCAGCTGCAGGCACCCGGCGCCCACTCCGAGATGCTCGCCCTCACCGTCGCGCACGGCACGCAGGAATTCGACCAGCGCACGTTGCAGATCCATCAGGCGCCTAACACCAGCTCGAACCTCCTCTACAAAAACGCCCTCCTCGACCAGGCAAAGACCATTTTCTCCGGCCTGATCGTCGTGGACCCCGACGCCCAAAAGACCGACGCCTACCAGAGCAACCGCAACCTGATGCTCAGCGACGAGGCCGAGGCCAATTCGCTGCCCGGCCTCGAGATCCAAGCCAACGACGTCCGCTGCACCCACGGCGCCACCTCGGCCCGCATCGACCGCGAGCAGGAGTTCTACCTTGAGTCCCGCGGCATCAAGCCCGCGCAGGCCCAGGAGTTGCTCGTCTTCGGCTTCTTCGAGGAAGTCCTCGGCAAGATTGCGCACCAGCCGCTCCACGACACGCTTGCCAATATCATTCGCGATAAATTCAAGGCCAACAAGCCATGAGCACGACCGACAAACGTGACCGCCTCCTTACCCGCGAGGTCACCGCCTCGCAGATCCCCTCGGGCGACAAGCACACGCTGTTTGCCGGGGCCAAGGTCTTCATCCATCAGGTCCTCGGTGGCAGCTACACCGTCCAGACCGACACCGGCCTTTACCGGCTCGACGGCAAGGACGCCGACGCCATCGGCGAGACGGTCGCCGATCAGACGGTCAAGGGCGGCACGCTCGCCGACGGCTCGCCTGATCCTGAGGCAGTGTGGGCGCAGATGCGCCAGGTCTTTGATCCCGAGATTCCCGTCAACATCGTCGATCTCGGCCTCGTCTATACGATGGACATTTCCAAGCAGGATGACGGCGGCCACAAGGTGGATGTCGCCATGACCCTCACCGCCCCGGGTTGCGGCATGGGCCCGGTCATCGCCGAGGACGCCAAATCAAAGATTCTCCTCGTCCCCGGTGTCGCCGCCGCCGACGTCCGCATCACCTGGGAACCACCGTGGAATCAAAGCATGATCTCGGAAGAAGGGAAAATGAAGTTGGGCCTGATTTAAGACGGCTTATATTCCCGAAAGCTTGGCGTGGTCCTCAGTTTCCCTCGTCGATCACCAGCCGGCTGAGCTTGATCCAGTCGCAGGTGTTGTTGCCGGCCGGACCGGGACCGAAAAACAGCTCCACTTCCCCGGCCTGTTCCAACGTAAAGTCCACCCGCAGGGGCAGGACACCGCGATCGGACTCGTTCTTGCGCGGATTGATCAGTCGCGAAAACAGCACCTGGGCGGAACCTTCGGGCTGCAGCCGGGAGAACGTCACCTGAACCCCATCCGTCGCCTTGTCGTCAGGCAACGCCGGATCGTAAGCCGCCGGCGGCAGCCAAACCATGCACCGCAACCGGTGGGCGCCGGCCGGGAGGCTGAAGACCAGCCGGGTGTCGGGGTGGGCGTTGTATTCGACGAGCCCGTTCACGCGGTCGATCATCGGGCCGAAGGTGGAAAAGAAACGCACGGGCATGGGTTGCATGGCCTGAAAGACGGCGCGCTGATGCGTGGCCATCTTCCTGCTTTCATGCCACTCGCCGGCAAACTTCGATTCCGGCCCCGCATCCTCCGGGATTGCACTGGTCGCCCAGTTCACCCCGGAAAACCCCAGGTCCTTCATCAGGTAAATCGCTTCCGCCCGCCGCGTCTGCGGGAGATATACCGTCATGTTGCGCCAGCGGCACATCGGACGGGGATCGATGCCAAACTTCGCAAACCGGGTGATCAGGTCGGTCCCTTTGTCCGCCCGATCGTCCATCACGACCGCGCCAATCCGGACGTCATCGAGCATCTCGAGCGACCGCCAGAGGCGCTCGGGCGACTCACGCTCCGCTTCGCGCACCATGATGGCCCGGCGCTGCGCATAAAACGGGATCATCGAGTTCCAGTCGTGGCCGAAGACCACGATCACCTCGTCCGGCCGGGTCATGGCCTTGAGTGCGGCAGTAAGCCCGTCGCCCCCGCTGCTGATGGCGCTCTGGGTGGGATAATAATGCTCGATATACCGCCCGGCCTGGCAGCTCACGACCGTGAGCAGCGCCGCCATCGACAACCAGCGCGGCGCCCGTGATTCCGCCAGGCCCGTCAGCGCCAGCCCCAGGAACAAAAGCAGGAACAGGGCGCTGGCCATGAAGTAATAGTCATGGATCGCGTAAAGTACGGGGAAGATCACCAGCGCGGCGATGAAAACCCCGGCACAAATCATCATCCCGACCAGCCGGTGCCGGGCGGCGAACAACGCAAGCAACAGGCAGCCGGCGACCAGCGGAAACCAGGTCAGCTCTTCCCGAATGATGCGCCACTTCATCGCCCAGAGTTCCGGGGACAGCCGGAGGGCCCAATTGCCGAGATTGAACTCCTGGAGGCTGGAAGAGGTGAGAAAGTGCGCGAGCGGATTGGCGGCTTTCACGGCATCGGCATGGTGGAGCCACCACAGGGTGGCGCCGCAGGGCACGGCCACCGCCGCGGTCATCCAGCCAAACTCAGCCCGCCACGCTCCCGCCTTTCTCATCCGCCACAAGCGCCGGATCGCCCAGAAGCCGGGCGGAATCAGGTACAGCAGATAGGTCGTGACCTTGACCAGACCGGCGCCGGTCCCCGCCAGGACCCCCAGTGCCAGCCAGCCCCGATGCCGGCGCTCCACCGCGTACTCGAACGCCACCCAGAACCACACGCAGAACATGAGCGCCATCGTCTCGATGAAGACCCCCCGTCCGTAGAAAATGTAGAACGGGGACGACACAATCACCGCCAACGTCACCCAGCGGTGGCCTGGAGCCACTCCCCAGCGGCCCAACAGCAGCCACACCGCAGGCAGCATGAGATAAAAACATGCGACGGTGACCAGCCGCCCCGCCTTCGTGACATTGTACCCTGTCACGTCGCTGACGATGACGGCAGTCCATTGATAGAGGGGGAACTCCATCGGAATGGACCACGGCTTGCCGAGCACGGGCGTCGGGTAGTCGATGGAAAAATTCCGTTCCTCCTTGATGTAATAGATGGAATGCGCCGTCTGGGCCTGCCGGAATTCGATGCCGGGAAGATTGCGGCTTTGCCACCCCACGCTGAACCCCCAGGCGCCAAACAACAGGGCCGCCACGAAGATGACGAGGGCCCGACGGGTTTCAGTCCGGTCCGGGGCAGGCCGGTGTGTTGGCGACTCCATTGCGCCAGCCAGAGTAAAGTCACCGAATTTGCCAACAAGTTTCCTGCACCCTCACCCCGGGCTCACCCGAGCACCGCGTTGAAGTCTTCCGTCACCCGCAGCAGCCGCCCCTGGCGCTGGACGCCGGAGGTATTCAGGGCCATTGTAGCGTTGAAATAGCCGTGAATAAACCGGTACGCACGTTCATCCACCGGACCGTATCGGCCCTCGAATGCCGCGCGAAAGACGGCGTGCCAATTCAGGGTCAGGAAGGGAGCCAGTCCTGCGTTCTCCGTGCGAATCCGGCAACGGTAGTGGCCCGTGTCTTCCCCGATGCCCGTGACCTCAACCCTTTCCGAGCGCAGGGCCATCAGCTCGCCGGTGGCATACGACTCGTACTTGACGAGATCAAAAAGCGGCAGCCCCCAGACCACCCCCGCCACCGAGACCGGGTCTATCAGGATTAACCTCGGTTCCCGGCCTGAAACCGCGAGTGGTCGCCACAGGATGTTTTCCAGGTGGAGATCGCCATGGAGTCTCACCGCCGGCGTGCCGTCGATCACCGCCAGCATATCCGTTTCACTGATGATTTGCTCAAACACCGCTCGCGGCCCCAGCGCCGGTCGGCCGTTGAGTTCGATCGTGTCTGCCTCGATGAGCGCGGCAAAGGCCGGGGCCGCCACCAAACCATCGAAGGCCTGCCGCACCGCACTGACCATGTGCGCGGAAAGTGATTCGTGCGCACCTGCCGGTTCGTGCAGTCGCGCCAGCACCGCGTCAGCCAGCTCCTGTTGAAACATATTGATCTCGGCCTGCCCGAGCGCGTCAGCCCGGGCCAAAGAACCGGCGTCCTGATGGTCGGAATAATAGGGCATCTCGTAGCCGACGTCGGGGGTGTTGTCCAACTGCCGATCCCAACCGGCGAGCAGCGGGGGCAGCACGGCAGCGGCACGTGGCGGCAGGGTCTTCAGGTAACAAATCTCGCGACGCAGCGACTCGACGCCCCACGGCCGTTCCGCCGTGGCACTCTTGCCGCGTTTGCGCACCCGCCGTGAGCCATCCGCCAGTTCGATCACCTCGGTCAGGTCCCAATAGCCGTCGTTCAGGGTGCGGACGACCCGGCTGGCACTGGGTTCGGAGGTCGGTTCGTGCGTCATGGGAAGGCTTGGCGCCCTGCCAGAAAACCTCGGCAGACCAATGGGCGGAAGCAAGCCAGCATCAGGAGGCCCGCGCTATAGTTATCGCGTCCGGACTGTCGCGGTCGCTTCCTGCCAGTACCTGAGTGTTACCGTCCACGCATTTCCAGCTGTCCTGACTGCAGGGAATCGCGTATCAATTCCCACCCCATGATCCGCGTCTTCACCGATACCCACGGTCTGTTCCTTGCCCAAGATGGTGTTGTCCGGCGGGCCTCGGGCCAGCTGACCATCGACACCCTGTTTCTCGCCGCCGATCCAGCCGCCCTCGCCCGCAATGCTTGGGCCGCCGGCCAGCCAGCCACGCTCCCCGCCAATCCCGACGCACCCATCGGCATGCAGGAAGTCTGGGCCGCGGGAGTAACCTATCTCCGGAGCCGCACGGCCCGCATGGAGGAGTCCAAGGACGCCGGCGGCGGCACGTTTTACGACAAGGTCTATCACGCTGAGCGCCCCGAGCTGTTTTTCAAGGGCACGCCGCATCGCGTCGCCGCCCCCGGCACGCCGGTGCGCATCCGCGGCGATTCCAAATGGAACGTCCCCGAGCCCGAGCTGACCCTCGCCATCAATACTAACGGCCGCATCTTCGGTTATACCATCGGCAACGACATGAGCTCGCGTGACATCGAGGGCGAGAATCCGCTCTATCTCCCGCAGGCCAAAGTCTACGACCGTTCCACCGCCCTCGGCCCGTGCCTGCTCGTGACCGACGAACCACTCCCTGTCACCACCACGATCGCCATCACGATCAACCGCGGTGGTGCGGCGGTCTTCACTGGTTCCACGCAACTCAGCCAGATCAAGCGCAAGTTTCCCGAGCTCGCGGAATTTCTCTTTCGCGACAACTCCTTCCCCAAGGGCGCCTTTTTGATGACCGGCACCGGCGTCGTGCCGCCCGACTCTTTCACCCTGCGCTCCGGCGATGAGATTCGCATCACCATCGAACCCATCGGCACGCTCGTGAATGCCGTGGCCTGACCTGCCCGCCATGAGTCCCGATCCCATTTTCGATTCCGGTGACGACGCAATCTACACGTTGCGCACGACCGCACCCGGGCCCGGCGGCAGCCTGCCACTCGACGCCGACCGGCTCCGCCGCATGTCGAGCGGTGATCTCTTCGGCTGGACGCAGAATGCCGGCATGGGCTGGTCGCCTGCTGCCATGCTCGGCAAACAGTTCCTGATCCTAAGCACGCAAGGTGGTATCCGCGCCCCCGACGGCACGCCCATCGCCCTCGGCTACCACACCGGCCACTGGGAAGTCGGCCTGCTCATGCAGGAGGCTGCCCGGGAGTTTACCGCCGCCAAGGCCATTCCCTTCGCCGGCTACGTCAGTGATCCCTGCGACGGCCGCACCAACGGTACCCACGGCATGCTCGACAGCCTGCCCTACCGCAACGACGCCGCCATCGTGCTGCGGCGGCTGATCCGCTCACTGCCCACCCGGCGCGGAGTGCTCGGCATCGCCACCTGCGACAAGGGCCTGCCCGCGATGCTCATGGCCCTCGCGGGCTCACCCGATCTGCCCACCATCCTCGTGCCCGGCGGCGTCACCCTGCTCGCCGAGGAAGCCGAGGACACCGGCAAGGTGCAAACCCTCGCCACGCGCTTCGCCCGCGACGAAATCACTCTCCAGCACGCCGCCGAGATGGGTTGTCGCGCCTGCGGTTCGCCCGGCGGCGGTTGCCAGTTCATGGGCACGGCCGCGACGAGCCAGGTCGTGGCCGAGGCGCTCGGGCTCTCGCTGCCGCACGCCGCGCTCGCCCCCTCCGGTTCGGAAATCTGGCGCGATGTCGCCCGGCGCTCCGCCCGCGCCCTGCTCGCACTCGACCTCGCCGGCACCACCACCCGCGAGATCCTGACCGACGATTCCATCCACAACGCCATGGTTTGCCATGCGGCGTTCGGCGGCTCGACCAACCTCGTGCTGCACGTGCCCGCCATCGCCCACGCTGCCGGACTGCGCCGTCCCATGGTCGAGGACTGGGCGCGCATCAATCGCGCCGTGCCGCGCCTCGTGGACTCGCTGCCCAACGGCCCGCAACACTACGCCACCGTGCAGGTCTATCTCGCGGGCGGTGTGCCCGAGGCCATGCTCCATCTCCGTAACCTCGGCCTGTTGAAACTTGACGCGCACACCGTCACCGGCCGCCCGCTCAGCGAAAACCTCGCGTGGTGGGAAAAGAGCGAACGCCGCCAACGCCTGCGCGAGAAACTCCGCTCCCTCGACGGCATCGACCCCGACAGCGTCATCATGTCGGCCCCGCAGGCCAGCGAGCGTGGTCTCACCCGCACCGTCACTTTTCTCCGCGGCAACCTCGCGCCCGAGGGCGCACTGGTGAAGAGCACCGCTATCGCCCCGCAGCTCATCAGCTCCGACGGGGTGTTTTTTCACGAGGGACCAGCGCGGGTGTTTGTCAGCGAGGCACAGGCCATCGCGGCGATAAAGGCCGGCTCCGTGAAACCGGGCGACGTCATGGTGCTCGCCGGCATCGGCCCGGCTTGCGGCATGCCCGAGACCTATCAAGTCACCTCCGCGCTCAAGCACATGCAGGGCG
>JAYUBB010000153.1:0-16695 GCA_043741015.1 Opitutaceae bacterium
AAGCAGTCGGCGGCCGACGCCTCGAAGAAGGCCTTCATCGTGAATCGCGTGGGCGACTTCGGGTTCCTGCTCGGCATCATCATGTGCTACTGGCTGAACCACACGGTCAGTTTCAGTGAGCTCGCGGACAAAGCGGCGCATGGCCAGCTGGTCTTCAGCACCGCCATCCCGCTGCTTTTGTTCTGCGGCGCCGTCGGCAAGTCGGCCCAGATGCCGCTGCAAGTGTGGCTGCCCGACGCAATGGAGGGCCCGACGCCCGTGTCTGCCCTCATCCACGCCGCCACGATGGTGGCCGCCGGTATCTTCATGCTCTGCCGCATCAACGTCCTGATGGTCGCCGATGCGCTCAACATCATCATGTGGACCGGCACGGTCACGGCGCTCTACGCCGCGCTCTGTGCCATCACCCAGCGCGACATCAAGAAGGTGCTGGCCTACTCAACACTTTCCCAGCTCGGCTACATGGTCACGGCTTTCGGGTTGGGGTCGATTACCGTAGAAAATGATATGGAACCGGTGACACTGTTGGTGGCAAGTGGCGTTGCCGCCGCGATGTTCCACCTGACGACCCACGCCTTCTTCAAGGCGCTCATGTTCCTCGGCTCCGGTTCCGTCATCCACGGCTGCCACCACGAGCAGGATATCTTCAAGATGGGCGGTTTGGCGAAGAAAATGCCCGTGACCTTCATCACCTTCACCATCGGTGTTCTGGCGATCATTGGCATGCCGCTCTTTGCAGGGTTCTACTCCAAGGATGCCATTCTCTATCTTGCGATGACCAAAAACACTGCGGTCTTTGTCGTCCTCGCTCTCACAGCCGTGCTGACCGCTTTCTATATGGTTCGATTGTGGAAGATCACGTTTCTTGGTGAGGCTCGTTCTGACGCAGCCAAGCACGCTCATGAAAGCGGTCTCGTGATGATCTTGCCGCTCGTCATTCTCGCAATTCTATCGGTGATCGGTGGTGGTGGTTTTTTCGATTTTATTGGGCTATATCATAAATTGGCCGGAGAGGTTGCGTATCTTATCCCAGAGGCGCACGATTCGCTGTCGCACACTAGGATTCTAATCACAAGCTTAGCAGTCATGTCCATCGGCGCCGGCTCGGCGTGGTTCTTCTACAAGACCTCGGTCAACGATACGCTGGAGGAGAAGTCGCCGCCGCTGTTCCGCCTCCTCGGCCAGCTCAAGGAGTCCTTCGACAATCTCTACGACTACTACGTGGCCAAGGTGCAGCAGCGCTTCGCCATGCTGTTGAACTTCCTCGAGCGCGTCTTCCTGGCCGAGACGATCATTGGCGGTCTGGCGAGAGTGGTGGGTTTTGTCGGCCTCGGCGCCCGGGCGCTCTACACCGGCAGCCTGCACACCTACGTCTACTGGTTCCTGCTCGGCGCGGTCGTCCTCTGGGCGTTTGCCGCCGGAGTTTTTTAACCGCTAATCTCCGCTAATCATGAATGCTTCAAGACACCTGCTGATACCTGCCCTCGCTGACTGCGGGTTGGTTTCACTAGCGTTCATTAGCGTTCATTAGCGTTCATTAGCGGTTTCCCGTCTCTTTCCGATTCATGTTTTCCAACGCCCAACTCCTGCAGCTCGCCATCGCCACACCCCTTGTGGCCGCACTCGTTATTGCGCTCGGCTTGCCCAAACGGTTCGCGACCAAGCTCGCCGCTGTGGCCTTTGCGGTGCCCGCGCTGATTGCGCTCTGGCTGTGGCGGGAATTCCCCGCCGAGGGTGCGCAGAATTACCAGTATCTCAGCTCGCTCGACACGGGTCTCGCCGCCTTTGGCATCAGCCTGAAGCTCGGCCTCAACGGCATCGCCCTGCCGATGTTCCTCCTCGCGGCCATTGTCGGTCTGGCGGCCGGGCTCTATGCGCTGCGCTCCCAGGCGGAACGGCTGAAGCTCTACCTCGTGCTTCTGCTCATCATGCACGGTGGCCTGCTGGGCGTCTTCGCCTCGGTGGACATCTTCTTCTTCTATTTCTTCCACGAACTGGCGCTGATCCCGACGTTCATCATGGTCGGCATCTGGGGCGGCCGCGACCGCAACTACGCGGCGATGAAGATGACGATCTACCTCACGGTCGGAGCCATGCTGTCACTGATCGGCCTGATCGCGCTCTACGTGAAGAGCGGCGCCAACACTTTCGACCTGATCGAGCTGAAGCGCGCCATCGCCGAGGAGGGCATCCGCGGCTCGGTCCAGAATTACATCTTCGGCCTGTTGATGTTCGGTTTCGGCATTCTGGTTTCGCTCTGGCCATTTCACACCTGGGCTCCACTGGGCTACGGTGCCGCGCCGAGCTCGGCCGCCATGCTGCACGCCGGTGTGCTCAAGAAATTCGGTCTTTACGGCCTGATCCAGATCGCGCTGCCACTGCTGCCAGAGGGCGCGGCCCACTGGGCTTGGAAACTTGCGCTGCTGGCCTCACTCGGCAACGTGCTGGTCATCGGCTTCGTCACCATGGCCCAGCGCGACCTGAAGCAGATGCTCGGTTACAGTTCGGTGATGCACATGGGTTATTGTTTCCTCGGCATCGCGGCGCTCTCCACCATCGGCACCGGCGGCGTGGTGCTGCTCATGGTCGCGCACGGCCTGTCCGTGGCACTGCTCTTTCTGCTGGCGACGAGCATCCACCACCGCACGCACACGTTTGACATGTCGGAGATGGGCGGGCTGGCGCAGAAGACGCCCGTGCTCGCGGCTTTCTTTGTCGCCGCCACGATGGCGAGCATCGGCCTGCCGGGCTTTGCCAATTTCTGGGGCGAACTGACGGTCTTTGTGGCGCTCTGGAAATTCTCACCCTGGATCACAGCCGTGGCCGTGGCCGGAGTGGTAATCTCGGCCATCTACGGACTGCGCGCCGCCGCCCGGGTGTTCTTCGGCCAGCCGACCGAGGCCCTGCAGCGCGTCACGGCGCAGCATCCCCCGGCCGACCTCGACTGGTGGGAACGGCTGCCCGCCCTGATCCTCCTGGCCGCGCTGTTTTTCTTCGGGTTCTACCCCAAGGCCATTTCCCAACCGGTGGACCAGGCGTTGACTGCCGCTCCCACGCCCGCCGCCCCCGTCTCCTTCCAACGCTGATTTCTCGCCGCCATGTCCACGGAACTCCTCAAGGCAATCGCTGATTCCAATCAATGGTGGGCCATCACGCCGGAAATCATGGTGGCCTGCGCGGCGCTGGGCCTGCTCGTGCTTGAGATCTTCACCCCCAAGGAGCAGCATCGCTTCATCCCGCACGTGGCGGTAATGGTCCTGGCCATGGTACTGGGCACCGTTGCCTTGAACTTCGACAAGACTTGGGGTGGCGAGGAACTTTTTGGCGGACTCATCCGGCTGAGCGCGCTCGGCCAGGTGGCCCGCGTGTTCTTCCTGCTCTCGTCGCTGTTGGTGTGCTTCCTCGCCTCAATCTGTCTGCCGCGCACCCGCATGCCCCGGGTTGAATTTTACCACATCATGTTGGTGGTGACCGCCGCCCTCATGCTCCTCGCCCAGAGCAACCACTTCGTGATGTTCTTCGTCGCTCTCGAGACGGTGACCATTGGGTTCTACATTCTCGTCAGCTATTTCCGCGACAACGCCCTGACCCTCGAGGCGGGGCTCAAATACCTGGTGCTGGGTGCGCTCAGCTCGGCCATCATGCTCTTCGGCATCGTGTTGATCTATGGTGCCGTGGGCCGGGTGGAGATCGAGGGCGTTGTGCACACGGGCTTCGAATACGGGGTCGTCGCCGATTTCCTTCAGCACAACCCGGACAACTTCCTCGCCGTGGCGGGCGCGCTGCTCGTGCTGGGCGGGGTGGCCTTCAAGATCGGCGCGTTTCCCTTCCAAATCTGGATTCCCGATGTCTATCAGGGGGCGCCGACGCCCGTGACGGCCTTCCTCGCCGTCTCATCCAAAGCTGCGGGCTTTGCCGTGCTGCTGACGCTGGTGCTCAACGTGTTCGCGCCGCTGACAGCGGTGCTGGTGCCGGTGCTGTCCGTGCTCGCCGCCGCCACAATCATTGCGGGCAACTTGTCCGCCCTCTCGCAGCACAATACGAAGCGGCTCATGGGCCTCTCGGGAGTCTCGCACGCCGGCTACCTGCTGATCGGCGTGATTGCCGCGCTGAGCGTCCCGGCGGCGGCCAACGCCGTGTGGTTCTACCTCTTCACCTACCTGCTGGCCTCGATGGCGGTGTTCGGCGTGATGGCCCATTTGGCCGGTGCGGATGACACAGCGCAGGAACTCGACCATTACGAGAAACTCGCCCGGGAGCGTCCCCTGCTCGGCGCCGTGCTGGCCGTGGGCCTCGGGTCGCTGGCGGGCATACCGCCGCTCGCCGGCTTCATGGGGAAGCTGCTGCTATTCGTCGCGGCCTTCCAAGCGCACCTTTACTGGCTGCTGGCCGTCGCCATCGGCGGTGTCGTGCTCTCGATCTATTACTACTTCGGTTGGATCAAGGCGGCATACTTTGAGACCTGGTCACCCAATCCCGCCGGTACTCCGGTGCCCGTCCGTCGCGCTGCGGCCACATCGTTTATGGGCCGCGCCGTCCTGACCGCGCTGGCTCTGGCCACGGTGCTGCTCGGCTTCTACCAGGAACCGCTGACGAGCTGGCTGATGCCGTAATCTTGCGTTTCCACGGAGAATTTCTTCGCCAGTGCGCGTGAAAGAGTTTCGAGTCTCGCGCGAATGAAGGTCACCGGACTCGCCATTGTGCCGCCCCCCGCGGCCGCCAACCTCCCCAAGGTAACACCCGAATTGCTGGCTTCCGTCCTCGCCCGCTACTCGCGGAGCAACGACGGCCTGGCGAAGATCCTGGAGAAGGTGGACATCGCCAATCCGGATGAGTCCATCGACCGCATCCTGAAGTTCGTGGACTACGGCCATGCTTCGATTGGCGGCCTGACCGGCGGTCTGGCGATCGCACTCGACGACGTCTCAATGTGGCTCGCCTACAAGATTTTTGAGATTGCCCAGATGGCCGACGGCCAGGAATCGAGCACGCGTTATATCACGATGTCGGCGGCCAACCTGCCGCCGGCGGCGGAGATCGGCATTCCGGTGGATCTTGCGCCTCGCTGGTCGGCGCTGATGACGAAATCATTTGCCGCTTACCACGCGGAATACGCCCGGCTCGACCAGCTGGCGCAGGCGAATCCGGGGCTGGTGCGTCTACCCAAGGACGCCAAGCCCGCCGTCGTTACCCGCCTCCGGAAGAACTACGCGCTCGACCGGGCCCGCTACTTCATCCCACTGGCCACCCGCACCAATCTCGGCCTGGTGCAGAGCTCACGCATGTGGTCCGCGACGGTGAAGCACCTCGACTCGCTGCCGATGCCCGAGGCGCAGACAGCGGCTAAGCTCATCCGCGACGAGCTGCTCAAGCAGTCGCCGCGGCTCATGCGCCACAGTTTCGCCGAGCAATCCTTCCAGGCCCAGGCACAGCAGGAGCTGGCCGAGAGTCTGAAGCTCGGTCTCGCCCGGCTCTCGAACAAGCCACTGGCTGACGAGGTGTGGGTGAAGATCGACCGCGACTCACCGCCATGGCTGCGCGAGGAGCAGCCGCTTGCGGAGGCGCTGCGGCACCGGGCCAACCGTTACGGCTATCAGGGCAAGGCGACGCGCCGCATGCGCGTGAGCTTCGCCTGGAACAACATGGCGGTCGCCGAGCTGCGCGACCTCAACCGCCACCGCACGGGCCACCGCTACACGCCGTTGATCCAGGCCGGCTTCTACCTGCCGCCGGAGATCACCCATGCGGCGCACCAGGCCTTGCTCGACGAGCAGGCCGCGCTGACCCGCGAGCTCATGGAACGCGGTTCGCCGGCATACGTCTATTCGCTCTTGCTGGGGGCACAGACGCCGTTCGAGCACAGCACGCACGCCGACAAGTTCATCTACGAGGCCGAACTGCGCACCGGCATGGGCGCGCACTATCGCTATGCCGAGCACCTCAGTGCGGCGTTAAGGGAATTCACCCGGCAGGTGCCAGAGGCGAAAGACTGGGTCATAGAAGGCACCGCCGAGCCAGAATAGGCTTGCCGCTTTTTTCACCGAAACGACTATCGGGCAGTGCCGTTGCCTATGCCCCGTCGAGCAATACTCAGCACCCTGTTTGTCCTGATCGGCACCCTGTCTGGGTCGGCCGCTTCACTGAATCCCGCCACCCGGAACGCCAGGGTGCTCAAGCCTGCGCAAGCCAGAATTCCGGGGAGCGAACAGCGCCTGGCCAAATTCAACGTGCAGAGGATAACCCCGGTCTGGCAGGCACCAGCAGAGAGCAAACGAAGTCCCGCGGTGTTCAGCCGACCGGGCGGTGCCGTGCTGCGGCCCGCCGCGATCAAAGCCATGGGAGACAACTGAGTATTATGAGCGGGAGCTTCAAAATACTGCAGTTCAACATGCAATTTGGGCAGCCTTGGGATGATGCGTATCCGGACCACGCCCCCATCCGCCTGCAGAGCACAATCGACGAGATCCGTACTCACGATGCCGACATCGTCATGTTGCAGGAAGTCGAGCAGGCCTTGCCCGGCGGCGTGCAGGCCCAGCCGCCACCACACTTCACGCGGCTCCAGCAGGAATTCAAAGACTACGACAGTTACTTCTGCTACCCGAAGCCGGATCCACGCGAGCTCCCCTTCGGGATCGGGCTGGCCATCTTCTCCAAGCAGCCCCTGCGGGAACACATCTGTGAGAAACTGCCGTCGCCGCCGGTGGAGTTCGACTTCTTCGGCGAGAAGAAAACGCCGACCGACCGCCTGCTCATCGGGGTGACGACCACCATGGCGGGCCGGAGTGTGCGCCTGTTCAACACCCACCTGCTGGCGTTCTTCATGCTGAAATCCAGCAGCGAGGCGCACCTGGAGCAGCGCAAGCTGGTCGAGGAACAGTTGCGCGCCACGGCGGGGATGCCGACCCTGCTCACCGGGGATTTTAATGTGAGCAAGCACGAGTCCCTCATTCACCAGTTTTCCGACGCGGGTTACAAATCGGTGCAATCAAAGGAGATCACCTGGCGCCGGAGGCCCTACGTGCTCGATCACATTTTCTACAATGACTGGCTCAAGCCGACCAGTTGGGAGGTCAAGCCCACGCCTGCCTCGGACCATCATACGCTGTCCGCCGTGTTTGAGTTCGCGCGTTAACCGCGTTTAGCGCGGCGCACGCGTTCCTTCTCGTCCTCGCGTTCCTCCTCAAGCCGGGCCTTTTCGCTGGAGATTTGCTTCCGGATCTTGTCGGCCTCATCGAGGTTTCGCGCCGCCAGGGCGGCTCCGAGCTGCTGCTTCAGGAAAATTTCCCGCTCGGCGAGTTTGCCCTGATAGACGCGATCAACCTCGGCGAGCCGGGCCTTTTGTTCCGCGCTCACCGGCGCGGCGGCGGGTTCGGTCTTGGCGAGACGTTCCATGGCGAGTTCATAGGCGCTTTTCATACGAGCAGGCTGGCGGCACTCAGCCGAACTTCACGCCAAAAATAATCAGCAGCACCAGCACGGCGAGTGGCGGCCAGTAGCCGCCGTAGCGGCGCGACCAGCGACCGGCTGCACCCGCGAGCATGACCGCGGTCATCAGCGCCAAGGCCACCGGGGCCAGCCAGTCGGCCCGGTAATGGGCAGGGAAGAATACCCCCGGCAGGGTGGTGCCGTGCCGCAGCAGCCAGTCTGTCGCGATGATGGTGATGGCGGCGGACGAATTGAAGAGGGCGCTGAGAGAGAACAGCCCGGCCAGTCCAAAGACCAGCGAGAGAAATCCGGCTACGATAGCGAGCGACGACAGGGGGATGATGATCAGGTTGGCCAGCAGTGAACCCGGCGAGAATAGCGCAAAGAACCCGATGCCGGCCGGCGTGCTCGCGAGAAACGCAACCCAGCAACCGGCGGCCGCTCCGATGGCCTTTCGCCCGCTCCAGTTGATGACGGCGTGCCACCAGCGCCAGTCAGGCTTGGGCAGGAAAGTGAAGGGTTTCCAGCGGACGAGCCACTGCTCAGCCAGTGGGGCACCCATCAGGATCAGTGCCGCCACTACGGAGTAGGACATCTGGAAGCCGCTGCTGAACAATTGCAACGGATCGAGCAGCAATGTGATGAGGGCCGAGGCAGTGAGCGCCGCCAGGGCATTGCCCGGCAGCCGGAAGACCTGCGAGGCGAGCAGAAAAGCGATCATCAGGAAGGCGCGCACGGCGGGCGAACTGGCCCCGGTGATTTGCACATAGAGCCACAACACCGTCAGGGTGACAACCACCGCCGGCCGGCGCGGCAGACGCAGGACCCAGAGCAGGCTTTGCAACGCCACCGCGATCACGCCGACGTGCAGCCCGCTGATGGAGAAAATGTGGAATGTGCCACTGCGCATGAAGGCGTTCTGCTGTTCGGTACTCAGCACGGCTTTTTCGCCCAGCAGCATGGCGAGGTACAGCGACAAGGTTTCGGGGTGTGCAGCCAGGCCGTAACGCAAAATGGATTCCAGCCGGTCCTGCGCGCGGCCGCAGAAAATCTGAAAACGCCCCGGCGGTGCCACCTCGCGTTGCAAGTGCGCCCGGGTGAGGCGGTGGCGGATGCCGAGGTTGGCCAGGTAGTCGTTGAAGCCGCCGGCGGATTCGTCCCGAGACAGGGGTTCAATGATGCCCTGGATCAGGTAATGGCCTGAGCGTTGCGGTGGGACGCTGATTCGTCGGATGGCAGAGTAGTAAACGCGGCGCCCGAGCAGTTCGCGGTCGTTCTCGCCGGTGGCGGTGATGGTGGCGAGTCCGGTGAGGCTGTGGGCCAGGGGCGCGCGCGGGAAGGTCTGCCAGACCTCCAGTGTGACCGTGATCTCGCGGGGTGGACGGGTTTCCCACCGGCTCAAACCGGGATAGAGGGCGTGCAGGAGTACATAGCCGCAAAGGCCGACTGCGAGGAAGAGGCATACCATCCAAACCCTTGTCCGGTTGACGAAAGCGGCCCCGGTTGCAGTGATCGCGGCACCACCCGCGCACACAACGAAAGGCCAGAGGCCGAAGTCGGGCGGTGGCCGGATTTCGGCGGCGGTGAGTCCGGCCATCAGCGGCAGAAGCAGCCACAGGAGAGGGGCACGGAGTTGCGGGGCGGGCGAGGGCATGGGAAAACTTAGCCCTGGCCCGGGCAATCAGTACGGGAAGCCAACACCAATGACCGACGCCTTCAAACTTGTTTCTCCACCTGCACGGCGCACACTGCCGGCGCATGGCCCGCCCGGCAGACGACACCAAATCACTCTTCGGCGATGAAACACCGCACCCCGCAGATGGTTTGGCGGGAAAATCATCCGCCCGACAGCCACTGGCCGCCCGGATGCGCCCCCGCCGGATGGAGGAAATCGTCGGCCAAGAGCACATTTTGAAGTCCGGCAACCTGCTGCCGCGCCTCATCGCCAGCAATAGGTTTGGCAGTCTGTTGTTTTATGGGCCGCCGGGTTGCGGCAAGACGAGCCTGGCCGAGGTCATTGCCCGCGAGACGAAAAGCCGGTTCGTTCGCATCAACGCGGTCATGTCCAACGTGGCCGAACTGCGCGAAGTGCTCGCGGCCGCGCGGCGGCAACCCGAGGCGGCGACGATACTGTTCATCGACGAGCTGCACCGGTTCAACAAGTCGCAGCAGGACCTGCTGCTGCCCGACGTGGAGGAGGGTAACGTGCGGCTCATTGGCGCGACGACGCACAACCCCGGTTTTTATGTGAACCCGCCGCTGCTCAGCCGCAGCCACCTGTTCCGGCTCGAGCCGCTCTCGGCCGCGGCCGTCGCCGGCGTGCTGCGGCATGCACTGACCGACCCCGAACGCGGCCTGGGTGCCCGGGGACACGCGGCCGACGACAAGGTGCTGAACGATCTCGCAATGCTGTGCGACGGCGACGTGCGTCGCGCCCTCAACGCACTGGAGGTCATCGCCCTCAGCCTGCCGGAGCAGGTGCCCATCGGGGAAAAAGAACTGGAGCTCTTTGCCCGCGAGCGGCGCATTCGCTACGATGCCGATGAGGACGAGCATTATGACACCATCTCAGCGTTCATCAAAAGCTGCCGGGGCAGCGATCCCGATGCAGCGATGTATTGGCTGGCCAAGATGCTGGCCGGGGGCGAGGACCCGCGTTTCATCGCGCGCCGGCTGGTGATCCTGGCAAGCGAGGATGTGGGACTGGCCGACCCCCAGGCTCTGCCGCTTACCGTGGCGGCGCACCACGCCTGCGATTTCATCGGCCTGCCTGAGGCGGAACTGACCCTGGCTCACGCCACGCTCTACATCGCCACGGCGCCGAAGAGCAATTCAGCGACCCTCGCGCTGGCCGAGGCCCACCGGCTCCTGAAAGAGCAGCCAGTGCAGACGATCCCGGCGGCGCTGCGCAGCAAAAGCGGGCAGGCCAACAAACGCATCGGCCAGGGCCAAGGTTATCTTTACGCTCACGATTACCCGGAGAATATCACCGGTCAGGCTCACTTGCAGAATCCGGCGAATATTTACACGCCCAAGGCAGCGGGCTGGGAGGCGAAGATTGCGGAGAGGCTCCTGCGCTGGCGCGAACTGCGGGCTAAAGTGAACCCGTTGAAGGGCTAGACTGCTCGGAAGCCCGCATTCGCGCGTGAATTGCGTGCGAAACTGGCCGGTAACCGGTCCGGCGGGCTAACCGGGGCTTGCAGGAGCTCATAGGCGGAACTATATTCCTAGCATGAAACCCATCGCTGCTTTCCTCTTTCTCGTGTTCGCTGCCAGCCTCGCGCATGCACAGGGCAGTCCGGTGGCGAAACCAGCGGACAGCAAAGCCGTTCCCGAGAAACCGGCGGATCCCAAGGCTGCTCCGGCCAAGAAAGAGGTCAAAAAAGAGGCGCCCTTGCCCAAGATTCCCGGCACGGTGATCACCCGGCCCAACGGCACCTTCCTAGGCCTCGAAGTGGTCGAGGGTAATTTCAAGCTTACCTTTTACGATAAGAAGCACAAACCTATGGCGGTTGATGTCACCCGGGGCGCTGCCCGCTGGCCCAATCCCCATGCGCGCGGCGACAGCCGTACGGTGCTCAATGGCAGCGGCACGGCCTTGGTGGGCGCGAAGCCGGTACAGCCGCCCTTTACTTTCAACGTCTACCTGACCCTGCTCCAAGGTGAGGGCGAGGAGGCCAAGGTGGTCGAGAGTTACACGGTGGAATTCCGTGGCTGACCCAGCCGGGATTTGACAGTCGGGCGCGGGCAGGGGATGATGCCACCCTTTCGCCATGTCCAATCCCCTGCCATTTGACTCCGTTGAGACCGCGCTCCACGCGATCGCGGCCGGTGGGCTCGTCATCGTGACCGATGACGAGGGCCGGGAAAACGAGGGCGACCTCGTGCTGGCGGCGGAAAAGGCGACGCCGGAGCTGGTAAATATGATGATCCGCCACGCCCGTGGACTGATCTGCGTGCCGATGACCGAGCCGCAGCTGAAGCGACTCGGCATCAACCCGATGGTGCAGCAGAACCGGGAGGCGCTCCGCACAGCCTTCACTGTGTCGGTGGACGCCGCCGAGGGCATCACCACGGGGATCAGCGCCTTTGACCGGGCCCGGACCATTCAATTGCTGGCGAATCCCGCCACGCGTTCCGACGAGCTGGTGCAACCCGGGCATATTTTCCCGTTATGTGCACGTCCTGGTGGCGTGTTGGAGAGGGCGGGACACACCGAGGCGGCGGTGGATCTGGCGGCGCTGGCGGGACTGAGACCGGCGGGCGTGATCTGCGAGATCCTCAGCGAAGACGGCACCATGGCGCGCCTGCCCCAGTTGCTGGAATTCAAGCGCCAGCACAGCCTGCCGCTCATCTCCATTACGGCCCTGATTGAATACCGCCACCGGCGCGAGCAGCTGGTCGAGTGCGTGGCGCAACGCCCGTTCTCGTCGGAATACGGCGAGTTCACCTTGCATGTCTTCCGCAGCAAGGTGGACGGGCGGCATCACCTTGCCTTCACCATGGGGCGGCTCGATGGCTCACCGACGCTTGTGCGGGTGCATACCGAGAACCTGCTCAGCGACGTGTTTCACGCCAAGGATCTCGGCAGCCACCGCTCGCTGCTCGCCTCACTGCAACGGGTGGCGCAAGCCGGCCACGGAGCGATCGTCTACATGGAGCAGACAGGGCGCATGCAGGAGACATTGCTCAATTCCGACAAACCGACCACCCCCCAGAACTTGCGGGACTACGGCACGGGTGCACAGATTCTCACCGCGCTCGGTCTGCGCAAAATCCGGCTGCTCCAGCACGCGCCGCGCCGCGTGGTCGGGCTGGAGGGCTACGGCCTCGAGATTGTCGAACAGGTGCCGGTATAACGGCGGTTTTCGGATTGCGGTAACCGCCCAAGACCCAGCCAATAGACCCTTCATGAGCCAATCCTTCCCCTCAGCCCGCCGGATCAACGGGGCAAAATTCCGCATCGGCGTCGTCGCGGCACGGTTCAACGAGGCGCTGGTCAACAGCCTGCTGGTCCAATTGACAGCCAGCCTGCGGGCGGCCGGAGTGAAGGGCGGCAAGATCAAGCTCGTCCGCGTGCCTGGCTCCCACGAGGTGCCGTGGGCGACGGGGCAACTGGCCGCTTCGCGTCGATTTGACTGTGTGGTAGCCCTTGGCGTGCTGATTGGCGGGGAGACCAAACACCACGAAATGGTCGGGCAGAGCGTCTCGCAGGCGTTGCAGCGGGTGGCCTTGGACACCGGCATCCCGGTGATCAACGGCGTGATCGTGGCCGACACGGCCGCGCAGGCCCGCGCCCGCTGCACGGGCAAAATCAACCGCGGGGCCGAGTTCGCCCATGCGGCGGTGGAAATGGCAGCGTTAGGACGCAGCATCGGAGAAAAATCATGAGCAGCCAATTCACCCAGCGGCGGGAATGCCGGGCCGCGGCGTTCCAGTATCTCTACGCCTGGAGCGTTAACCAGCCGGCCAACGTGGCCAACGACCTGCAGTTGTTCTTCGAGCACCTCGAGAAACCGCGCGACCACTACGCCTTCGCCGAGGAACTGATCCACGGCACCATCGAGCATGTCGTCGAGCTCGACGGCCACATCAAGGCACTGGCGCATAACTGGGAGTTCGAGCGCGTGGCCAAGATCGACCTCGCAATCCTGCGGCTCGCGATGTTCGAGATGCTGCACCGCAAGGACATCCCGCCGGTCGTCTCGATCAACGAGGCCATCGATCTCAGTAAGCAGTATTCAACGGCGGACTCGAAGCGCTTTATTAACGGGATTCTCGACCGGATGAAGGACAAGCTCGGCCGCGACGCGCGCAAACCGACGACGGAATAGCGGCGGGGCATGATTTCACTTTTCAAGAAGTTCAAGGACGGGCTGACCAAGACCGTCTCCGCCATTGCCGCGAAGACCCACGGGTTGTTCGGTGGCAGCAGGATTGATGCCGCCTCGCTCGATGAGCTGGAGGAAGCACTCTACACGGCGGACTTCGGCGTTGAGACAACCACGGAGATTCTGGTGGAGATCAAGGCCGCCTATAAAAAAGACCCGACCTTGCAGGGCCGACAAGCGGCGTCAATCGGGGCGACCGTTTTGCAACGGGTGCTGGCGGGTTCGGAGGGCAAGCTCGAAGCCGGTCCCAGCCGGCCGACGGTCATTTGCCTGATCGGAGTGAATGGATCGGGCAAGACGACCACGACGGCCAAGCTGGCGCATAAATTCAAGGCCGACGGCCAATCCGTTCTGGTGGCGGCCTGCGACACCTTTCGGGCGGCCGCAGTCGAGCAGCTCAAGAGCTGGGCGACGCGGCTGGAGCTGGATATCGTGGCCAGCCACACCGGGGCGGATGCAGCGGCCGTCGCCTTCGATGCATGGCAGGCAGCCAAAGCGCGCGGCAAAGACTGGCTGATCGTGGACACGGCAGGCCGGTTGCACACCAAGGGCAACCTGATGGAGGAGCTGGCCAAGATCCGCCGCGTGCTGCAGAAAAACGACCCCACCGCGCCCCAGCACCGCTGGTTGGTGGTGGACGGCAGCCTGGGGGCCAACTCCATTGAACAGGCTAAAGTGTTTCACCAGAGTTTCGGCCTGACCGGGCTCATCGTCACCAAGCTCGACGGCACCAGCCGGGGCGGGGCGATCGTGGGCATCTATCGGCAACTGAAGATTCCAATCTATTTCATCGGTCTCGGCGAACAGCCGGAGGACCTGCAGCCGTTCTCGGCGGAGAATTATGCCAAGGCAGTCTTCGGACTGGAGTAAACAGGCCGGGAAAACCGGCCTGCTTCATGGCTGTGAGGTGGCAGCTCCTGCAACAAGACAAACCGGGGCACAGCCGGAGTATTAAATGCAGCCGGTTCAAAACACCTAAATTTAGGCCAAATCACGCATCCAGCCCATCGGAAAATAATGGTTTGGTACGCATGTGATTTTTCGTGCCCTACAGAGGGTGCGAGAGGTGACCAAAGGGGCTCGCGTGTGCTTGACTGGCCCGTTGCGCGCATGCGAGCCCTCACCATTTTAGTTGGGTTGGGGAAATTCCCAAAGACGCGGAGCAACCTCCGCGTCTTTTATTTGCCGCCGAGGGAGCGCCACCCCAGGCACTAATGGATCGTCGCGAGTGGCAACGACCGGCTCGAGGTAACCGGTTTGAACGCAGCGACCACGATACCGACGAAATTGCCCGAATTGACCGGCTCCATGTCGTGGATATAATTGTTCAACCCACGCGCTCGCCAGCCATCCCGCGTCCTGGCGACAAGCACATGGGCGACAATTTTGCTCTGCTTGTTGCGGTAAAGGGCGGTCTGCCCGCACTTGAGTTCGGTGAAAGGAAGTTGCTGCAGGACCATGATCGTGCCCGGGGTGTAGAGCGGTTGCATCGATTGGCCTGTTCCGACCAGAACGAAGGCGCCGGAGAGGTTGTCGGCGAGTTCACTGGCGTGCTGCCAGGCTTCGGATTCACTGGCGAGGATGGGCCGGGGCGAATTGCCGGTATACACGCCACGAATCCATGAGTTGTCGGGTTCCCGGGCGAAGCCGCTCGCGATCAGGAGGGCTGCCATACTGCACCAAGACCAGAAAACACGCCGGAACATGGGCCTAGCTTCGGCACGTTCCGGGCCAAGGCGAGCTGTTGGTGCTAGTGTTGATTCCCTAGGCTTGTGCTGGTGGAAAATCTGTCGTGCTTGGGGGCCGGTTGGATGAGCTTGGCGGTCAGTGGATGCTCAGGGATTATTGTTGTCCTCCCGGCGGCGGCTCTTACGCCCCAGCCAAATATGGGCGGCGATGATTGCCGGCAAAGCAACTCCGAGCCAAATATGAACATGCGATGCGAGTGCCCGTATGCGTTCATGTCCCGCGTAATAGAGCAGCCAGCCGGTGATCGTAAGGACCAGGCAGCAGGCCACCATACCGGTGCCTGATGGGCGATTTTCCCCATCCATCCAGCCACGTTGCATGTGCAGTGGCAGAAGCACACCCAGAACGATCAGTCCTAGCATCGCAGCGGCACCATGCAGGCGGAGAAGCCAGGTCGCGGCGGGGTGGATTGTCGGGCCAAACTCAGTCTCGATCAGCCCCCATCGTTGAAGGATCCACCAGGCCGCGCCGCTGACAAACAGCACACCGAAGGATCCGTAGGTCCAGTTTCGCAGGCGCGGGCTTAGTCGCAGATTGTTAGATGGCATGGGACAAATTCTCCAGGGGGAATGTTTCGAGGCAGGCACGAGCACGATAGCGATGCAGGAGAATGCTGGTCGCGGCTGGCTCAACCAGCAACACGATCTTCGTCAGTGCATCGGCGACCAGTGCAGTCGGGGCAAAGACGGTGGCACTTATTGCGCCGGTGATAGAGTGCCCGTTGCGTGGATCAAGCAGCGCACTCACTGCACGGTCGGGCGCGCGATATTCGGAGAAATACGGTGCTGATGTGGCCACGGCCATATTAGAGAGGGGTTCGATTGGAATGAGATCGCCCGGAGCCGCGGGGTGGCGGACATGGATCGGCCACACCCGAGAACCGAAGGCACGGAGATCGCCTCCCGCGTTGACCAGGCCCCACTTCACGCCAGCTCGTCGAAGCACATTCACGGCTTGATCAACTGCGAAGCCTTTGGCGATGCCGCCCAGATCAATGTGGAGTTGACGATCAAAGCGCACCGAGCGTCGATCAGGCAGGAGCATCAGATTATGCCAAGCGGCTCGTCCATTACTAGCCACTGCGACCGGGTCGAAAGCGCCATCCGAATCCTTGGCCAAGCGGCCGGCAGCCGCGAGTACGCGCCAAGTCCACGGATCTATCGGCACCACGGCGTGCGCTTTGGCGGCACCGATCCGGCCGAGGTCGCTAGCCGGGTCATGGGCACTCATGAGAGTTTGCACCCGTGCGATTATGGCAAAGGCCCGCGTCAAAGCATTCTCACTGGCCGGCACGTCCGGCACGGTGATCTCGACGAGCGTGCCGAGCAACGGCCGCGCGCGACGGAGTTCAGAGCAGATGCTTGAGCACGAGGGCATGAGTGGCGAGCAGGCGTTTGACGCCGTCGGTGATGTTCCGGCAGGAGAGGGTCGCTCCGGTGATGTTTTTAATGTCATGATCCAACTTAAGAGGAGCATTGGTAGTCTTGCCGGTGAATTGCTGCCGCCACTTGTCGTTCCGCACTTCGCCTCCGTAGGTCTCGCGGTAGTCGAGAATCTCGAGTCCGGCGACGTTGCCATCGGCAGTGACCGCGAGCGCATAGGTTATGAATTCGTGTTTGCCGATGAC
>JAYUBB010000154.1:0-16689 GCA_043741015.1 Opitutaceae bacterium
GCCGACCTCGCCACCCATTACGAGCAGCTCGCCGCCGGACTCTGCGCCGCCGCGAACCGCCACTGCTGGGACACGGATCGACGGCTCTATGCCGATACCCCGGCGCGCAAATCGTTCAGCCAGCACGCCAATGTCATGGCGGTGCTTGCTGGTGCCGTCACCGGCGATGCCGCGCGCGACCTCATGCAACGCACGGCCGACGATCTCTCGCTCATCCAGGCGACCACCTATTTCTGTTTCTATCTGCTGCGCGCGATGAAGTCGGCCGGACTCGGCGACCAATACCTGGATCGGCTCGGACCCTGGCACACGATGCTCAATCTCGGGCTCACGACGTTTGCGGAGAAACCCGACCCGACCCGCTCCGACTGCCATGCGTGGAGCGCCTCCCCCGTGTATGAACTGCTGGCCACTGTCTGCGGCATCGAGCCCGCTTCGCCCGGCTTCGCCACGGTCCGCATCGAGCCGCACCTCGGTCATTTGCAACAGGCTTCCGCCCGGATGCCGCACCCGCGCGGCGAAATTTCAGTTTTCTTGCGACGTGAAGGCGACGGCGTTGTGGCGGAGATCAGCCTGCCCGAGGGCGTCACCGGCACCTTTGTCTGGGTGGGCCGGAGCGTGGAACTCCACACCGGCCCGCAGACGCTGCGCCTGCTGCCCTGAGCTTTTTGCGGGGGTGGCGTCAGCCGCCAACATCACCCCCGGCGGGCGGGCCTATTTCGAGGCTGCCGCCGCCGCCATGAACGGCGTGGAGCGCGCGGTGTGCAAAAAGCGGTTGTTCGCCACGTCCTCGACCTGGACCTCCTCGTCGAGCGATTCCCAGCGGATGACGCGGCCTTCGTCGTGCAGGTGGATCTTCTCCAGCTCGACCTGTGACGCGTAGGCCAGCTTGTCGTATTTGCTGGTGGGAAAACTGATCGTGCGGCGCTCGGTGATCTCGAGATAAACCCGCCGGCCCTGCATCCAGCAGCGGAGGGCGGCGAGCCGCGGAGCGGTAGGTGTGGCGGTATCCATGATTCGAAGGTATCCGGCTCCCGCCAAATAGCGAAGTATTCCTTGCCGGCGGTTTCGCGCAGCGCGTACGGGCGGCGGACACCGGTTCAGCGGCCGCAAACAACGTTGCGGTTCTCTGTCATCAGCTTGGGGCGTAAGGGCCGAGGAATGAGGACGGGCGGCGCGATTGGCAGACCCAGGACCGACCGATTGGTCCGGGTTTTTCCCCGCGGTGGCATTATTTCCTGCGGCGGGCAGGCAGCTTGATCCAGGCGGGCAGGAAAGGGGAGTCGGCGGGATCGCCCGTGGCCTCGGCCCGGACCCTTGTGCCCGGCAGATGGCGGCGGCCCCAGTTGACGAGCTCCTGCATCACGGGTCGCAAGGCCTTGCCGGCCGGAGTCAGGGTGTATTCATAGCGCGGCGGATTGTCCTGATAGGCCGAACTCGTGATGAGGCCCGCCGTTTCCAGCCGTTTGAGGCGGTCGGCCAGAAGGTTGGTTGGGATTTTTTCCATCCGGCTGGCGAACTCCCCGTAGCGCTTCAGGCCGGCAAAGAGGTCGCGCACGACAATCAGCGTCCACTTGTCGCCCAGCAGGTCCAGCGCACAGGCGACCGGGCAGGGGGAGCGGCGGACAGGGGGCGGGACGGGACGGCGGGCGGCGGGCATGGGGGGAGAAAAGCTTTATGCTTGCAAAAAGCAAGCGATTTGTCGTTGCTGTGACTTGCAATATAAAAGTAACAATCCGATCACCCTGTCTTCCATGAAAACTTCGGTTCAAAAATTGCTCTTCCTTCTCGTGGCCTGGGGCCTGCTGGCCACGATCACGGGGGCCCGGCACCTGCTGGCCCATCTGCCCCCGGCCGGGGCGCAATTGCTGATCGCGGGCCTCACCCTGGGTTTCTCCGTCGCGCTCGCGCGCGTCGGCTGGCTGAAGACGGCCGCGGCGGCCCTCAGTGTCCGGACCATTCTCGCGGCTCATCTGGTTCGTTTCGTCGGCATTTATTTTCTTTGGTTGCACACGCAGGGACGCATCCCGGTCGAATTCGCCCAGCGGGCCGGCTGGGGTGACATTGCGGCCGCGGTTGGTGCCTTGGTGTTGCTGTTCTGGCCGGAAGGCGCCGGGTTTCGCCGCGCGCTTTTCTGGTGGAACCTGCTCGCCGCCGCCGACCTGTTTGTCGCCGTGGGCACGGCCGGCTGGCTGAACTTCATCCGGCCCGGCTCGATGGTCGAAATCACCGAGCTGCCCCTGACCTTGATTCCGCTGTGGGCGGTGCCGGTGCTGCTCTCCAGCCACATCCTGCTGGTGCGACAGCAGGTGGGCGGGGCGGTGGGGCATTCGCAGCCGGCGTAGGATCCAGATTGGTTCTGTTTCAGCCTCTCTTCGCGTGGGGTTGACCCGAGTGGGGAGACCCGGCCTGCTGTATGGCCATGGCAAGAAGCGTTGTCCTGGCAGGCACCCCGCGGTGCGAGCGGTGCCAGTTCTCACCCCGGTGGTGCATCTGCGCCGGGTATCATCAGGCCATCACGTGCCCTTTCCAGGTGGACGTGCTCATCCATCACCGTGAGTTCAACCGGCCGACCAGCACGGGCCGGCTGATCAACCGCGTGATCCCTGCCTCGCGCCACCATATCTTCCGCCGCGAGACGCGGCCTCTGCGCGAGTCGATCGTGTCATCGGACCGGGCGCTCTGGATTCTGCACCCGCGGGGTGAACCGCTGCCGGACCGTGAGACGCCGTCAGGCCTGCAGGTGCTGCTGCTGGATGGGAGCTGGCGCGAAGCGGCGCGGATGTCCCTGACGGTTGCGCCGTGGGGCCGGCTGGTGCGTCTGCCGGAGTCCGGCCCGGGCCGCTACCAACTGCGCACCCAGGTGCACGAGGGAAAATATTCCACCATCGAGTCGTTGTTGATTCTGCTGGCCACCCTCGGTCTGACGAAGGAAGAGGTGCAGCTCCGCCTCCAGTTTGAGCTGCACGTTTATGCCGGCCTGCGCACCCGCGGCGCGAAGGTAAAGGCGGCGGAATTCCTCGCCACCTCGCCCATCCGCGAAGCCTTCCCGGAGTTGCTGGAGCGGATGCACCAACGCCGTCCGCGCTAGTTCATGGTGGTGGTACGGTTTGTCATTGCGAGAAGCCTGCGAAGCAGGCGGCGAAGCCATCCAGCCAGATGGGTCGCCCCACCCGGCTGCGCCGGCCTCGCGAGGACAAGGCAACTATATCACCAACCCGGTGGAGATCAGTTCCCGGCGCGGGCTTTCGCGTAGGAGGCCTCCATGCGATCCCAGGCGGCGGCGGCGTTGTCGCGGGCGGCGGTCCAGGTGTCGGCCGTGGCGTGGCCCAGGGCGGCGAGTTTTTCCTTATAGTTGGCCTCGGAGTCCTTGAGTTCGTTCATGGCGGCCTTGCGGCTCGCGCTGGCCTTGGCCTCGGAGTATTCCGCCCGCAGGTTGCTCACCCCGGCTTCGAAGTCAGTCTGCTTGGCCTTGAGCTTGGCGGAAAAATTGGAGCGTTTCTCGAAGGTGTACGACTTGAGGTCACCCCAGCCTTCGACCACGGCGGCCTTGGTATCGTGAGCGACCTCTTTGACGGCGGCCTTGGTGTCCTGGTAGACTTCCTTGGTTTTGTCGGCGATGTCCTCGCGCTTGTCCTTGGAACAGGCGGCGAGGGTCAGCATGATCAGGCCGGTGGCGAGGAGGGTGCTGGAGTGGAGGAGTTTGTTTTTCATGATGCGGTATGGATGAGGGTGAATAAGAGGGCTTGGGGGTCGTCGGACTCAGGCCGCAGGTGGCGGCCGGCCCCCCAGGGCGAGGACCAGCAGAGAGATGAGCATCAGGGCCAGAAAGATCATGAAGATGATCTTGGCGATGCTGGCGGCGGCCCCGGCGATGCCGGTGAAGCCCAGCAGGGCGGCGATAATGGCGACGAGAAAGAAGAGGAGGGCCCAGCGTAGCATGGAAATATATTGGGTGGAACGGGGCAACAGCCGGTGGACGGGGGTTGACTGGGTTTGGACCGGCCGGGGCTCCCGGGGTTTCGATCCGCCCGGAAATATATCCACGAGGAAACGGGAACAAACCCCCGGAATAAATGACCCGCGCGGATGAGGCTCACGCGCGCCGTTGCCGGGTGCTCCCGGCCCGGTGTTTGTCCTCGGTTCTCGCTGGGCGAAACCAAGGCAAAAAGTCGCCAAGGAGGGAACTCACGCGGCTTGGCGGCTCGGCGTAAAATCCACTGTTCACCGCCCTCAGTGGCGGAAGCCCCGGCCGGAGGATCTGCCCCCGGTTGGATAACGCAGCGAAGCACCGTCGCCGGTGAACTCATTCCGGTCCATGCTCCCGCGGTCGAAACTGAAGAAAGACGTCCGCGGGGCAGAGTAAACGTAAGGTGCGTCAGAGTAAAAATCACTGCCGTAGTAACCGGGGAAGACATCACCGGAGAAACGCGAGAAACCGAAACCCAGGCCAAGGCCCGTGACCGGGTCGAAGTAGCTGACCCACGCCGCGGCCTCGCGGTAGTTGCGGCCGCCTCCGGCCCAGCCGTAGGTGAACGACATGCCGCCGTGGACCTGCAGCCGGCCGCGCTCGCTGAGGATTTCGCTGTCCTTCAGGCGCGGGCGCTCCCGGGGCTGGGGCCCGGTGGCGAGGGTGGTGGCGATCAGTTCGTCAAGTTTGCCCCGTTGCTCCGGCGTCAGCCGGTCGAGTCCGGCCTCCTTGCGCTGGGAATCCGTTTGGCGGAGGGAAAACCGGACGATGAGGGCGGACGCATTGGACTGGCGGGCGCTGGCGACTTCCTCCGCCACCAGCCGGTCAAGGGCGGCGAGTTCACCGGCAGTCAGGCCGGTGAGACCGGCATCCGACTTTTGTTCAAGCGAGAGCGTGGTGGTGAAACTACCGCTGGCGGCATGCAACGGCACACCGAGGGCGGCCAGCAGGCCCGTGAGCAGCACGCCCGAACGGATGACGCGAAAGGGAAGCATGCGGACTTCTGACCGGCGGGCCCGCCACGTGTTCCTGTGAAGGGTTGGCCGGTTCCCACGAAGGCGGGTCGTAAACTGGTGAGTCCGGGCGGTGAACCGGTTGGTGCAGTCAAGAGGTACCATCCTGGACCGACTCTCAGGGGTTTGGCGATTTGGTAATCGTGGTGTGGAAGCCCATCTCCTTCGCCGGGGTCTCTGGGCCGGGCGGCACGCTGCCGTGCCCGGGGAGCGCGTTCAGGCCGATATAAGGGGAAGGAGTTAGCGCTTCACGGCTGGCGCACGAAGCGCGCCACCGCGCCGCCGCCCGGCGAGAGCCGCAGGTTCACTGTCTCGCTGGCGGTGACGGTGCGTTCCTCGATCTCGAGGTGTTCGGGATTGGCATTGCTGTCGCGCGCATCGTGCCACCAGCGCATCGTCCACTTGCCCTCGCCGAGAAAATCCAACCGGGTGGAGCACACACGCGTGACATTGTTGGTCAACGCGCCGAGAAACCACTCCGCCCCGGAGCGGCGCGCCATCACGAGGTGTTCGCCGACCGTTCCGGAGAGCACGCGCGTCTCGTCCCACACCGTCGGCACGACCTTCAGGAAATCGATCCCCGGTTGGTCGCGCAGGTGGTCGGGGTGATCGGAGACGCACATGACCGGGCTGTCGTAGCAGACGAACAGCGCGAGCTGGCCTGCGCGCGTGCCGAGCACCTGGGTCGGGTTCACCCGCGTTTGAAACTGCGCCGG
Organism: Opitutaceae bacterium; assembly: GCA_043741015.1. Classification (GTDB taxonomy): domain Bacteria; phylum Verrucomicrobiota; class Verrucomicrobiia; order Opitutales; family Opitutaceae; genus Lacunisphaera. The sequence continues at coordinate 5,700 of JAYUBB010000154.1, forward strand.
CAGGCGGTTCAGGAAACCGCCGGGCGTGTAGTCGCCGGGGCCGGCGAGAAAGCGCGTAAACGGCAGCGTGACCCGATGCTCGGCGGTGACGCGCGAGCTCCATTTGTTGTATTCGTTGCCCAGAATGCCCTCGCGCGTGATCTGGTTGGGCCACGTGCGGATCATGCCGGTCGGCTTGTAGGCGCCGTGAAAGTTCACCATGAGGTGGTGTTCGGCGCCGGCTCGCGTGATTTTCTCATACCAGTTCACCATGTCCTGGTCGTCGCGGTCCATGAAATCGATCTTCACGCCGGCGATGCCCCATTTTTCGTAGAGCGCGAACGCCTCCTTGTAGGCGTCGTGTTGGTCTACGTCGGTCCAGTAAAGCCAGAGCCAGAGGCGCACGCCCTTTTCCGCTGCGAAGCGCCGCAATTCCTCCAGGTCGATCGTCGGAACCGGCTTCGTCAGATCCGCGCCCGCGGCTCGCGTGCCCGTATACCAGCCGCCGTCGACGAGCTGATAGGCCCAGCCCATCTCGCTTGCGAACTGAATGAACTGTTTCATTGTCGCCGTATCTTTTTTGCCGGTGCCGGACCACCACGAGTCCCACGCCATCAGGCCGGGCTTGATCCACGACGGATCGGCGATTTGCGACGGTGCGCTGAGATTCAGCACCAGATCGCTTTCGATCAACCGGCCGGGCTCGCGCCCGATCAGGAGCACGCGCCATGGCGTCTCGTGCGGCAACGTCGCCTTGACCAATCCCTGGCCATCCAGCCGGGGGGCGAGTCGCGCGCGCAGCGTGACGGCGGTCGTGCCGCCGGCCTGGGGGGCGCGTGCGAGCCACAGGGCGGACCAGTCGGACAGCTCGGCCTCGGTCAGCGCGACCCACGCCGCAGGCGTGTGCGTGAGCAGCGGCAGGCCGGTCACGGTTTCGCCGGACAGATCGGACAAACGCTGCCGCAGATATTCCCACTCTTGCGAGCCGGCGAAACCGCCCCGTGAATCGTATTCCTCCGCCGGGACGTGCGTGTGGTCGCCGGCGTAGCAAGGATTGTCGGCGGTGAAGGCGAACTCCGTCAGCTCCTCTTCCACGACGACGTCCTTCGCGCCCGCCCCGGCGGGCAAGGCGTAGCGAAAGCCCACGCCGTCGTCGAAGGCACGGAAGATGACCTGAAACTCGCGACCTCCGGCGCGTTCGCGCAAGGTGAGCGCGAGCTCGCGGTGGTGATCGCGCACCTTGCTCCGTTTGCCGAGCGGATTGACCCACGTCGTGTCGACGTCGCGACGGTCGGCCTTGACCAGCCCGACATCACGGCCGAGTTCACCGTCACGCAGGCGCAGCCCGAGCCGTGAATCGTTCAGCACCGCAACGCCGTCCACCGTGACGCGATAAACGAGTGCGCCCATCGGGCTGACCGTTACGGCGATGCGGCCGTCAGGTGAAGTCAGGGCCAGCGTGTTGTCGGCGGGCGCGGCGGCAGCGAGGCAGGGCAGGGCGAACAGGATGATCCAAGAGCGCAAACAGGACGGGGACTTCATGGCAGGGCGAAATTAAGGGGTGGTTGCTGCTAAAAGGTGTTGCCCGAACGCGCGGAAAGTCGAACCAGATATGAAAGGCCGGCCGCTGATTACCTTGCCGGTGCTTTCGCACGGCGGGAACCGCGGACAAGCATCGGGTGGCTTGGAGGCCGAAACGGTGAACAGCGTCACTTTTTCGGTCGTCAGTTCCCGACCACAACCACAAAGCCTGACTAAATTGCTCGGCTCTTTGACGGCACAAAGTTTCTGGCGTATTGTCTGGAGCATAACCGACCAACTCCCGCCATGAAAACCCTCTCTTTTCTCGCCCTGCTGACCCTCGCCGTTTCGTCCACCTTCGCCGCCGACCCGGCGGCCACGTTCGCGGTTCCGGCCACTGAACTGCCGGCCGTCAACCACCTGGTCTATCTCAGCGAGCTGCCGGCGTCGGCCGATCTGATGAAGGACGCCGCCGCCAACGGCCTGACCGTCACGCGCCTCGATCGCACCAGCGACCGGGTCGTGGTGACCTATGGCTATCCCGACGGCCACACCGCCGCCTTGGGCTACGCCCTGTTGTCCTCGGCCAGCAATACCGACCGGGTCGCTTCTAAGCCGGGACAGGAAAGACGTGCGACAGATGAACGCACTGTCACGGTGGTTTCATCCGAGCCTGAGATCATTTACTATGAGCCCCGCTATCGCCGGACCGGGTATTATTACAGCGACCCGGTGGACAACTTCTGGCTGCCGCTGACGCTGGGTGTTGGCCTCGGCTGGGCCACCGGCTACCACGGTCACCACGGCGGTTATTACGGCCACGGTCACGGCGGCTGGCACCACTGAGCGCTGGCGGCTTGGTTTAAGTCTTCGACGGTTTCGCGAGCGTCGGGTGAAATCCCATTTCCTTCGCCGGGATTTCCGGCCCGGGCGGGGGATCAAGGAGGAGCATGACGCGTTGCAGCACTTCGACGATGGCGGTCTCATGGCTATCGAGCCGGGACTTCAGTTCCGTCCCCAACGACGCCAGCTTCTTCGCCAGCTCGCGGGTAAGTCCGGGGTTCGCTTCAACTCTGCGTCTTGGCGGCTCTGCGTGAAAGCTGGATTGGGAAAAGCAGGGCAGGCCGCGCACCGGGAATTGCATAACAATCTTCGTTTGTTGCGTTGAACCTCATTGCTGCGGACCGCGGCTTGGCTGATATTTTCAACGTGCGGTATCGCACCCCTGACAGACACATGAAAACGAGCACCAGCCTGTCTCTCCCTGCCATTCTCGCGTTCGTGGCGGGCCTGACCACGGTGCCCAAGCTTGCCGCGCAGACCACCGCGGACAACTGGGTGCCCGGACCGGGGTGGACGCTGGTCTGGGCCGACGAATTCACCGGCAACACCGTGAACCCGGACAACTGGACCTACGATCTCGGCGGGGGCGGCTGGGGCAACAATGAGCTCGAAACCTACACAACCGGCAGTGCCACCGTCCAGGACGGGGAACTGCGCATCACCGCCCGGAAGAATGCCGACGGGAGCTACAGTTCGGCGCGGCTCAAGACCCAGGCCCGGCAATCATGGACCTATGGGAAGTTCGCCGCCCGGATGCGGCTGCCGCAGGGTCAGGGCATCTGGCCCGCTTTCTGGATGCTGGGCGACAACATCACCACCGTGGGTTGGCCGAAATGCGGCGAAATCGACATCATGGAGATGATCGGCGGTGGGGAGAACCGCGACGACTCGGTCTACGGCACGATCCACTGGGATGCCAACGGCCACGCGTCGGTCGGGAGCGGCCGGATTGAGCTCGTTGATCCCGAGATCTTTCACGACGACTACCATGTATTCGAGGTCGAATGGAGCCCCACCAGCATGGTCTGGAAAATCGACGGGGCCGAAACCGCGCGGGTCAGCATCGACCCCGCAGTCTGGCCGGAGATGGAAGAATTTCAAAGGCCCTTTTTTATCCTGCTTAACCTGGCGGTCGGGGGCAGTTGGCCCGGCCCGCCCGATGCCAGCACCAGTTTCCCCCAGACCCTGGCGGTTGATTGGGTGCGCGTCTATACAAGTGCGGCCACGGCCGGCGCACCGGTCTTCACCACCCAGCCGAGCGGCCAGTCGGTCAATGTCGGCCAGTCCGCCACCTTCAGTGTGGCCGTCGGCGGCAACCCCACGCCCACCATCCAATGGCAGAAGGACGGGGCGAACCTTCCTGGCGCCACCGGTACCAGCTTCCAAATCTCCCGGGTAGCCGCCGCCGACGCCGGGAACTACCGCGCGGTTGCCACCAACGCGCAAGGCAGTGCCACCAGCAATGGGGCGAGCCTGATGGTCACCCAGCCGGCGCCCGCGCCCGCGCCCGCCCCGTCCGGCGGCGGCGGTGGTGGTGCCCCCAGTCTGTATTTTCCGGCGCTGCTGTTGTTGCTGTGTCTGTTGCGCGGCCGGCGCTCACCAGCGCGGCTGGCGGGGTGATGCCTTGAACCGCTCATTCACGCTAATCAACACGGAGCAGGGCGCGGGTGGCCGGTGGGCAGCTTGTCCGGAGAGGATGCGGGTCTGAACACTGTCCGGTGGGCAGTCGGGGCCCGTTTCTTCATGGAGTGGCGGCCCGTGAGGGGTACGATGCAGAATTTTCTCCGGGCGTAAAGTCCGGGGTGGGGTTCGGAAATTTGGTCAGTCAAGAGTCAAGACGTGACGTCCTGGCAGCTTCTCGACGCTTCAGCTTGCCCCTTTTTCTCCAAGCTGTGCACATCAATGCGTGAAAAAGGTCATCGACTCCAGCGCGCTGCGCTCTGAAAGCCTGCGCCAGTTTCTAGAGACCAATCCGGCCAACACAGCAATCATCACGGACCACTTAACAATGGAGATGTTCAAGGGCGATGGTCAGACCAATATTCACCGCTCTCTAAAGTTCTTGGCCGCACACCCGCGCCAGGTTGTAGTATTGAAGTCCACGCCAGCTATTGTGAAATTGCGGCCGCGGGCCAACGGCCTGCACGGTCGATTTGTGAACGAAACGCAGACCGCTGGGTTTGCCCGCTATTGCCGCGTTCTTTTCGGTAATACTGCCGACCAAGGTGCTCTTGCCTTGGATCGCGAACGCAAGCAGCTTGCCGCTAATCTTCGTTACGAACGATTGAAGGGCAGCGTCGAAACAATCAGGGCGACGATACAGAAGCTCAAAAACGGCTATAACGATGACGAGCTGAAGGCGTTGCGCCGCAAGGAAGTTATTCCCGGTGATTTCTGGAACAGATTCAGTGACGACCTGTTCAACAGCACCATCGTCTTCCATCGTGAGGTTCCCGGCATGCCGAATTTCGAAGGCGCCGATATCATCTACACCTTTGCCTTCCGTTACACACTGTGTGCCTACGCTCGGGCAGTCGATTGGATCTCTGAGGGCGGATACGAAAACACGCCGGAAGCGAAACTCATGAACGATTATACAGACATGGCATATGCGGCTTACGCGACCTTCTACGACGGGCTCCTGACGGAGGACAAAAAACTGGAGGAGATATACACGTTCGCGATGCGTTTGATGCGACGCGTATATCTGAAAGCTGCCACGCTATCGGCCGATGAGCCGATCTAAACTACGACGTGGGTTCGTAGTCTAGGTAAGGCGCAAGCCAGCGTTCTGAGATCGCCTGCGATTGGTCTTTGCGGCGGGAATAGTCTTCTACTTGGTCTTTAGCCAATTTGCCCACGGCGAAATACTTTGAGTCGGGGTGGTTGAAGTAGTGGCCGCTGACGCTGCTCGCGGGGAACATGGCGTTGGACTCGGTCAACGTTATGCCGGTGGCCTCGGTCGCGTTGAGGAGGTCGAACAGGGGTGGCTTTTCCGTGTGATCCGGGCAGGCGGGGTAGCCGGGGGCGGGGCGGATGCCGCGGTATTTTTCGCGGATGATGTCCTTCATCTCCAGATTCTCGGTCTTGCCGTAGCCGGAGGCCTCGCGGGCCTTCTTGTGCATCAGCTCGGCGAGGGCCTCGGCGAGGCGGTCGCCGAGCGCCTGGGCCAGGATGGCGTTGAAGTCGTCGTGCCGGGCGCGGAACTCCGCGGCAAATTCCTCCACGCCGTGGCCGGCCGTGACGGCGAAGCCACCTAGGTAGTCGATACGGCCGCTGTCCTTCGGCGCGATGAAGTCGGCGAGGCAGTGGTTGAATTGATGCGCCGGGTTGCCCTCCTTCGTCGGCGCCTCAGGCGACCAAGGCTTTTCGCCCTGCTGGCGGAGGAAGTGGAAGGTCTTCAAAACCTTCGATCGCGATTCATCCGAATATACTTCGACACTATCACCCACGCTGTTGGCCGGCCAGAAGCCGATGACGGCTTTTGCGGTGTAGCGTTTCTCGGCGATGATCTGCTTCAGCATCGCCTGCGCCTCGGCGTAGAGCTTGGTGGCCTCCTCGCCGACGACGGGATCCTTGAGGATGTCGGGGAAGCGGCCGTGCAGCTCCCAGGTGCTGAAGAAGGGGGACCAATCAATGAAATCTGCGATTTCATTGAGGGAAACATGAAAGCTGAGACCTGAAACCTGAGGAGCTGAAGAGAAGACACGGGTGCCGAGGAATTCGGGCTTGGGGATGTCGACGGTGGCCCAGTCGGTGGGCTGGGCGCGTTTGCGGGCGTCGGTGAGGGAGAGAAGCTTTCGCGCGCCTTTGCGGTCGGCGAAGTCCACGCGGGACTTTTCCTGCTTGGCGCGGGTGTCGGCGACGAACTTGGGCTTGTTCTCCGGGCTGAGCAGCTGCGACACAACGCCGATGACGCGCGAGGCGTCGAGCACGTGGACGACGGGCTCGTCGTAGTGGGGCGCGATCTTGACGGCGGTGTGCGCGGCGGACGTGGTGGCGCCGCCGATGAGGATCGGGAGCTTGGAGCCGAGGCGCTGCATTTCCTTGGCGTTGTGGACCATCTCGTCGAGCGAAGGCGTGATGAGGCCGGAGAGGCCGATGATGTCGGCGCCCTTTTCCACGGCGGCGGCGTAGATTTTCTCAAACGACACCATGACGCCGAGGTCGAAGACCTCGTAATTGTTGCAGGCGAGGACGACGCCGACGATGTTCTTGCCGATGTCGTGCACGTCGCCCTTGACGGTGGCCATGACGATTCGGCCCTGGGCGCGGGCGACGCCGCCCGAGGCGATGAGTTCGGCCTTTTCCTTTTCCATGAACGGCTGGAGGTAGGCGACGGCCTTCTTCATCACGCGGGCGGACTTCACCACCTGCGGGAGGAACATCTTGCCCGCACCGAAAAGGTCGCCGACGACGCGCATGCCATCCATGAGCGGACCTTCGATGATGAGGAGCGGCTTGCCGTATTTCTGGCGCGCTTCCTCGGTGTCCTCGTTGATCCAGGCGTCGATGCCCTTGACGAGGGCGTGGGAGAGGCGGGCCTCGATGGTGCCCTGACGCCAAGCCTCGAGGACCTCGATGTTGGCCTTCTGGTCGGTGACGGCGCCGCCGGCCTTGAGCTGTTCGCCGAGGGTGACGAGTCTTTCAGTAGCATCTGCGCGCCGGTTGAGGAGGACGTCCTCGACGTGCTCGAGGAGGACTTTGTCCACCTCCTCGTAGACCTCGAGCATCGACGGGTTGACGATGCCCATGTCCATACCGGCCTTGATGGCGTGGTAGAGGAAGGCCGCGTGCATGGCCTCGCGGACGACGTTGTTGCCGCGGAAGGCGAAGGAGATGTTGGAGACGCCGCCGCTGATCTTGGCGTGGGGGAGGTTGGCCTTGATCCAGCGCGTGGCCTCGATGAAATTCACCGCGTAGTTGGCGTGTTCGTCGATGCCGGTGCCGACGGTGAGGATGTTGGGATCGAAGATGATGTCCTCGGGCGGGAAGCCGGCGACATCCACGAGCAGGCGGTAGGCGCGCGTGCAGATGCGGATTTTCTCCGCGAGCGTGGCGGCCTGGCCGTTTTCGTCGAAGGCCATGACGACCACGGCGGCGCCGTAGCGGAGGATGGTGCGCGCCTGCTCCAGAAACTTGGCCTCGCCCTCCTTGAGGGAGATGGAGTTGACGATGCCTTTTCCTTGCAGGCATTTCAGGCCGGCCTCGATGACCTCCCACTTGGAGGAGTCGACCATGAAGGGGACCTTGGCGATCTCGGGCTCGGAGCCGATGAGCTGCAGGAAGCGCGTCATGGCCACGACGCCGTCGATGAGGCCGTCGTCCATGCAGATATCGATGACATTGGCGCCGTTGTCCACCTGCTGGCGGGCGACGGTGACGGCCTCCTCGTAGTTGCCGGCCTTGACGAGCTTGGCGAACTTGGGCGAGCCGGCGACGTTGGTGCGCTCGCCGATCATGAGGAAGGTGCCGATTTGCTGCGCGAACGGCAGGGACCCCGAGAGCTGCAACGGGAGGGGGTCCCGTTGCGGCGTGCTCGACACCCGGGATGCGTCCGCAGAACTCGCGCGCCATTCGTTGCGATTCTGCGGCGCAGGCAGGTCCGGCTTGACGATCGTAAGCGAGCGCGCGGGCTGGGGTGCGACGGCCTGGGCGATCGCGGCGATGTGCTCGGGGGTGTTGCCGCAGCAGCCGCCCACGATGTTGGCGAGGCCGCTCGAGGCGAATTCGCCAAGGTAGTTCGCCATGTCGGCCGGGCCGAGGTCGAAGCCGGTCGGCGAAAGCGCGTTGGGCAGGCCGGCGTTGGGGTAGCAGGAGACGAACGTGTCGGCCTTGGCGCTGAGCTCCGCGAGGAACGGGCGCATGAGGTCGGGGCCGATCGAGCAGTTAAGGCCGACGGAGAACGGCTTGACGTGGCGCACGGCGTTCCAGAACGCGCCGACGGTCTGCGCGGAGATCATGGTCTCTCCGCCGCGGCCGACGGCCGCCGAGATCATGACGGGCAGGTGGATTTTGTCCTCGGCAAAGACCTCGCCGAGGGCGACGAGGGCGGCCTTGGCGTTGAGGGAATCGAAGATCGTCTCGACGAGGAGCAGGTCGGAGCCGCCGGCGATGAGCGAGCGGATCTGGCGGCGGTAGTCGGCCTTGACCTGGTCGAAGGTGACGACGCGGAAACCGGCGTCGTCGGCGTCGGGGGAGTTGGAGAGCGAGACGGTCAGCGGCCCGATGGCGCCGGCGACGTAGCGGCGGCGGCCGGTGGCGTTGGCGATGCGGTCGGCCCACTCGCGGCACTGGCGGGCGGAGGTGTAGTTGATGTCGTGGGCGAGCTCCTGCAGGAACTTGTTCTCGATGACCTGCGTGTAGAACGCCGGATCCTTGCGGCCGCCCTTCTCGCGCGGGTCCTCGAGAAAGAACTCGCTCTGGCCGATGCTGGTGGCGGAAAAGGTGTTGGTCTCGATGATGTCCGCCCCGGCCTCGAGGAAACGCCGGTGGATGTCGCCGATCTCGGCCGGCCGGGTGAGGGAGTAGATGTCGCCGTTGTTCTTGAGGTCCTTCGGGGCGTCCTTGAAGCGTTCGCCGCGCACGTCCTGCTCGGTGAGGTTGTAGGTGCGGATGGTCGTGCCCATCGCGCCATCGAGCACGGCGATACGCTCCCTCAGCAACTGGCGGAGGGCGGCTTCGGCGGCGGTGGGGGGCAGAGCGGACATCGGACTATAAGAATCGATGCATCAGGATTCGTTGATATGAAAAAGGCAACCTTGGGGTGCGTCAGCTTTCATATGACTCACTAAATCACAGGGGAAGGCGAGGTAAACGCAAGCCGTGCACAGGGTTTGGTATTGCTAGGAGACGGTCCGCGGCGGTTATGTCGGGGTGTCCTGAGGTTCTTTTTCAGTCAATTCAGCAGTCACAGGGAAGGCCGTGAAAACCGGCCACAGTAGCGCTGCGGTAACGCATCACAGACCCCCATTCCGCTTCAGGGCGGGAACAAAGCCAATCGGGCAACCGGTGAAGGCGGGGGCGAGGCAAAATGCGGAGTCCGAACATCTGTCTGCCGAAACTCACCACGCCGGCGCGTGTGCGCGCACCGGCGACAACCTTCATCGCACTCAATGAAGCGTGAGAGTAGGAACGTGCGGCTGTGGGGGCGGGTTTATCCCGCGACAGTCGGGGCGTAAAGCCCCTCCCACAAACGCGGCGGTCTGCTCTTGCCGTTAGCAACAGCAGACCATGAACCCATCCCGATCCGCGCCCGCGTGGCGCTTCGTCATCTCCATCGCCGCAGTCCTGGCCACCGGCCGGCTCGCCGCCCAGGAATCCACCACCGTCGTCCTGCCGGACTACGTCCTCACCGCGACGCGCACGCCCGCCGCGCTCACGACCACCGGTACCGCGGTTGATTCGCTCAGTGCCGCCGATCTGGCGCGCATGCAACTCAACAACCTCAGTTCCGCGCTCGTCGGTATTCCCGGTGCGCCCTCGTCCGCCTCGGGTGCACCGGGTGGCGTGACGTCGCTGTTCCTGCGCGGCGCCAATTCCAACCAGACGCTGTTTCTCGTGGATGGCATCCGGTTCAATGACCCCAACACCGACTACCAGGCCACGCTCGGCGGCGTGTGCCTGGGGGCCTGCGACAATCTCGAGGTCGTGCACGGTCCGCAGAGCACGCTCTATGGCGGCGAGGCGGTCGGTGGCGTCGTGTCGATCCGCGGCCAGCGTGGCACGGGTCCGGTCCACAGTTCGCTGGCGGTCGAAGGCGGCTCGTTCGGCACGATCCAGGGGGCGGCCAGCACGCAGGCCGGCGACGAGCAGGGCGGCTATACGTTCTCGATCTCCGGCGGCCATACCGACAACGAGCGCGTGAACAATAAATTCGACAGCACCACCTATGAATTCCGCCTTGACCGGAAGCTCTCCGGCAAGGTCGCAGTCGGGGCGACATGGCGCGGCTTCGTCGGACGTTATGGCTCGCCGGGCGCGAGGATCGGCTACGGCGCCAACGATCCGGACAACGAGGAACGGGAGAACAACCAGCTCGCGACCGTTTTCGCCGAGCTCACGTCCTCGCCGGAGTTGAGCAGCAAGGTCGTGATGGGCGGGCAGGACCGGCGCTATGTGTCGTTCGACGGCACCTCGTCCACCATCGTGAAGAACCGCCGCGCGGTGCTCGACTGGCAGAGCACCTACACGGCGAACGAGCAGCACAAGATCACCGGCGGCGTCACGGCCGAGCTGAACACGACCCGCAACACGGGCTTCGGCAACATCAACGAGCGCCAGAAGTTATTCGCGCTGTTTGTGCAGGACGAATGGACCCCAGTGGAGCACGTCTACCTGACGGCGGGTCTGCGGAGCGACGACCACGACACCTTCGGTCGTGCGACGACGGGCCGCGCCACGGCGGCGTGGCTCTCGGCGGACTCGCGCTGGAAGCTGCGCACCAGCTACGGCACGGCGTTCCGCTCGCCGAGCTTTCTCGATCTCTACGGCCAGAATCCCTACTATGTGGGCAATCCCAACCTGAAGCCCGAGAAGGCGCGCGGTTGGGACGCCGGAGTGGACTATTTCCTCGCCGACAAGAAGGGCGTGCTGAGCGCGACCTGGTTCGACACGCGGATCAGTGAGCTCATCACCTTCGACTTTG
>JAYUBB010000155.1:0-5470 GCA_043741015.1 Opitutaceae bacterium
CCATTGGTAGGTGAGCGTGGCCGTGCCCGAGGCGGTCACGGAAAACGAGGCGGCCTGTCCGGCGGTAACACTCTGGTTGGCCGGTTGCGTCGTGATTGAGGGGGCCGTGGTCGTGCCATCCGTAACGTTGATGGTATAGGTATTGGGTATGCTGAAGCTCGTGCCGCCGGGTCCTTTCCAGGCGGTGATGCTGACGGCAAAACTCCCCGCCGTGGTTGGGGTGCCGGAGATCGTGCCGGTCGAGGCATCGAGCAGCAAATCGGAGCCGGACATCGTTGCACCGGGCACCGTCAATCCGGGTGGCAGGCCACTGATGGTGTAGGAAGCGGTGGGAGCATTGGCACCGGTCAGGGCAAAGGCCCCGGAAAACGGTGTTCCGACCGTCGCGGCGGCGGGACTCGCGGGGTTGGTGCTAAAAGTGGTGGCTCCCGCCAGCGTGTCGACCAGCCCCAGGGCACTTGCCACCAGCGCGCTGGAGCGCAGCACGTGGCCCAGCGACGAGCGCAACCACAGGGAATCCGCCGACACCAGCAGGCGGAGCATCGGCGTGCGTTGCAGCAGCGTGATCAGCATGAGGCTGGAGAACTGCAGGGAACCGAACCGGCGGGATAATTTATATGTGAGTGTATTCATGGCGGACCTTTTGGGTTAAATAAGTGATGATTAATTGCAGCCGCACCCGCTGCCTCCGACACCGCGGCCGCCCACGCTGGCTTCGCGCGAGAACCACGTGTGCTCGGCCATCGCCGTGGCGAGCGGATCGCGATCCGGCCGCATGGTGTAGTCGGTCAGCGTCCCCCGCTGCCAGGACTGCACGGGCTGGGTAGCGCAGCCGGTGCCCAGAAGCGAGGCCCCGATGGCAAGGATGATGAGGCCAAGGCGCAGAATATTTTGTGATTTCATTTTGTTAAGGTGTCGGCCAGCGCGGCATCGAGGGCGGCGTGGATTGCCTCCGATGTTTTCTCCCCGTGGTAGCCGCTGAATACGGCACGGATCCGGCGGTCCCGCCCCACGACAAAACTGGTGGGCATCGTCTCGACGCGCACCAGCGCGACGTATTCCTGCCGGGCATCCCGCACGGTGGCGAAGGGCGGGGCCTGCTTTTTGAGAAACGTTTCGTAGGCCCGCGGATTCCGGTCCACGCTGATGGCCACGAGCGTGACTCCGCGAGCCGCATATGCTTGATGAATCCTGGCCAGCCCGGGAAACGAAGCCTGACACGAGTCGCACCACGAGGCCCAGAAATCCACGAGCAGGACGCGATCCCGCACATCGGGCAGCTGTCCCTCCAACGCCTGTCCGGTCCAGTCCGGCAGCTGGTCGCCCACGCCAAGCTGCGCCTGGAGCAATGGCGCGCCACCGCCCAGCAGCAGTCCGGCGAAAAGGAGGGCTTGAAGGTTATGGCGTGACGACATGATTCCAGAATCCCCGGGTTTCGGCCCGGCCGGATTCGCTGATGATCAGCGCTTCCGCACCGGGAAATTGATGGATGAAGGCCAGTCCCGCCTCTGAACCCAGCACGAAGGCCGTGGTGGAAAGCAGGCCGGCCTGAAAACACGTGTCGGCGATCACCGTGACCTGTTTGCAGCCATGCGCGACCGGCTGCCCGGTGCGGGGATCGACAATATGGCCATAGCGCCGCCCCCCGAGGGTGAAGCCCCGGAGATAATCCCCGGAGGAGGCGATGCCCCGGCCGGCCCGGAGTGCGACGGACTCGTGGTGGGCCCCGGGCGAAAACGGATCCTCGAGTCCGACATGCCAGGCGGGACGGTCCGGGGGCGTGCCAATGCAGCGAATGTCGTGACCGAAATCGACGAGGGCATGTGGTATGTCGTGCTGGATCGCCAGCTGGGCCACGGCGTCCACCGCCCACTCCTTGCCCCAGCCGCCAAAATCCAGCCGCATGCCAGCCTTGGGCAGAAAAACGCGGCCCGGCTCGCGCTTGACCAGCTGCCAGCCAGCCAGGCTTCGGGCGACCGCCACCTGGGCGGCGTTCGGCAGCACGGGTGCAGGCTGATGATAATCCCACAGCAGCAGCAACGGACCGGCCGTGGCATCGATGATGCCGCCGGTCACTGCGTACACACTCGCGCAGACATCGAGCATGTCCTCCATCTCCCGATCGATATCCGTCCAGGCCCGGCCGGCCGCCGCATTGATGCGGGAAACGAGACTGTCGGGCCGGAAGCGGGAATAACGCGCCTCGAAATTCACCACCCATTCGCGCACCGCCTGTTCAAAGGCTGGCGCGGCCCCGGCCTGTCTCGATTGATATTGAACCTCGCACTGGGTGCCGAGGGCCTTGAACGCCAGGCAACGCAAGCCGGCTCCGCCCGATCCCGATGACGAGATCCGGGGAGTGGTGGATGCTGGTGGATCCATGGTGGCGATCATGCTGGGGGGCTCCGGAGCGGGTGGTTCGGGGTGGTTGGCGCAGGTTTACCAGGCGACCCGAAACCCTGCGGTGAATATGCCGGCGGTGGGAAACGCGCTCTTGGACGTGATGCCGTCCCGGCCTTCCATCCGGTAACTTTCCCAGGCCACGTCGGCTTGGAAGGAGGGCTTGGGCGTCCAGACGAGCTTGAGCCCGTAGGTCCAGCTGTTGAATTTAGCCAACCGGTAGTCCGCCGAGAAAAACGGTCCGGCGGGATTCGGCCTCGAGCCGGGATTGATGGTCGTGCCATCGAGGCTGACGCGGTAAAAATCAGCCGCGTTTTGCCGGTAGAAACGCAGACTGGGGGCCAGGATCACCTGGTCGCCCAAACGTTGCAGCCAGGTGGCCGCCAGGGTGTGGCTGGTGATGCCGAAGGTGTCATGGTAAAGCCGGTAGCTGGCCTCCACCGCGCCCTTGAGGTTTTCCACCGTGTGATTGACCGCCGCATACGCGATCCACCTGTCCCGCTGGTCGGGGCGATTTTCCGCGAAGGTCAGCGGCAGGAATATCCCGGGCAGCAACTCGGTGTTTTTGCGGATGAGCTTGTACTGATCATTGAGGAATCCCGAGGCGGTGCCGAAGGAGGCGTTCAGCACGAGCGACGTGTTCTGATCGAGCAACTGCGTCACCCCGATAATGGCATCGAACGTCCGCTTGGACGCCCACGCGGATTGGTAGAACACCTTGACGTCATCATTCGTGCCCGCGAGGCCGACCAGGAGCGTGGTGTTCTTGGCGTTGAAATCAGTCAGGGTATTCAGGGAAAAACCCGTGGAGACGTAATCACTCTCCCGGGAGTTCGCCGCGCCGATCGCGACATTGGTGGCGCCGAATTGCCGGGAAAAATCCGCGGTCCACGCCTTACGGCGGTCATGCATGACCGTCAGCGGGACCTGGCCGGTCGCGGGGTCGGCCGGTTCGCCGGTCGGGGTCGCTCCCGCGATGGTGTCGATCACGCTGGTGATTTTCAACCTGGCCTCGGTCCCGAGCGTCTGCTCGATCAGCCCGTAGTGGGCGCGCACACTGATGCGACCGCCGGATTCCTGATAGTCCTGATACTTGTAGGCGGCCGTGGTCTCGGCCCGGCTTGGCCGCGGCGCGAGAAAGAGCAGCATCGTGGCGAGGCAGAGGGCCGGGAAAGACCACCGGGGGGATTGGCTGGGCAGCGGCATAGGGAGGGAATTGTGCTGCCCAACTGATAGGCTCGAACCCGCCGGCTCAAAATAAGTATACCGTAACCAAGCTGTTACTTTTCCCGCTCCCAGCGGCCTGCCACCTGGCAGTGTGGCCCTTTCAGAAACGCACGGTCAGCTGCGCCGCCAGTGATTGGGTGTATCGTTCCCGGGCCGGACGGTCATGCTGGAGGCTATACTGCAGCTTCAGCTGGACCTGGGTCGTCAGCCGGTAAGTCGGAGCCACATCGATGCGCCAAGTCTGCCGCCCCCAGCCCAGCGTCTGCCCGGCACGGTTGGTCACGTCGTCAAACCACTGCTGATTCCACCGGACCGCGCCCGAAAACTGCGGTGTAAACCGGTATTTCGCCTCCAAGTAGTAAGCCACCGTGTCCACGTCCGCGATCCGCGGTATCTTGAAGCGGGCCGCATAAACCTCGCCCCAGAATTGGAAATGGTGCCAGGCATAGCTGAGGTCGTGGGCCAGCACGATCTGCCGGTAGTCATGCCGGTCCAAACCCGCGGGGATTCTCAGATGCGGTGACCGATCCAGATATTCGCCGCTGCTGGCCGAGAAACCCACGTTCCACGAAGGACCGGGGCGGTAGCCCACTCGCGCACTCACTGCCGGTTGCTCCGCGCCGGAGAACCCATCTTTCCACCGCTCCGGCCGGGAAGACAATCCCGTCGCTTTCACCTCACCGGCGTATTCCACCCGGCCCCATTTGCCGGCCACCGCCACCCCTTGGGCATACGCCGGCCCCCAGATGATCGGCAGACGGAATTTTTTATCGGCCAGCACGGCCTGGGCGGATCCGACCGGACTCACATGGGCCCACGCCAGCAGCACGTCAACCGAGGGCACGGGGACGACATCCCAGATTCCCGTGAGGTTATTGTAGGGCAACGGTGCGGTGATGAACGGATTGTCCCAAGCCGCGTGCCGCTTCGTCCAGCTGCCCACCACCGTGGCGAACTTGCCTGCTTGCAGGAAAAGCCGGCCGGTCCCGGGTTCCGAAAGTTCCAGCCGCACCGCATATTCGTCGAGGCGCACCTCGGTTTCCTTTTCCGGATAATAGGGATCAAAGCCCCGGTCGATCCGGCCCTGCGCGAAGAAATACCCGCGCGCGCCGAGCTGCGCATCCAGGTAGACGCTGAGCCGCGGATTGATAAAAGTATCGGCGCCGCCGGAAACCAGATCGGCGACCGGATCGGAGATGGCATAACCTTCCAGTTCGAGCGTCCCGCTCAGCCTGAGCTGCAGCTGGCCGTCCGCCGTGCTGTAATTGAGCCGGTCCGACAGCCGTTCAAGGCACTCTTGTGCCAGGCTGGCCGTACTCAGGGCCACCCCCACCGCCACACCCATGATGCATGCCCGGGTTTTCATGTCGGCAGATTCGCGGGCTGGGCGCCGGAGCGAAAACTCACGGCAAATTCCGTCCAGGCCTCATCCGAGCGGATCAGGCGCAGATCCCCGTGATGGATGCGGGCCAGTTCCCGCGCCAGGTTCAGCCCGAGACCGTAACCGGGAACGTTTTCGCCCAGGCCGCCGCGATGAAACCGCTCGAAGATGTGCTCCCGGGCGTCCGCCGGGATCGGCCGCAAGGCCGTGTTGCCGATGGTCAGGCTCACGCCCTCCGCGGTCGCGCGCGCGGCGATCCGGATGCTCCCGCCCGGCCGGTTGTATTTCCGCGCGTTCTCCAGCAGGTTTTGGAGGATGAGCGCCGTGTAGCATTTTTCACCGGCAATGCAGAGATCCGGCGGGCAGTCCTGCTCCACCTTCAACTCATTTTCCCCGGGCTGGGCGCTGAGGTCGTCGAGCGCGGCGGCGATCAACTCGCTCAGGCTGACCGCCGTGAATTTC
>JAYUBB010000156.1:0-1590 GCA_043741015.1 Opitutaceae bacterium
CGGGGTATCAAAGTCGGGCTCGCCCGCGGCGAAGCTGCAGACGTCCTCGCCGGCGGCCAGCAGGGCCTTGGCCTTGGCGTCGATGGCCAGGGTCGGCGAAGGCGAGACGTTACGGGCCCAGACGGACAAAGGATGCGGTGTGCTGCTCATGGGTAGGTGCGGGGCAGGACTAAAGGGCCGCCTGAAACGAAGGCAAGCCGACCGTTGTGGCGGTGGATGTCATAGGCGAGCAGTACAGCTACCACGATACCGCTTAACGCTTCTTCGCGCGTTTCCTCGGGCGGCTTTTCGGGACCGGCCTGGTTCGCTTTGCCCGCGGCGCGCGGACCGACTCGGCCACTCGCGGCGGTGGCGTGATCGGCATCTCCAATTGATCCACGGCGCCCGACTCCAACTGGGGGAGGTAGGCCTCGACGGCAGCGCGCACCAGCTGGCCGACGCTGGTGTGCTTGGCCCGGGAAATTTGCTTCAGGTTGCGGCGGATTTCCGCCGTCAGGCGGACAGAAATAACCAACTGCGCCGGGCGCATGACGATGATGTTGGCAAAGTCGTAGCGTTCCAAGGCGGTGCGGATGATCTCGCTGACGGACTTCGCCCGGCCTTCACGCACGGGTTCGCTCAACCGGTCGAGCAGCTCGACTTCAAGCTGGAGGGGAAACGGGCGGGCGGCCTTGTCGGGCATGGGTATCTTCTCTAACGGAAGGAACGGGCGACCTCAAGAGGTTCGCGCAAGCAGGCTGGGGTCAACGGGCTCACCTCAGAAACGAACAATTTTCTCCGCCGGGACTGCCGGAGGCGCGGTGAGCAGGTTGCTTGGGGCAAAGGTCTCCACCGGCAGGCTCAGGTTGAGCGCGACGGCGGTGATGGTCAGGCGGGTTTTGTCCCGGCTGCGCAGGTCGCGCACGTCGATGGTCTTCACCAGCCACTGCTCGCCCACTTTCTTCAGGTCGAGCAGCGCGAAGGTCTTCTCGACCGCACCCTTCGCCCCGAGCTGCTCGGCCTGCACCATGGCTTGGAATTGGGCGTCGATGAGCACGCGGACCCCGGTGAGGCCGGGCCGAGGCGGAACGTAACCCGGCGGTGGCCGGAGGATGAAACTGTGGGTCGGCCGGCCCCGCACCCTGGCCTGTCCCTCGTAAGTGAAGTCGGTCCAGTAGAGGAACGGCATTTGCAGATCGAAGACAGTCAGGCCGGAATCAGCCACAGCTTGCCCGGCGGTGGCCGGTGCCGGCTCCGCCGTCGCGCCGGTCCAGGCCCCGGGCTGCGGGCCGGACTCGATCAACCAGTTTTGTCCACCAACGTTGAGCCGGGAGAGCGGGCCAGAGACACCGCGCCTGCCCAGGAGGGTACCCGCGACGGTTCGCTCGGTGCCATGGCGGGGCATGACCCGGAGCTCAAAGGCCAGCCAGTAATCCCCTGCAATACTCGCCTGGCGGAAGTCGGCGAGAATGCGCGCGCCTTCAGTTTGGTCCGCCCGGCCCGGCGCACCGCGGTCAATAGGTGGGTTGTATTTGTCGGATTGCGCCACCGCGACCGAAGCGGCCAGCGCGACCAGTACAAATAACAAAGCCCGGTGGCAAACCGGGCTGG
>JAYUBB010000157.1:0-16607 GCA_043741015.1 Opitutaceae bacterium
CTCGAGAAACTCGTCCTCACCAAACTCGGCGAGCCCACCCCCCGCTCCGGCAAACAGGAATATCTGGAAAATCTGCTGATGCAGTATCTGCACGGCTGATGTCCGGTACTCGTTCCTGGGTGCAGGGAGTCGGGTGACCTCGTCACTCCACCCCCGCGACTCCCTGCCCTTCATGCCCACCCCAGCCGCGCCGGCTTCCGGCGAGAGTTACCACGTCCAGCACTCGCCCTTCGGCGCCTTCGCCAGCTTCACGATCGGCCTGGTCGACGCCCCCGGCGGCTTCGGCCAGTCCCTGCGCGGCCCCGCGAAGCAGAACGTTTACGTGGGCTTCCGCCATGGCCCGGCCTCAGAATGGCAGCTCCTGCCGTTCCTCACCCCGCCCCAGTCGCAGGAAGGCGCCTTCACCGGCGACACCACCGTAGTCGCCCCGCCGCGCGGCTTCACCGCCCTGCGCCCCGCCGCCTACCAGCGCACGCTCGGCCTCGCGAGCGACACCTGGCGGGCCGACCAGGCGCGCTTTGGTTTTTCCCTCCTTTCCCCCTTCGGTGAAGTGCCGGATCCGGCAAAGATGAAAAAAGCCGCGGCCCGCTTCCATCTCGCCCCCCTCATCACCGGCTGGATCGAGTATGACAACCGTGCGGGCACGGCGCCGGTCGAGCTGATCTTCGGTGTCGGCCACGGCGACGACACGCTGCGTCCGCTCGGCGACACGAACGCCGCCCTCGCCGGCTTCGCCAGCGGCGGCAAGTTCGGCTACGCGACCAAGCCCGGCCGCGGCATCGGACTGCGCCAGGGGTTCGACGTGCTCGCCCCGAAGTTCCGCGACTACCGCGGCCTGCTCGTCATCGCCGGCGAAACCGCCCTCATCTTCAGCGTGCCGGCTGGCCAGCGGAAGCGCTTCCCGCTCGTCCTCGGCTTCTATGCCGCTGGCCCGATCACCACCGGCCTCGCCGCCAGCTACGCCTACACCCGGGTCTTCCGCGACCTGGAGGACGTCCTCGTCCACGGCCTCGCCGACTATCGCCGTTACGAGAAACTCGCCGCGCAGCGCGACCGCGAGCTGGCGCAGTGCCAGCTCGACGCCGACCAGCAATTCCTCATCGCCCAGTCGGTGCACAGCTACCTCGGCAGCACGCAACTCCTCTGGCACCAAGGCAAGCCCCTGTGGGTGGTCAACGAGGGCGAATACCGCATGATCAACACCTTTGATCTCACGGTGGACCATGTGTTCTTCGAACTCGCCTGGCAGCCGTGGGCCGTGCGCGACACCCTCGATCTTTTCGTCAAGCGCTACTCGTATACGGATCAGCTCGGGCTCTCCTTCACGCACGACATGGGCGTGAACGACTTCTTCACGCCGCCCGGACGCTCCAGCTACGAGTGCGACGAGATCGATGGCTGCTTCTCGCACATGACCATGGAGCAGCTGCTTAACTGGGTGCTCACGGCCGTCACCTACGCGGAGCATACCGGCAACCTGGCCTGGCTCAAGGCGAACAGGAAAATCCTCCTTGCCTGCGCCGACAGCCTGCACCGGCGGGACGACCCCGATCCGAAGAAACGCGACGGCATTCTGAAGCACGATTCCGCCCGCTGCGGCCGTGGGTCGGAAATCACCACCTACGACAGCCTCGACGTCAGCCTCGGGCTGGCGCGCAACAACCTCTACCTCGCCGTCAAGACGCTCGGCGCCTGGGTGCTCCTGGAAAAGGCCTTCACCCGGCTCGGCGACCCGAAGTCGGCCGCCGATGCCCGCGCCACCACCGACCTGCTCGCGCACACCCTCACCACGAAGTTCGAGCCCGACACCGGGTTCTTCCCGGCCGTGTTCGAGCAGGGCAACCACTCCCGCATCCTGCCCGCCGTCGAGGGTTTCGTCTATCCGCTGTTCCTCGGCTACACCGACGCCACCGACCCCCGGGGCCGTTTCGCCCCGCTCTTCCAGCAACTCCGCCAGCACATCACCCAAGCCCTGCAACCAGGCGTCTGCCTCGACGCCGCGAGTGGCGGCTGGAAAATGAGCAGCACGAGCACCAACACCTGGTTCTCCAAGATCGCGATCGCCCAGCACGTTGTCCGCATGCTTTTCCCGGAGGCCATGACCACCGCCGCCCACGCCGCCGAGCGGGTGCACGCCGACTGGCAGCGCACTCCCGGCTGTGGTCGCGACGCCCTGTGCGACCAGATCCGCAGCGACTCCGGTCTCTCCTGCGGCAGCCGCTACTACCCCCGCGGCGTCACCGCCTGGCTCTGGCTGCGCGAATAGCCCCCTTATCCCTACCCCATGACCGATAATTCCCAAAAACTCTCCTTCGTCGAGAAGGCCGGCTTTAGCGCCGGCGATGCCGCCGCGAACTTCGTGTTCATGTCGATGGTGCTCTTCCAGACGAGCTTCTACACCGACGTCTTCGGCCTCTCCTCCGGCACCGCCGCCGCGATTCTGCTGTGGCCCCGCCTGTGGGACGCCGCCTTCGATCCCATCATGGGCATTCTCGCCGACCGCACCAACACCCGCTGGGGCAAGTTCCGCCCCTGGATCCTCTGGACCTCGCTGCCGTGGGCCGTGGTCATGATCCTCGCCTACACCACCCCGCAGGGCTGGAGCATGGGCGCGCTGATCGCCTACGCCGGCATCACCAACACGGTCCTGATGACGCTCTACTCGATGAACAACATGCCGTATTCCGCCCTGGGCGGCGTCATGACGGCCGACCTCAATGAGCGCACCAAGCTCAATTCCTACCGCTTCGTCTCGGCCAACATCGCCCAGTTCATCGTCGGCGGCCTGACGCTTCCGCTCGTCGCCAAGTTCGCCGTCGGCTCCGACCGCCAGCACGGCTGGCAGATGACCATGACCATCTGGGCGGTCCTCTGCTTCGTCCTCTTTCTCGTGACGTTCTTCACCACCAAGGAGCGCATCCGGCCCGTCGTCGAAACCAAATCTTCGCCCAAGCAGGACTTCAGCGATCTGCTGAAGAACGGCCCCTGGATCGCCCTGTTCATCTACACGGGTTTCCACTTCGCCATGCTCACCTTCCGCGGAGGTGCCCACTACAACTACTACCATCACTATGCCGACAAGGGCGCGATGTTCGACTGGGTCCAGAAACTCGGCATGACCACGCCCGACGCCGCGTCCACCGGCACCCTCGCCGACTGGATGGGCTATATCCTCCATGGCACCCGCGAGACCGCCACCAATGCCGCCGATGTCTTCAACAGCATCGTCAACATGATCGGCACCGGCACCACCATCCTCTTCATCATGCTTTCGGGGGGCCTCTCCCAGAAATTCGGCCGGAAGAATGTTGCCCTCGCCTGCTTCTCGCTCGCGGCCCTGAACGCCTTTGCGATGTATCTGCTGCCACCCACTGCCACCTGGGGCATGGTCTTCCTCGCCGTCTCCGGTTCCATCGTCTATGCCCCGACCTGCGCCATCATGTGGGCCATGTATGCCGACGCCGCCGACTATTCCGAATGGCAGACCGGCCGCCGCTTCACCGGCATGGTCTTCGCCACGATCGGCTTCTCCCTCAAGTCCGGCCTGGCCCTGGGTTCGGCCGGTCTGCTCTGGATCCTCTCCGGTTTCTTCGGTTACGACACCCACCTGCCCGACGCGCCCAACGCCATCGCCGGTTTCCGCGCCTGCTCCAGCATCGTCGTCGGCCTGTTCTTCGTGGGCTGCGTACTCTCCGTCGCCGCCTGCGGACTGAACAAGCAGACCACGCTGACCATGTCCACCGAACTCGCCGAGCGCCGCCGCAAGGCCCTCGGCGACACCTGAACCTCCGGCCCTGCGGGCTGTCCCACCCGCCATGAAACTCTTCCGTCTCCTCCCGCTGCTGCTGGGTTTCGCCACGCTGGGCGGGGCCGCGCCGCAAACCCGTAATCTTTTCCACGAGCTCCTCGGCAAGTCCGAGGCCGAGCTCGACGCGAAGATCGACACCGCGTGGCGGCACTTCTTCGCCGGCGATGACACCCAGAGGATCTACTACCCGGTGGGAACGGACCTGGCTTACATCGCCGATCTCGGCAGCAATGACGTCCGCTCCGAGGGCATGTCCTACGGCATGATGCTGGCCGTGCAGTTGGACAGAAAAGCCGAGTTCGACCGACTGTGGAGGTGGGCGAATAAATTCATGCGCCACGCCGACGGCCCTCGCCGCGGCTACTTCGCCTGGCACTGCAAGTTCGACGGCACCCAGCTTGATCCCGGCTCCGCCAGCGACGGCGAGGAGTGGTTTGCCATGGCGCTGTTCTTCGCCTCCCACCGCTGGGGCAACGGCGGGGGCATCCTCAACTACGGTGCCGAGGCCCAGGCCATTCTGCGCGACATGCTGCACAAGCAGGGCACCGCCGAGGTCACCAGCATTTTCAATCACCAGATGAAGCAGGTCGTGTTCGTGCCCAATCCCGAAGCCAGCAGTTTTACGGACCCCTCTTATCACCTGCCCGCCTTCTACGAACTGTGGGCCCGCTGGTCTGACAACCCCAGTGATCGAAATTTCTGGGCCGAAGCCGCCAATGTAAGCCGGGCTTTCTTTCACAAGGCCGCCCATCCCGTCACCGGTCTCATGCCCGAATATGCCCACTTCAACGGCTCGCCCTTCACCGGGAAAGTTTTTGGCGCAGGCAAAACTGACTTCCGTTACGATGCATGGCGCACCCTGGCCAACGTCGGACTCGACTATGCCTGGTGGAAAGTTGACCCGTGGCAAATCGAGCAGAGCAATCGCGTACTGCGCTTCCTCCAATCGCACACTCCGGAACTCCCCAACCAGTTCACCCTAGACGGAAAACCACTATCCCAGAATTCCTCCCTCGGCCTGATCGCCATGGCCGCCGTGGCGGGCCAAGCCGCCGACTCCGAACTTGCCCGGCCTTTTGTCCAAGACCTCTGGGACGCGCCCCTCCCCTCGGGCCAATGGCGCTACTACAATGGCCTGCTCTATTTCCTCGGCCTGCTCCAAACCGGCGGCCGCTTTAACATCCACGCTCCCGCCGCCAAATGAATCCCACCCCTCGCTTTCCCACTCCCGTCCTTGGTCTGGTCGCTTTGACCTGCCTTCAAGCTGCCACGCCCGCACCTGTCGCCTTTGACTTCTTCACCTACACCGGACGGGACACGGCCTTCGAGCAACCGCTGCCCGCCGGCCACTACCGCAACCCCATCCTCGCCGGTTATTATCCCGACCCGAGCATCTGCCGCGTGGGTGACGATTACTATCTCATCAACTCCTCCTTCGCTCATTTTCCAGGCATCCCGATTTTCCACAGCCGCGATCTGGTGAACTGGACCCAGCTCGGCCACGTCATCGACCGGCCCACCCAGCTCAACTACGATGGCCTCGGTGTCTCGCGCGGCATTTTCGCTCCCGCTATCACCCACCACGAAGGGGTGTTCTACATCGTCTGCACCATGGTCGATGCCGGGGGCAGCTTTCTCGTCACCGCCACCAACCCTGCCGGCCCATGGTCCGACCCCGTCTGGTTTAACTTTGAGGGTATTGATCCCTCGCTATTCTTTGACGACAACGGTCGCGCCTGGATGGTCAACAATGGGGCCCCTGCCGGCGAGCCCCTCTATCAGGGCCACCGCGCCATTTGGGTGCAGGAGTTTGACATCGCCGGCAAAAAGCTCGTCGGCTCACGTTCCGTCCTCGTCAACGGCGGCGTCGCTCTCGCGAAAAAACCCGTGTGGGTCGAGGGCCCCCATCTCTACAAGCGCGACGGCTGGTATTACCTGTGTTGCGCCGAGGGCGGCACCGAAGACAACCACTCACAGGTCATCTTCCGCGGCAAGTCGCCCACCGGACCGTTTGTCCCTTGGGACAAAAATCCCATCCTCACCCAGCGCGATCTCGACGGCACGGTGCCACAGGCCATCACCACCACCGGCCATGCCGATCTCGTTATTGGTCCCGACGGCAACTGGTGGTCGGTGTTCCTCGCCTGCAGGCCTTTCGCAGGACGCTACTACGCCACCGGCCGTGAGACCTTCCTGCTCCCCGTCAAGTGGACCGAAGATGGCTGGCCGCTGATCCTGCCGCCCGGCGAACGTGTTCGCTCTGTCGAACGCTCGCCCAGCAAAGCCAATGTCGAGACAGCTCCGGCAGTCCCGCTCACCGGCAACTTCACGTGGCATGACGAGTTTGAGCAGCCTGTTCTCTCGCGACTCTGGCTCATGCTCCGCACCCCGAAGGAGACTTGGTGGACTCTGACCAACGGCCAGCTAAGTCTCACGCCGCGCGCCGACCTGCTTTCCGGCACCGGCAACCCGTCTTTCCTCGGCCACCGGCTGCAACACGCGAAATTTGACGCCACCACGAAGCTGCAAGTCCCCGCAACGATCGGCACCTCCGCCGGTCTCGTCGCCTTCCAGAGCGAAACCCACCACTATTACTTCGCCGTGCGCCGCACCGCCGGCGGTCTCAGCGCCGTGGTTGAGAAGTGGAATGGCTCCAAAGCGGAAACGCTGATCACCGCACTCCTGCCCGAAACCAAGGAAATTGAGCTCCGTCTCACCGGCAATGACAAGGTGCTGTCTTTTGCCTATGCGCTCAAACCCGACCAGTGGTGCACTCTCGTGCCCGACGCCGACGCCACGGTGATCACCACGCAGACCGCCGGCGGTTTCGTTGGCGCCCTCGTCGGCCTCCATGCCCGGCTCGAACCGTGACAATCGGGGGCGAAGCTGTTTTCATCCCAATATTACCCCATGAACCTGCCCCTTCGTTTTTCGCTGGCCAGTTTGCTCGCGCTCACCGTTACGCCCATCCGCGCCGCCGATGAATATCTGCCGCACCCCGATTCGGTGGTGCAACCCGGCGTGCCGCAGGGCGAACTGCTCAAGTTCGACTTTACCGGCTCGAAGATTTTCCCCGGCACCGTGCACGAGGTGACCGTCTATGTCCCGCGCCAATACGACCCGGCGAAACCCGCCTGCGTCCACGTCAACCAGGACGGGGTGCAGTTCAACGCGCCCGTGGTGTTCGACAACCTCATCGCCCGCGGCGAACTGCCGGTGATCATCGGCGTGTTCGTGAAACCCGGCCTTGTCCCGGCCGCCGATTCCGCCGTCGCACTCGACCGCTTCAACCGCAGCTTCGAATATGACGGCTTGGGCGACACCTACGCTCGTTTCCTGCTCGAGGAGCTGCTGCCGTTCGTCGAGAACAAGCAGACCGCCGATGGTCGCGCCATCCGCCTCTCCCACTCCGGCAACGATCGCGCCATCGCCGGCCAGAGCAGCGGCGCCATTACGGCATTCACGGCGGCGTGGGAGCGGCCCGATGCCTTCACGCGCGTCCTGAGCGCCATCGGCACTTATGTCGATCTCCGCGGCGGTGCGCGCTACCCGGCTCTCATCCGCAAGACCGAACCGAAGCCTCTGCGCGTCTTCCTGCAGGACGGCAGCAGCGACCTCAACATCTATGGGGGTGACTGGTGGATGGCCAATCAGACGATGGAGCGCGCGCTGACCTATGCCGGCTATGAGGTGAATCATGCCTGGGGCGAGGGCGGCCACAGCGGCAAACAGATCACGGCGATCTTCCCCGACGCCATCCGCTGGCTGTGGCAGGGCTGGCCGCAGCCCGTCAAGGCCGCGGTCCTCCCGGCTGAACGGGTCGGTCCGCTCCTCATCCCCGGTGAAGGATGGCAACTCGTCGGCGAGGGCTATCAGCTGGCCGAGGGCGCAGCGACCAATGCCAAGGGCGAGGTCTTCTTTACCGACATCCCTGCCAGCAAGGCGTACAAGCTCGGGCCCGACGGCAAACCCGTTGAGTTCATCACCGAGAGCAAGCGCGCCAATGGCCAGGCCTTCGGTCCCGACGGCCGGCTTTACGCGGTGGCCACCGGCACACAGCAAATCCTCGCCTATGATGCCACGGGACGGGTGACCGTCATTGCTGACGGCATCGCGGGCAACGACCTTGTCGTCGCCCACAACGGCAATCTTTATGTGACCAATCCGCCGGGCGGCACCAGTAACGACGCAAGCAAGGTCTGGCTCATCAAGTCCGACGGCACGAAGCAAGTGGTCGATACCGGACTGCGCTACGCCAACGGCATCGCACTCTCGCCCGACCAGTCGCTGCTCTACGTGGCCGACTACCGTTCGCACTGGGTTTACAGCTATGTCGTCCAACCCGACGGCACCCTCGCGCACAAACAGCGCTATTACTGGCTCCACGAGACGGATGCCGATGACCAGAGTTTTGCGGACGGCATGAAAGTCGACGTCAACGGCCTCCTCTACGTTGCGACGCGGCTCGGCGTGCAGGTCTGCGACCAGGCCGGTCGCGTCAACCTGATCATTCCCACGCCCAACGGCCGGATCACCAACCTCGTGTTCGACGGCGAGAAATTCGACACGCTCTACGCCACGTGCAACGACAAGGTTTACCGGCGCCGGCTCCACACCACCGGCGCCAACGCCTGGGCCCCGCCGCTGAAACCCGCCGTGCCGCGGTTGTAGCCGCCGCTTTCCGGGCTTCCACGCCCGAACGGCCTGAGGTCGGGCCGGCCAGCGGCGATTACTTCTGGATGACGAAAACCTGGAACTTCATCACCTGGTTGACCAATGCCGTGGAGGTTGCGGCCACTTTGGCGGTGTCCTCCTCGAGGAGTGATAGCGTGAACGTCTCGTCATTCTGCTCCGCCTTCAAACGGTAGCTCTTCGCGGCCGGGATGAGCAGGTCCACATCGCCGACATGTTCATTTTCCAGGTTCCCCAGGGCCACAATCACCCGGTGATGTCCCGGCTGCAGTTTGTCACTGGCCACGGCCTCCACTCCGTCGATCATCTGGATGTGACACCGGATTTCCTTGTTCCCCGGGGATTCAGCCAGACTGGGAACGTGCTCTTGGAGCGTGGCGACGGCCCGGCTGCTGCCCGAAGGCGTCATACATCCGGTAAGTAAGAACAGCCCTGCCGCAAACGGCACCAGACACTTCAACAGGAAGTCTGCATCGCAGGTAAAGCCTGCCTGAAACGCGGATGGGCGCATGGGCTTGATGAAGCCTGGCACGAGGGGAATGTCGATTCAGTTCCCCGCCCAGCCGGCAATTTCACCGGAAAATCGCGGGGAAATTTATTTCTTCGGAAAGCCGGGGTCGGCCTTCACCTCGTTGATCTGCTTGGTGTGGCGCTCGCTGTGCGCCGAGATGAAGAGCACCCACTGGTAAGCGTCGAGCTTCTTGCCCAGCGGACTGTCGATGGCGTGCTGGCGCAGATCTTTGGTCTCCTTCAGGAACTTGATCGTCTTGGCGCGGCTTTCCTTGAAATGCTTCAGGCTGCCCTTGGGGTTGCTGAACCGGTTGGACGGCACCAGCGGTTCGGGGGCCTGCACCTTCTTGCTGCGGTCAGGTATGGCCTGGAGCACGAAGTCGTCGATGGCCTTGAGGTCGGTGGGCTCGGTGCGGGCCGGAGCCTTCATCACCTGTTCCTGGATCATGCCCATGAGAAAGTCCTCGGCGGCGGCGATGTGTTCGGTCACCTCGGCCACCGACCAGCGGGTCGGAGCCGGCTTGAAGTTCCATTGCGCCTCCGAAAGACCCTTCGTCGAGGCCAGGACCCCGTCGCGGGTTTGCTTCAGGTAGTCAGTGGCGCGTTTGATTTCATCCGCACTGAGGCTTTGCGCCCGGAGCAGCGGATTGACGGACGCAAGGAGGCACAAGGCAATGATCAGGCGTTTCATGGGAGTCAGGGGTTGGGGATTCTGTCGCTTTACTGATGGTTGAATGGATAGCCCCGGTGCGCTCGGAAGCAAGGCCGGAGCCTGGCCGACTGCGAGAAACAGGATTTGGGTGCGCTATTTCAGTCCGTCGGTGTTGCTCACAAAGGCAATCCGGGTGCTGTCTGGCGACCATGAGGGCACGTTGATTGTACCCTGGCCGCCGAAAACGTAGGCGATCACGCGCGGTTTGCCCCCGGTGATGGGCATGAGGCGGAGGTAGCAATGCTGATAGTAGGGATGGTCGTCGGGCTTTATCTCCTGACCGTAGGAGATGAAGGCGATCCACTTGCCGTCCGGTGAAACGTGGGCGAACCAGTTGTTGAATTCGTCACTGGTGACCTGCTCCTGCTCCGAGCCGTCGGGCTTCATGCGCCAGAGCTGCATCAGGCCGGTGCGGGTGGAGTTGAAATAGATGTATTTGCCATCCGGGGAAAACTCCGGGCCGTCACTCAGACCGGGCGAGTTGGTGAGGCGCGTCTCTTCGCCACCATCAGCGGAGATCTTGTAGATGTCGTATTTGTCGCTCTTGTCGTCGGCCTTCTCCTTGCGGCCGCCGGTATAGACGAGCCACTTTCCATCGGGGGACCAGCCGTGGAGATAGGAGGGTGACTTGGGCGTGACGCGCACTGGCGTGCCACCAGTCGAAGGCAGCCTGTATACGACCGAGCGGCCGTTGTCGTCGGCGCTGTGGTGGCTGATAGCGAGCTGCTTGCCGTCAAAACTCAGGACGTGGTCGTTGTTGTTGTGATTGGCGAAGCCGGTGTCGAGCGGGGCGAGCGTTTTGGTCACAAGATCGAATGTCTTCAGCAGGCCTTTGTTCGGACCGGGGCCGCTGACGTTAACGATCAGGGTCCGGCCATTGCCGCCGGGCAGCCAGTTGGGTGCCTCGAACTGCTCGGGCGAACTGTAAACCGTCTCCAGCTTGCCCGTGTGGACGTTGAGAATTTCCAGATTGCTGCCGATGTAGTCGCGGTAGGGCACATATCCGGCCTTGGGTGGCAGGATGATGTGCACATCCTTGAAGATGGCCTCCTCCTTCACCTTGGCATTGTGTGAGCAGAGGAAAAGGCCGACGTTGACCTCCTCCCCCAAGTCGAGGTCGGCCAGCGTCTGAGAGACAAAAGTCTCGCCGAAGCGGGCTGAGGAAAAGATGTAGGTCTTGCCCCGGCGCTCCAGCTGGATGACGTCGCCGCCGGTGACCGGCAGCACGATCTGCTCGGTAATCGCGCCCTTGGTGCGGCGGTATTGGAGCGAGGTCAGCCCGTCACCATGCACGCACGCGTCAACATACGCCGAATCCGTGTCGAGGCTTGGCCGCACCATCCAGCCGAGCTTGCGGTGCGGATCGACCCCCTGACCGACAAACTCGAACCGGGCGCGGACGATGAAGTCACCCTTGAGTTTGTTCGATGCATACTGGAACTGGTCCGCCGCGCCCCAGAGATTGATGCCTGCGCCACTCATGCGATATCGCTGGATGGAGGCGTCGTAAGTGGTCGAGCCGGGGATTTCAGGCGCGCCGATATCAGCGTGCTGGGCGAATTGTCCGACGGTCGAGTCGGCGAACACCGAGAGGGCAAATGCGAGGCAGCCGGCCAGCAGGCCGGTAAGGCGGGATAGTTTCATGACGGGGGTTGAAGGGGATAAGCAACAAGCCGGCAGCGTAAGCCACGTCCATCGATTTTGCCACCATTATGCCACGAAGCAGGCCACTCTAAAAACCGATGCTGACGCCGCCGTCGATCGGCAGCACGGCCCCGGTGACAAACTTGGCGGCAGGGGACGCCAGATAGACGGCCGCCCAACCGACGTCGGCTGGCTCACCAAGCCGCGCCATCGGCGTGCGGCTGATGATCCGGGCCCGGCGGGTGGGATCACCCTCCAGGGCCTTGCGGGACATCTCCGTTTCAATCCAGCCCGGCGCGATGGCGTTCACCCGAATTCCGAACGGCGAGAGTTCGGTGGCGTAGCCTTTGACCATGCCGACGATGGCCGCCTTGGCCGCCGTGTAGGCGATCACCTCCGGAATCCCAAAAAGCGAGGCCATTGACCCCGTGAAGAGAACATGGCCATGCCGGCGCTCAATCATGCCTGGCACCACGGCGCAGGTCAGGGCATGGGCGGCGATGACATGCGTGTTGAGAACCTGCTGAAAATCATCCGCGGTCGTCTCCAAGGCTGATTTCTTCAGGTGAATGCCGGCGTTGTTGACCAGACAAGTGATCGGGCCCGTCGCACGCGTCACCCGTTCGACCAGAGCGGAGGCCTCCTTGAGCCGGGTGATATCGTGCACGATGAAACTGGTGCCAGCGCCCAGGCTCTGGACGGCCGCCTTGAGTTCGGACTCGCGCCGGCCCACGAGCACAACGCGGGCACCTGCGGTATGCATGGCCTGCGCCATCGCCAGGCCGATGCCGGTGCCACCACCGGTGATCAACGCCGTTTCGCCACGAAGAGAGAAGACCGGGAGAGAGCTCATTTGTTGTTGAGAGAGTGTAGACCGGCCTTGATGAAGCCCATCGCGTAGGCCATGCCGGCGTGCCACGGTGCGGCGCAGCTCATCTGCGGGGCGTGGTCGGGGATGATGACACCCTCGAAACCATTGCGCTTAAGGAGGCCAAGGACGCGCAAGATATCGACCTCACCATCGTCGATGAACGTCTCCTTGTAGTGCGGCACCTTGTCACGGACGTTACGCAGGTGGACATAGCCGAGCCGATGCTGGCGGCTGTATTGTTCAACGACCTCGTAAATATCACCCTCGGTCATCTCAGCGAGCGAACCGATGCAGAACTCCAGTTGGTTGGCCGGGCTGGGATTGAGGTCGATCACCTTCTGATAGAATCGCGGCTGGTAAACGAGCCGCGGCTGACCGCGGATCGTCGGCATGGGCGGATCATCGGGATGCAACGCGAGCCGCACCCCGGCTTCCTCGGCCACCGGCAGCACCTCGTTCAGGAATCGCTCCAGCCGGCTCCACAACTGCTCCGACGTGGCGGAGGGAATCGTGCCGGCAGGCGCCTTGGGATCATAGACCATGTTCCAGACCATGCCGTGCGGCATCGGCAGATCGTAAGGGCCTTCCATCCCGACGGAGGGCGCGCCGCCCCGCGCGTAATTGCCCTTGGTGCGACCCGACACACCGGCGATGGAAAAATTATACCCCATGAGCGGAATCCCCGCCTGCCCCATCCGGCGGATGATCGTCTTGACGTTTTCGATGTGCCGGACGCGCTTTGGGCCATCCAGCAGGATGTCGTGCCAGTGCGCGGGATCGAAGTTTTCGATCGCCTCCAACGTGAGCCCGGCCGCCTCGACGTTGCGGCGCAACGCCGTCAGTTCATCCAGCGTCCAAAGCCGGTCCGCATCTCCGGCCAGACCCCAGCCCCAATCGGTACCGATCGGTTGGTCGTCCGGACCGGCGTGGCCGCCGTCCTTGAAGTAATCCACCAGGTGCGCCACGATGTGCGTAGCGCCGGCCTGCTTCGCAAAGGCGAAGTTTTCCGGCGTGAGCATGTGGCGGTAGAGACCGAGGCCGAGTTTCATGGGGGTAAGGATGGTGCCATCAACTGTTCTTGGGTTTGGCACTCGGGTCGCCCGTGGGCGGTGGAGCGGTGTCGGTCGCCGCCGGTTCGCCCAGTATTTCCAGGAGGATGGGCCTCAGCGCGTCGGCCCAAACTTGGTAGCCCTTCAGGCTGAGGTGCAGTTGATCAACCGTCATGCCTTCAAAGAGCTTGCCGTTGGCGTCGGCCAGGCGGTCGTTGATGCTGAGGAAACGGACGGATTTCCCGTCCGCCAAGCGGGCCAGGTTGGCGTTGATCCGGTCGATCGCGGGCATCACGGCGGGGCCGTCGTTCCGGGGCAAAATGCCCATCAGGATGATCGTGGCCCCGGGCGCCTTTTCGTGGCAGGCTTCAACCAGTGCGGTGATGCCGCGGGTCACATCGGCGACCTTAGCCTCTCCACCCGGGTCGCGACCGACGTTGTTCGTGCCGGCGAGGAGTACGATGACCTTGGGATTGACGCCGTCGAGTTCGCCGTTCCGGAGGCGCCACAGCATGTTCTGGATCTTGTCCGCACCCCAGCCGAAATTGGCAGCGTTCCAGCCGTGGAAACTCTGGTTCCAGTGGGCCAGAAAATCCGGATAGTCGGTCGCGCCCCAACGGCGTGTGATCGAGTCGCCGAGGAAATAGACGCTGATCCCGCCGGCCCGCGCCTTGGCCAGCAGTTCCGTGTGGGCGAGATGGGAATTGCGGTCGCCGCGCATCACCGGCTGATCGGCCGGCCGTGCCGGCGGTGTGTGTTTGAGCAGTTTGCTGGCCCAGCCGATGAATGAGCTCATGTTGGTGCGGTCCTCATGTCCGCCGTCGTGCTGGCGCCAGGCGAGTTCGCCTTCGAGCAGGCCGGTGTTGACCGGGGGCATTTGCGCGACGCGGTAGTCCTCCTTCACGCCAAGATCGCGGACGCCCAGCAGCCGGAAAACAGGGCCGGCCGCCACCGTCGCCCTGTAGCTGCCCTGCTGGTCGAGCCAATTGGGGTCACCTTTTTCGGGAATGCCGTAGCTGATGAAGGTCGGCCGCGGCGCGCAAAGCGCGATGAGCTGGTGCGACTCGACGGGAATGTCCCGGGCATCCTTGCGGCCGTATGCCGATTCCTCCGCACCATACTTCAGGAAGTTCCCCGCCATCCAGTGATACTCGCCGGAACCCGTGAGGTTCTCCACCGCCTCGCCGAAATCACGGCGATGCGGCTTCACGCCGCCCTCGCCCGACGAGCCGATAAGCGCGACCGCGAAGCGCGACTCGAAGGCCATCGTCACCAGGGCGGCCTTGCCATAGCGGGACACGCCCTCGATGCCGACCTTCCTGGCATCCACAGCCGGCAGGGTTTCCAGATAGTCGAGCGCTTGGGCCGCACCCCACGCCCAGGCCCGCAGCGCACCCCATTGCTCGGGCGAGCGCCGCTGACCCCGGTTCGTCAGCCCAATGATGCCCTCGGTGAGGCCCGCGCCGTTGTCCGCCTGGATGCTGGCCGTGCTGAGCGAAACGTAGCCCCACCCTGCGGCGATGAGCTGGTCGGGCGAGGGCGGTGCGGCCGGCTCCTGCATCCCCGGGAAACGAGGTGCCGCTTCGTCGGGCATGTTGCCCCAGCCAAACATCGTCAAGACGGGCACGGGCGAGGTGGCGTCCGCCGGCAACACCAACGCCAGCTTGATGTCCACCGAGATTGCCGGGCAGGCCGAATTGTCCACATGCCCGATCACTTGCCGCGCCAAGACCGGCAGACCGCCCACCGTGGTGTTGACGGTCCTGACCACTCGCCAGGTGACCTTGGGCACGTTGGCCGGCACGCGGCCCACGACTTCGCGTTCAAAATCCTCCACGATCTCGGGTCGGCGTTGCCTCCACCACTGCCCGGCGGTGGTGATCCTGGTGCCGTTCTTCAGGGTCAGCAGCTCCGGCCAGTCAGGATAGGGATTGGCCCGAGCCTGATCATAATTCGCCGGGTTCGGTGTGCCGGGCGTCGTGTTGCCGTTGCGCCCGGGACGCAGTTTCGTGATGCCCAGCTGCCTCAGCATGTCAGCCTGGTCTTCCTGAGATAGTTGCTGCAGGCGCTGGCGCTCCTCGGGACTGAGTTCCCACGGCGCCCTCAGGGCGGTGGAATTGCGGCCGACCGGGAGGGATTGCACCGGACTGCGGAAACTCTCCGGTGGCCCGAGGTAACTGGGCTTCAAGCCGCCGAGATCCACCACGAGCTTTTGCAGCACGACGGCGGGATCGATCATCCAGATCTTGAGCGTATGGTAACCGGACTGCGCGATGTTGTGCTTCGACCGGCCGTAGCGGGCGTTGTCGCCGACGGCTTTTTCCCAGTCGCTGTTGCCATTCCGCGCCTGATAGCCTTGCGGCACCAGTGTGACGGTCTGCGGCGCCTCGTCGTCGAACGACACGGCGTAGCGCACGCCGCGGTCGGGGGAAAAATTCAGGGTCGGCGCCGTGGTCGCCGCAACCTCCGCCGGTCCCGCAGTGAAAAGATACATTCGGTATTCCAGACAGGGCGAATCCTTGCCGGGGGTCGCGCTGGGCGCGTCCACCGGTCCCTCGGCCCGCAGGCCGGATAGCGTGCGGCCGTAGTCCTCGATCTTTACCCAGCGATTCTCCCCGGCCTCGGTCCGCTTGGTGTAATGCTCAGGCTCGATGGAGACGACCCCCTGCCCTTCCACGAAGCCCTGCAGAGTGTCACGCGTAACCTCAGTCGGATTGAAGGCCTCGATCGCCACGATCACCTCGGTGCCGGCCCCGGCGAGCTTGATCGAGCCGGTGGCTGTTCCCTGGGGCGCCTTGCTCCAATCCACGCTGACCCACACGCGCTGGTCGGAGCCAACCCGGCCGGTCGCGGTGCCCGGTACGATCCACGGCACACTCGAGGTGGCCGTGAAATCGAACGACGCCTTCCCCTTGTTGAACACGTCGATGAAATAGCGCTGGCGGTTGAAGGCGTCGAATCTCGGCAAGCGCGCATCGGCGGCTGCACCGGGCCACGCGGCAGCCGAGCCCTCGACGGCCACCCCCATGGCTGCGAACTCGGGCACCGTCACTTCGGCGAGCTTGAGGTGGTCGAGGTTATTGACCGGTGGATCACGCCAGGTGGTGTAGCCCAGCACGGGCTGGTCCATGAAGTGCGCCCACTTGCCGTTGGCGAAAGCCCCGTTGTAGTAACCGCTCAGATCGAGATATTGTTGGAATAATTTTCTCGTCTCCGCCGCGTGATCGTTGGCGCTGGCCCGGCCCTGTCGGGCATACAGCGCGTTCCTTCCCGCCGCGAGGTAGAGCTCGTTCACCAGCGCGCCGGCTTTCACGGGGAAAA
>JAYUBB010000158.1:0-5441 GCA_043741015.1 Opitutaceae bacterium
ATATTCAAACCGGGCGAGCAGATAATGCTCGCTGCCCTGCTCCCAGAAAAAACGCTGCACCTTAATATCGCCCTGTGGTGAGGGGGTCAGGATGCCGTCGGCCTTGGGCTGGTCGGGAAAGCGCGCTTCAATCGCCCAATGGGGCTCGGCCAGCAGGTGGTCCGTCGCCCACCCGCTGCCGGCACCGAGCAGCAGACAGAAGAGGCAGACAGTTTTCTTAGCTGGCTGCATCCGCCGCCTTGACGAGGTCGATGAACGACCTGGCCTCGAGGGAGGCCCCGCCG
The DNA here is from genome assembly GCA_043741015.1 of Opitutaceae bacterium. Taxonomy (GTDB): domain Bacteria; phylum Verrucomicrobiota; class Verrucomicrobiia; order Opitutales; family Opitutaceae; genus Lacunisphaera. The sequence continues at coordinate 285 of JAYUBB010000158.1, forward strand.
ATCAGCCCGCCGTCAATGTCCTTCTGGCCGAGCAACTCGGCCGCGTTGGCCGGTTTCATGGAACCGCCGTACAGGAGGCGGATCTTCTGCGCGAGCGGCGCACCATAGAGCTTGATCAGGAGATCACGAATAAAGGCGTGCACCTCCTGCGCCTGCGCCGTGGTGGCGACCTTACCGGTGCCAATGGCCCACACCGGCTCGTAGGCGATGGTGACACTGGTGATCTGCTCGGCTGTGACGCCCTGCAGGCCGCCCTCAACGTGGCGTTGCACAACGGCGAGGGTCGAGCCGGCCTCGCGCTCCGCCAGCGTCTCGCCGACGCACAGGATGGGCTTCAACTGGTTGGCCAATGCGGCTACAACCTTCTTGTTGATGAAGGCGTCGGTCTCGGCGAAATACGTGCGTCGCTCGCTGTGGCCGAGGATGACGTGGGTGACAAAGTGCGCGCGCAGCATCTCCGCTGAGACCTCGCCGGTGTAAGCGCCATTCTTCTCCGGGTGCATGTTCTGGGCGCCGAGCTTGATGCTCTGACCCTCCAGCGCCCGGCCGACGCTTTCCAGCGCGGTGAACGGCGGACACAGCACCATGTCCACCGTGGCCTCGCGACCGATCTCGGCCACGATGTCCTTGGTGAGTGCGACGCCGTCGGCGGCCGTCTTGTTCATCTTCCAGTTACCAGCGATGACTTTTCTGCGAATCATAAGAGAAAAGTAGTGTGTAGCGGGTAGTGAGTAGCGAGTAGAAAATCAGGCAGGGAAGCCGGATGCCGGCTACCCACTACTCGCTGCTCGCTACTGTTCCAGGAACGCCACGCCCGGAAGCACCTTGCCCTCGAGAAATTCGAGGCTGGCGCCGCCCCCGGTGGAGCAATGCGTGACCTTGTCCGCCACCTTGAATTTCTTCGCCGCCGTCGCGGTGTCGCCACCACCGACGACGGTCGTCGCGCCTGCCGCGGTGGCCTGCGCGATGGCGGCCGCCATGGCCTTGGTCGAGCCGGCGAACTTCTCGAACTCAAACACGCCCGAGGGGCCGTTCCAGATGATGGTCTTCGCCCGCAGGATGACCTGGGTGTAGAGTTCGATGGACTTCGGGCCGGCGTCCAGACCCATCCAGCCGGACGGGATGCCCTCCTTGTCGGACACGACCTTGGTGTTGGCGTTGGCGTCGAACTTGTCGGCGAGGACGAAGTCAACGGGGAGCGTGATCTTCACACCCTTGGCCGCAGCCTTGGCGAAGAGTTCCTTGGCGATCTTGGCGCCCTCGGCGTCGTAGAGGCTGTCGCCGATGGTCATGCCCTCGATCTCCTTCTTGAAAGTAAAGGCCATGCCGCCGCCGATGATGATCTCGTTGGCCTTCTCGAGGAGATTGTTGATGAGCGGAATCTTGTCGGCGATCTTCGCGCCGCCCAAGATGGCGAGCAGCGGACGCTGCGGGTGATCAAGCACGGCGGCGAAAGCCTTCAGCTCGGCCTCCATCAGGAAGCCGGCGGCCTTCTGCGGCAGGGAGACACCGACCATCGAGCTATGGGCGCGGTGCGCCGTGCCAAAGGCGTCGTTAACGAACACGTCACCAAGCTTGGTGAGGCTGGCGCGGAAAGCGGCGACTGCGGCGGGATCGGCCTTCCTGGACGTGCCGTCCTCCAACTTCACCTTGCCCTCCTCCTCGATGTGGAAACGGAGGTTCTCGAGCAGAACCACGGTACCGGGTGCCAGTTTCGCGCAGGCGGCTTCGACGGCCGGGCCGACACAGTCGTCGAGGAACCTCACGGGCTTGCCGAGGAGTTTCTCGAGTTCGGCAGCGACGGGCTTGAGCGAGAATTTGGCGTTCTTCTGCCCGTCGGGCCGGCCGAGGTGCGACATGAGCACGATGGACGCGCCCTGCTCGAGGGCATGTTTGATCGAAGGCAGCGCGGCGGTGATACGCTGGGTGTTGGTGATGGCGCCGGTCTGCTTGTCCTGCGGGACATTGAAGTCCACGCGCATGAGCACGCGCTGGCCGGAGAGCTTGAGGTCGCGAAGGGTCTTAAATTTAGGCATAAAAGGAAAAACCACAGAGACACTGAGACACAGAGAGCTTGAATTCTTCTCTGTGTCTCTGCGCCTCTGTGGTTGGTTTTAGAATCAGAGCTTGGCGGCAATCTGCTTGGTCAGGTCGACGACGCGGTTGGAATAGCCCCACTCGTTGTCATACCAGCTCACGAGCTTGAAGAAGCGCTTGTTGAGTTCGATGGACGAGCCGGCGTCGTAGATTGACGACAGCTTGTCGTGGATGAAGTCGCTGGAGACGACCTCGTCGGTCGTGTAGCCGAGGATGCCCTTGAGGTAGGTCTCGGAGGCCTTTTTCAGCGCGGCGTTGATCTCGACGATCGAGGTGTCCTTGGTGGTCTTGAAAGTCAGGTCGACGACCGAGACGGTCGGGGTCGGCACGCGGAACGACATGCCGGTGAGCCTGCCCTTGACCTCGGGTAGCACGAGCGCGGTGGCCTTGGCGGCGCCGGTCGAAGACGGGATGATGTTGATCGCGGCGGAACGGCCGCCCTTCCAGTCCTTCTTCGACGGACCGTCCACGGTCTTCTGCGTCGCGGTGTAGGAATGGATGGTGGTCATCAGGCCTTCCTCGAGGCCGAAACCCTCCTTGAGGATCACATGGACGAGCGGCGCGAGGCAGTTCGTGGTGCAGGAGGCGTTGGAAATGATGTGATGCTTGCTGAGGTCGAGTTTGTCGTCGTTCACGCCGATGACGACGGTGATGTCCTCGCCCTTGGCCGGGGCGGAGATGATGACCTTCTTGGCGCCGGCGGTGAGGTGGCCCCGGGCCTTCTCGGCCTCGGTGAACAGGCCGGTGGACTCGATCACGAGATCCACGCCGAACCTGGCCCACGGCAGCTCCGCGGGCGACTTGGCGCTGACGACATGAATGTCCTTGCCGTTGACCACGAGCACATCGTCCTCGGCTTTGTCCGGACTGGACTTCCTGGACGACACGGTGCCCTGGAACTTGCCCTGGGTGGAGTCGTATTTGAGGAGATAGGCCAGGTTGTCGGCGGGCACGATGTCGCCGACGGCGACGACATCCAGTTCCTTGCCGAGCAGGCCCTGCTCGACGAGTGCGCGGAAAACGAGGCGGCCGATGCGGCCGAAACCATTGATTGCTACTTTGACTGCCATATTGGGTGTGGGTTGGTGGACGTTGAGAACGGCGACTGAAATGCCCGGCATGCGCTTTGGCAAGTGCGATGCTGGAAATGTGCCGTTATCCGCCCGTCAGTTGGCAATATTTGCGTAATAAACAGTGCTCCCGGGGCGGCCAGCGGGGCATTTTATCCGCTAATCCACAGGCTGCAGCCCAGTCCGGGGATGTAGACCCCTGCCGGCGACAACTGGCCGGGGGCGGGCCGACTGTCGGGATAAAAGCACTCATGATCGGCCACCAGCTCCCAATTCCAATCGGCGCACTCCCCGATCGGGATCGTGGTGTCGTTGATGTGCGGGTTGACGGCAAACATCAGCCGCGAGCGGCCCTGGCTGCCGTCGGCGTTGTAGATCGCGATTATGGCCGGCTGCCCGGCCGAGGTGAAACACTTGAAAAATCCTTCCGAGGGCCGCGACCACTGCCGCAACAACTGTCCGCGCGCCGACCGCCGGAACGCGATCCAGTCGACGAAATACTTGTGCGTGGCCGGGTAGCGCGCCAGCCGCCGGTAATCGAGCGCGTTGAGGTCACCGCGCTGGTACGTGTTGCTCACGCCGTGCTTGGCACGCAGGAAATCCTGCCCCTCCGCCAGCATCGGTATGCCGACCGAGGCCAGCAGGATCGCCGCCATCAGGTGCGTGCGCTGCCGGTCGTTCTGCGTGGGTTGGTGGCCGTTGTGATCCGGGTTCTCGGTGATGCTGTCGAGCCAGGTGCGGTCGTCGTGCGATTCGGTATAGTTGACCGTCTGGGCCGGCCAGAAGGCGAAGTGCCACGGCGAACCCTTGAGGAAATACTCCAGTGAATCCGCCCCGCCGCGGCCGTGCACGTAATCGCGCAGGAAGTTCCGGTAATTGTCGTTCCACGAGGCGTAGCCGGTCGGCCGCAGCGCCGCGGCGATGTGCCCGCGGAAACTCCACGGCTCGGCGATCAGGATCACATCAGGCTTCACTTGCTTCACCGCGGCTTCGATATCGCGGAGCACATCCACGCCGATCAGCTCGGCCAGGTCAAAGCGGAAGCCGTCCACGCCGTAGACCTCAATCAACTGCACGAGGCTGTCGATGATCAGGCGCTTGGCCATCGCCGAGCGGCAGCGCAGGTCGTTGCCGCAGCCGCTCCAGTTCGCCAGCGTGCCGTCATCACCGAGCTCGAAGTAATAGAGCTTGTCGATGAACATCAGGTGCGCCGGCTCGCCCACGTGGTTGTAGACGACGTCGATGACCACGGCCATGCCCTGCCGGTGGAACGCCGCCACGAGCTCCTGCAATTCCTTCACCGGCGAAGCCCGGTCCGCGTCCAGCCCGTACGCGGCCGAGGGTGCGAAGAAATTCACGGTCATGTAGCCCCAGTGATATTCCTCCCGAGTCTTGCCGTCGGCTTGGTGGACCGGCTGCAATTCCACGCAATTCACGCCGAGCTTCTTCAGGTAGAAATCGGGGCTCTCCACCCATTTCTTTAGTCCGCTGAAGCCGAGCCGTTCGTCCGCGCTAAGCGGAATGGGCGCGTTGGCCGCGAGATCGCGCACGTGCGCCTCGACCATCACGAGATCCTGCCACGCGGGTGTCGGGAACGAGCGGTCGCCCTGCCCGATCCAGGCCGGATCAAGCACGATGCCTGGACCGTCGCGCCCGACCGTGGCCCGCGCATAGGGGTCGAGAATTTTTTGTCCCGGATGAAAATGCCCGAACACGTCGTGCGGACCGCTCACCGAGTACCAGTAATACCAGCCGTGCAGGTTGCGGTTGAGGTGCGCCTCCCATACGCCCAGCCAGCCACCATCCTCCGCGCAACGGTCGAGCTCGTAGCCAAAGGCCTGGCCCATCTCCTCCAGTTTCTCACACAGAAACAACCGCACATGCTTCGCGCGCGGCGCGAAGAGCCGGAACGTCGTCTCGCCGCGCCGGATGAGCGCGCCCAGCGGCAGGTCGCTGCGCATCTCGTGGAAAAACTTCCCCAGCCGCACCC
>JAYUBB010000159.1:0-16580 GCA_043741015.1 Opitutaceae bacterium
TTGGGCAGGAAGTCCACGGTGTATTCGCTGCCGCGGTAAATCTCGGTGTGGCCCTTCTGGCGGCCGAAACCCTTGACCTCGGTCACGGTCATGCCCTCGACCCCCACCAACGTCAGTGCTTCTTTAACGGCTTCCAATTTGAAAGGCTTGATGATGGCGGTGATAAGTTTCATGGGCTGGTGGGGTTGCGGAAGTGTGCCCGCAAAGAGGCCGGCGGCGCAAGCTTACTGTGCGGGAATGACGGTCTGGATGTGCAGCTCCTTGAGCTGCTTGGCGGTGACCGGGGTCGGGCTCTGGGCCATGAGATCCTGCGCTTTCTGGGTCTTGGGGAAGGCAATGACATCCCGGATGCTGGTCGTGCCGCAAAGCAGCGCGCACATGCGGTCGAGACCAAAGGCGATGCCGCCGTGCGGGGGCGCGCCGTAGGTGAAAGCCTTGAGCATGTAACCGAAACGGCTCTCGACCACGTCGGCCGGGATCTTGAGCACGTCCTCGAAGACCTTCTTTTGCAGGGCGGGCTGGTGGATGCGGATCGAGCCGCCGCCGAGTTCCATGCCATTGAGCACCACATCATAGTGCTGCCCGCGCACGGCCTTGGGGTCGCTGTCGAGCAGGCCGGCGTCCTCGGGGACGGGCGCCGTGAACGGATGGTGCGTGGCCGCATAGCTGCCGCGCTCCTCGTCGTAGGACATGAGCGGGAAATCGACGACCCACAGGAAATTCCACTGGTCGGCGCGGAGGGCCAGCTTGCCGCGCTTGACGAGCAATTGGGCCGCCTCGAGACGGGTGCGGCCCAGGATGGCGCAAGCGCGCTCCCACGGGGCGGCGGCAAAGAAGACGATGTCCCCGTTCTCGATGGCCAGCCGCTTCGTCAGCTCGGCCTTCTCGGCGTCGTTGAAGAATTTCACGATGGGCGACTTCCATTCGCCGTTCTCGACCTTGATGAAGGCGAGGCCTTTCGCGCCGAGGGATTTTGCAATCTCCTCGAGCGCGCCGATCTCGCCCTGCGTGATGTCGGCGAGACCCTTGGCGTTGAACGCCTTCACCGAGCCATGCGCCGCCACGGTCGAGGCGAAGACCTTGAAGCCGGAACTCTTGAACGTGTCGCTCAGGTCCACCAGCTCCAGGGCGAAGCGCGTGTCGGGCTTGTCCACCCCGTAGCGATTCATGGCGTCCTTGTACGAGAGACGCGGAAACGGCATGGGCAGATCGTGGTTGAGCACGTCCTTCCAGACCTTCTTCAGCATGCCCTCGAAGAGTGAGTAGATGCCCTCGCGGTCGATGAACGACACCTCGACGTCGATCTGCGTAAACTCCATCTGGCGGTCGGAGCGCAGGTCCTCGTCGCGGAAGCAGCGGGCGATCTGGAAATACTTCTCCACGCCCGCGACCATGAGGATCTGCTTGAACTGCTGGGGCGACTGCGAGAGCGCGTAGAACTGGCCGGCGTGGATGCGCGACGGCACCAGATATTCCCGGGCGCCCTCCGGCGTGCTCTTGAAGAGCGTGGGGGTCTCGATCTCGTAGAAGCCCTGGGTGTCGAAGTAATCGCGGACGGACTTTGCGGCGCGGTGGCGCACGGCGAGGTTCTTGCGCATCTTCGGGCGGCGCAGGTCGAGGTAGCGGTAGGTCAGGCGCAGATCCTCGTTGACCTTGTCGCCGCCGGTGTCAGTCAGCGGAAACGGGGGGGTGTCGGAAATATTATGCACCACCAGCTCGGTGGCATCGATCTCGATTTCACCGGTCGGAATGTTCTTGTTCATCATCGCGTCCGGGCGGGACTCGACCTTGCCGGTGATGCCGATGACGGACTCGTCCTTGAGCAGGGCGGCCTCGGCCCGCAACGCGGAGTCAAACTTGACCTGCGTGATGCCCTCGCGGTCGCGGAGATCGACGAAGATAATGCCGCCGTGGTCGCGGACGGAATCAACCCAGCCGGCGAGCGACACGGTCGCGCCGAGGTTGGCCTTGGTGAGCTGGGCGCAGTGATGGGTGCGTTTCATAGGGACGGAACGCCCAACCAAACGGCCCGCCCCACCCCGGGGCAATCAGATTTTGGGCGGCTATGACACTATCAGGCTCTCGCCCGTCATCTCGGCGGGTTTGGGCAAACCCATGAGGTACAAAACAGTCGGAGCGATGTCGGCCAGCCGGCCGCCGGTGCGCATCCTGGTCTTGCCCGCGGCGAGTCCCTCGCCCACGGCAAAAACCTCGACGAGATTCAGCGTGTGCGAGGTGTGCGGGCTGTTGGTGATTGGGTCCCACATTTGTTCGCAGTTGCCGTGGTCGGCGAGGATCACCGCCTTGCCGTTTTTCGTCGCCAGCGCGGCAAGCAACTCCCCCAGCCCGCGATCGGTCGCTTCACAGGCCTTGATGGCCGCCGGCAACGAACCGGTGTGACCGACCATGTCGGGGTTGGCGTAGTTGACGACGATCAGACCGTATTTGCCGGAGAGGATCGCGGCCTTGGCCTCGGCGGTCACCTGGGCCGCGGACATCTCGGGCTGCAGGTCGTAGGTCGCCACCTTCGGGCTGGCCGGGCAGGCGCGGTCCTCGCCCGGGAACGGCGTGCTGCGGTAATTATTGAAAAAGAAAGTCACGTGCGGGTTCTTTTCCGTCTCGGCGCAGCGGAACTGCCCGAGGCCGGCCGCGGCCACCACTTCGCCGAGGATGTTCTTCAGTGGTGTCGGCTTCCCGGAGATCACGTGCACCGGCAGTCCGGACTCATACTCGGTCATGGTGGCGTAGTAGAGATCGAGCTTCGCGCCGCGATCGAAGTCCTTGAAGCCGTCGATCACGAAGGCCTTCGTGATCTCGCGCGGCCGGTCGCCGCGGTAATTATAGAAGAGCACGGCGTCGCCGTTCCCGATCGTCGCCACCGGCTTGCCGTCGGCGCCAACGACCCACGTGGCCGGGACGAACTCGTCGCCGTTCTGCGTCGGGCTGAGCGGCTTCGCATAATAGCTCGAGACGGCGGCCCCGGCGCTCGGCGCGGTCGCCTCCGCCTTCCGGCCCGTCAGCATGTAATAGGCCTTCTGCACGCGCTCCCAGCGGTTGTCGCGATCCATGGCCCAGAAACGCCCGCAGACCGTGGCGATCCGGCCCACACCGATCTCGCGGCATTGCGCCTCGACCTGCTGGATGTAGCCGAGGCCGCTCTGCGGCGGCGTGTCGCGCCCGTCGGTGAAAGCGTGGATGAAGACGCGGTCGGCCCCCAGGCCGTCGGCCTTCGCCTGGCGCAAAATGCCGTAGAGATGCTCCAGCATCCCGTGCACGCCGCCGTCCGAAACGATGCCCATCAGGTGGAGCCGGGAGGCCGGCGACGCTTTCACGCGGGCGACCGCAGCGTGCCAGACCGGGTTCCCGGCGAGCTGCTTTTCGGAAAAAAGCTTGTTCAGGCGCACGAGTTCCTGATCCACAATGCGGCCCGCGCCGATGTTTTCGTGACCGACCTCGCTGTTGCCCATCTGGCCGTCGGGCAGGCCGACGTCGAGCCCGCTGGCCGCAACGAGCGTCACCGGATACTTGGCGTGGAGCTGGTCATCGCAGGGCTTCTGGGCGAGAAACACGGCATTGAACTTGTTCTGCTCGGGATGGGGATTCTGGCCCCAGCCATCGCGGATGACGAGGAGGACGGGTGGACGGGCTGAACTCATGGGAAATTGTGACGATTAATGGCCCCGAGTGAACCCATCCGCCCAGCACTTATCCAGAGAAAACCACGCCATAGTTGGCATCACTTCTGCACAAAGGATTCCGCCATGACCCTCATGATCCGCGACCAACTGACCTGCCCGCCCACTTGGTTCGCCTCCTACCGGGACCTGACCCTGTATTGCGCGGTGCTGCTGAAGCTGGACATCGTGCTCGAGTCGGACGACGCCGACACCTACTACCGCTGGATCAAGCCGCGCGGCGGCATGGATTTCGTGGAGGACATCATCCGGCCCGGCTCCGAACGGGGCGTCCATCTGGATTTTGCCCGGCATTTTCCCGGCACCATCATCACCGACCGGATCGCCCCGGAAAACGTCCACCGGCTGATCGCCTCGATCCGCTCGCTCGCCGCCTGAAACGCATTACGGTCCCGCCAGCACCTCGCGCAGCACACGGGAAAGCTCGCTGACCTCGTAGGGCTTGGCAATGACGGCGACAAACCCGTGGGCGCGGAAATTGGCCAGCACGGGGTCGCTGGAATAACCGCTGGAGACCACGGCTTTCACCTGCGGGTCGATTTCCCGCAACTTGCCCAGCGCCGCAAGGCCGCCCATGCCGCCGGGCACCGTGAGGTCCATGACCACGAGATCGAAGCGCTTTCCTTCCGCGAGTGCCGTACGGTATTTTTCGATGGCCTCGGCCCCGTCGACGGCGGTGTCCACCGAAAGCCCAAAGCGCTGGAGCAGGATCACCGCTATGTCGCGGATGCTCTGTTCGTCGTCCATGAAGAGCGCCCGCCCCTTCATCGGGTCGGGCACGCCCCACGGTGCCCGGGTATCGACTTGCACCAGTTGCTGGTGCAAGGCCGGCAACCAGATGCGGAACGTGGTGCCCTGCCCCAGTTGCGACTCCACCTCGATGTGGCCGCGGTGCTTCTTCACGATGGAATAGACGGCGGCGAGGCCCAGACCGGTGCCGGTCTGCTTGGTCGTGAAGTAGGGATCGAAAATCCGCGCCAAATGCTCGGGCTTGATGCCCTCGCCCGTGTCGGTGATCGCAATCTGGATGTAATCACCCTGCTGCAGACCTGGCTGGCTCTGGCCGTCGTGGGAGTCGTTCCGGGCCATGATCCGCAAGGTGCCGCCGTTGGGCATCGCCTGGACGGCATTGATGACGAGATTCTGCACGACCCGGCCGATCTGACCCTTGTCGGCATCGGCGGGCCAGAGATCCGGCGCCATGTCGTAGAAGGCCTTGACGTGGGAACCGTGGAGCGCGAAGGCGGCCATCTCGCGGACAACGGCCACTAGCTGAACCGCCGCGCGGACCGGTTCGCCGCCCTTGGCGAAGGTCAGCAATTGCTGCGTGAGGTCGCGCGCACGCAGCGCCGCCTTCTCCGCCGAGCGCAGACAGGCGCCGGCGGGACTTTCTGCTGCGGTGTCCAGCTGGGCGAGGGCGAGATTGCCCATGACGGCGGTGAGAATGTTGTTGAAATCGTGGGCGATGCCGCCCGCCAGCACGCCGACCGACTCCAGTCGCGTGGCGCGCACCAGCTCCTGCTCGAGACGCTCCTGCTCGGTCACATCGCGGAACACGAGCACGGTGCCGATAACCTTGCTGTCCACGGCATGAAGGGGCGCGCAGCGGCCCTCAATCTGCCGGCGGTCGCCACGGCGGGTGACCAGCCGGGTATGCGAAGGCAGGTCGGCCACTGCATCTCCGCAGATCACCCGGGCGATGGGCAACGCCATCGTCTGGTCCGACCGGCTGTCTTGCAGGGTGCAGATCTCCGCGACCGGGCGGCCGTAGACTTCCTCCGCTCCCCATCCCGTCAGGCTGGTCGCAGCGGGATTCATAAACTGGATAAGTCCCGCCACGTCGGTGGTGATGACGCACTCACTCATCGCGCGGAGGGTAACGGCCAGCCGTTCCTTCTCGGCCGCCAGCGCCTCCTCGGCCCCGCGTATGGGGGTGATGTCCAGGGCCACTCCCACGAGGGAGAATTCCGTGCCACTGATCCGGCGGATGGTCACGCTTTCGCTGATCCAGATCACGGATTTATCGCCGTTGACGACATGAAACACCTGCTCGTAACCGGAACGACCTTCCTCCATCGCCGTCCGGCACCGCAGGTCCATCGCCGCCCGCTCCGGGATTTTGAAAGCGTCCCACAGGCCGACTTCCGGCCGGGGCTGCGGTGCGCCAAACAGCTTCTGGCAAAGCAGCGAAGGCTGCACCTTGAAATGCCAGGCCCAATTGGTGCCGGTTAAAGTGACCGTGGCCTCCCACAGCAGACAGTCGGCCCGGGCGAGCAATTCCTGCAGGCGTTCCTCGCTGGCTTTCCGTGCCACCTCGGACTCGTGTTGCGCGGTGATGTCGGTGATGATGCCAATGAGTTCCCAATGGTCGGGCATCAGCGGCCGGATGCTCACCTTTTCATTGAGCCAGATGTCCCCGGCGGCGGGATGCCGGTAGTGGAAGACCTGCTCGTAGCCGATACTGCCGTCGGACAAGGCCTGACGGGACCGGGCCTGCATCTCGGAAAATTCCGGCACCCGGTTGTCTACGCTCCAGTCGATATGAACCTGCCCCTCCGGATCCCCGCCGAAAATGCGCCGGAATAATTGAGAGCGGGGGGTAAATATTTTCCACTCGTAATTGTCCGGGGCCAGCCGGCGGCTCTCCCCCTGCCAGATCATACAGTCGGCCCGGTCCAACAGAGTCGCCAGACGCAGCTCGCTCTGCTGCTGGGCTTCTTCCGCCCGGCGCTGGGCCGTGATGTCGGTGATCACCCCGACCAGCCGGAAGGTATTCTCCGACAGTTGCATCATGGTCACGACCTCCCGGAGCCAGATAATTTCGTGAGGGTGCTCGACGTGAAATTCCTGGCTATAGCCGGGCGCCCGCGCCTTGACCGCGCGCAGCGTGCGGGCGGACATTTCAGCCAGTTCGGGCACCACCAGCGTGTGCCAGTTCAACCCGGGCTCGGACCGGTCGCCAAAGATCCGCCGGTAAAGCACCGAGCGCGGGGTGTAGAGATCCCAATGCACCTTGTCATTCGCGCCCAGGGTCACCGTGGCTTCCCATACCAGGCAGTCCGCCAGTTCAAGCAGCTTGCCCAGCCGGGCCTCACTCGTCTGCCAGGCCTTCTCGGCGACATGCCGGGCCGTGATATCGGTGATGATACCGACCAGATCCCATTGCTCCGGACCGGTGGCGACGATGGTCACTTTTTCACTCAGCCAGAAATCACCCTCAGGGCCGGGCACATGGATGACCTGCTCGTAGCCCGGGGCGCCGCCGGTGATGGCCTTCTCCGCCCGCTGCGCCATCTCCGCGTGCTCCGGCACGCCGTGTTCCTTCCAAGCAAACCCCCGGGGAATTACGGGATCGCCGGAGAAAATCCGGCGGTAGAGCTGCGACCGCGGAATATAGAGCGACCATTCGAGCTGGCCGTCAGGCTGGCGCTGGACCTGGGCCTGCCAGATCATGGTATCGGCGCGCTCCAGCAGGAGGGCGAGGCGTGTCTCACTCTTCCGTCCGGCTTCCTCGGCCTCGTGCTGGACCGTGACGTCAGTCACGACGCCGACGAGACTCCAGATCGTGTCGGCTACCCGGGTGATGGACACCCGCTCGTTGAGCCAGAACAGCCGGCCGGACTTGTTGATGGCCCGGAACTGCTGCGCATAGCCCTCATATCCCCCCAGAATGGCCTTCGTGCTGCGCTCGTTCATCTCCAACTGCTCGGGCATTTTCACCGTATCCCAGAAACCCCGCTCATACGAGTAAACCCGGTCCCCAAAAAGCAATTCGGAGAATTGCGACTGCGGAGTGTCAAAGTGCGCCCACTTCAGCACCCCATCCTCCAGGATCACCGTGGCCCGCCACAGCAGGCACTGGGCATGCGCCAGGATGCGGTCCACGGTAAGCTCGCTTTGACGTCGCGCCTCCTCCGCCTCGCGCTGGGGAGTAATGTCCGTCACCAGCCCCACCAGCCTGAAGCGGTTCTTGCCGACCGCCGTGATGGAAACGTTCTCATGCAACCAGAACGTCAGGCCGTCGCGTATGGCCCGGAATTCGTGCCGGTAGCCCGGCCGGCCGTTTTCCATGGCCTCCCGGGCCAGCCGGTCCATCTCCGCCCGGCCGTCGATGCGGAATTGAATCCAGAGGTCGACCCCCGGCTCGGGCAACCTGCCGTTGAAAAGCTTCCGACAAAACACCGAGGTGTGCAGCGTCATGTGCCAGATCCAGTCCCCCGGCCTCAACTCCACCTCCGCTTCCCAGATCAGGCAATCGGCGTGCTCGATCAACGCCGTCATCTGTTCGGCTCGCCTGACCGAGTGTTGCTTGAAACGCCTCTGGGCGCCCACATAAATACCCCAGGACACAAGCCCGACCACGAGGCCGACCACCACCACCAGCCCGACATTAAATACCCCGGCAATGTGCCCGGACTGCGCTCCGGCGGCCGCCACCGGGGCAAAGGCCAGTCCTGCCGCCAAGGTCGCCATGGCGACACGCATGAACCGGTTGCGTGCAGGAATACTATTCATCGATGGCACCGCCGGCGGGGCACCGGAGATGCAAGGTGGAGGTGAGGGCAATTTATCGGCTACTTAAGCTGACAGCTTAAACGACAAACGCTTAATGCCGAGCAAAGATTGCAAAATCTCCATCCCCCAATCTCATCATTGGTCAATGCCCAACCCAGCGGTTCTGCTTCTCAATCTTGGCTCCCCCGACTCCCCGTCGGTTCCCGATGTCAAACGTTACCTGGGTGAGTTTCTTGGCGATGAGCGGGTGATCGACAAACCGGACAGCCGCCTTCTCCGCGCCACCTTGGTGCATGGCATTATCATCCCTTTCCGCGCCAGGAACTCCGCCCACGCCTACTCCACCATCTGGACCGAGCAGGGCTCGCCCCTTGTCGTCACCAGCCAGCGCACCCAAGCCAAGCTCCAGACCCGCACCGAACTGCCGGTCGAGCTGGCCATGAATTACGGCAATCCCTCGATCCCGGAGGCACTGTCCCGGCTCGCCGCCCGTGGCGTGGATCGCCTGCTGCTTTTCCCCCAATATCCCCACTACGCCATGTCGAGCTGGGAAGCCGTGGTCGCCAAGGTTCATCGCGAGGCCTCCCGCCTCGCTCCGGACATGAAGATCGAGTGCGTCCAGCCCTACTATCAGGATGAGGACTATATCGCCGCACTCGTCGCCAGTGCCCGTCCGTATCTCGACCGGCCGCACGATCATCTCCTCTTCAGCTATCACAGCATCCCCCTCCGGCATCTTACCAAGGCCGACTCGTCCCGCGCCCATTGTCAGGTCGTCGCCGATTGCTGCAACACCTGCAGTCCGGCTCACGCCACCTGCTACAAGGCCCAGGTCACTCGCACCACCCAGGCCTTTGTCCGGCAGGCCGGCCTTGATTCCTCCCGCTGGACCCTCGCTTTCCAATCCCGGCTGGCCAACGAGCCCTGGTTGGAACCCTACACTGACTTCGAATACAAGCGACTGGCGACCGCCGGCAAAAAGCGCCTGCTGGTCATCACGCCCGCCTTCGTCACCGACTGTCTCGAAACCCTCGAGGAAATCCGCGTGCGGGGGGCCGAGGATTTTAAAGCGGCCGGCGGCAGCACCTTTGAGCATATCCCCTGTCTTAATGACCAGCCCGGCTGGATTGACTTCCTTGAAAAACGAGTGCGTCAGTGGCAGTTGACCAGCCCGGTGCCAGCCTGAGAGCTCCTCTTCGTTAAATCGGATTTTAAAATGCCTGCCGGCTCGGGCCCGCCCGGGTCTTGGCTCGCGGATAACTCTGCTTCCGCGCAGAAAATCATACGTCCGTCGTGAACCCATCCTCCCGCCAGCATGTCAGTCAAACCTGCGATACCGGTGGTGCCATCCTCGTCCTCGGTCCTGATGGGCGTGTCCAATTGGCCAGTGCCGCCGCCTGCGCTGTGTGGCAGGCCAAAGCCGCGGAACTGATCGGCGATTTTTTCCCCAACCTCTTCACCTTCGATGTCATCGCGCACGAGTCCGGCTGGGTGCAATCGCAATGGGCGGTGTTGCTCGCCGCGCCGCGGGAGCGTCCCCTCACCCTGAAGTTGCAGCCCAGGGCAGCGGCGGAATTCGATGTGCTCGTCCGCCTCGAGCAAACCGGCGCGGAACCTGACCAGTATCTCGCCTTCATCAGCCCGCCGGCAGCCGTCACACCGGCGACGACGCCGGATAATTTCCTCAACCAGCTCAATGAGCGCAGCCCGCTCGGCTTCTTCGACCTGAATTTCCTGAAAAACGAGATTTACTATTCACCGACCTGGAAACGTCAGCTCGGCTATGCCGATGCCGCCCTGTCCAACACCTACGACACCTGGCTGAAACTGATCCACCCCGATGACACGGCCGCCGCCCCCGACCGTTCGGGCCGGACTAGCGGCACCGGCCCGCGACCCTTCTCCCACGAATTCCGGATGAAGCACGCACAGGGCCATTATGTGTGGGTCCAGTGCGTCGGCGTCCAGCATTACGGCCCCAACGGCGCGCTGCAGCGCGTCAGCGGCGCCCAGCTCGATGTCAGTGATCGCAAGGAATTCGAGGAGGCGGCCCTGCGCGCCGACGAGCGGATCCAGCAGCTCGGCGACCGGGGCCGGGTCGCCCTGTTCGACCTTGATTTTGCCGCCGGGCTTTACTGGCTCTCGCCCGGTTTCAAATCACTGCTCGGTTACACCGATGGCGAATTGCCCAACACCCTCGAGTCCCTCCTGCGCAGCCTGCCTATGGATGAGACGATGGGTGGCGCGCAGGCCTACTTCCTCGCCCAGCAGCCCAATCAGGTTGCCTACTTCGACACCCTGCGCCTGCGCCACCGCGAGGACCGCGATGTGCTCGCCTACGCCGGCATCGTGCGCCAGATTTCCCGCAAGAAGGAACTGCAGCGCATCATTGGCTTCGCCGTGCCGTTGCCCGATACCGCGGCTACCGCGGATCCGGGCCTGGGCTTTTCCACCGCTCATCTCACGATCCTGCTCAGCGAACTGCACGAAGGTGTGCTGCTCACCGACGACGCGGGCAAAATCATCCATCTCAACGCCAAGGCGGAGCGCCTGCTGGCCCGTAACCTGGCCCAATGCCTCGGGCAGGACGCCGGGGAGGTTTTCCGCCTCGTCCACCTGCAAAACGGGCAGCCCGGCGAGAACCCGGTCGCCAAGGTGCTCGGCACCGGCGAACCCATGACCCTCAACAGCGAGTTTGCCCTTGATACGGGCGCGGCCACGGCCCAGCCCATCGCCTTCAGCGCCCGCACCGTGCTTGACGCCACCGGCCGGCCCATCGGTGCGGTGGTCGTCTTCCGGCAGCCCGGCGAGATGAGCCTCACCCCGGAGGAACTGGTTCGCGCCAACCGCTTCGAATCACTCGGCCAGCTCGCCGGCGGCATCGCGCACGATTTCAACAACCTCCTCACGACCATCCTCGGCGGCGTCTCCATGGCCAAGGAAAACCGCGACTACTCCGGCCTGGAGAACAGCGAACGCGCCTGCCTCGCCGCCAAGTCCCTCAGCAAACAGCTGCTCACCTTCTCCAAGGGCGGCAGTGCCGTCCGCCAGGTCGTGAAGACCGCCGATATCCTCGCCGACACCATCCGCCTCGCCTCCGCCGGCTCCACCGTGAAGGTCGAGGTGCAGGTCGCTCCTGATACCGGCACCATTTGTGTCGACCGTGCCCAGATCCTGCAGGTGTTCCAGAACCTTGTCATCAACTCCATCCAGGCCATGACCACCGGTCAGGGCCAGATCTGGATCACCGCCGCCAACGTCCTGCTCGCCGAGGGCGAGATCGCCCCGCTCCCCGCCGGCCCCTACGTCTCCGTCGAGGTGCGCGACAACGGCAGCGGCATCAAACCCGAGCACCTGGAGCAGATCTTCGACTCGTTCTTCACCACCAAGAAGTCCGGCACCGGCCTCGGCCTCGCCACGGTGCTCTCCATCGTCAAACGCCACGGCGGCCAGATGGGCGTCGTCTCCGAGCCGGGCGTCGGCACGGCCTTCACCGTCTTCCTGCCCGTGGCGGACCAGCCCGAGGAAGTCGAGGCCCGCCGCGCCCCTTCCTTCAACTACGCCCAGCGGACCGGCCGCATCCTGTTCATGGATGACGACCCCAACATCAGCCTGCTCACCGGCGGCATGCTTGAGAGCCTTGGCTACAAATACGACCTCACCCGGAACGGCGAGGAGACGATCCAGTTCTACAAGCGCTACCTCAACATCGGCCGGCCCTACGACGCCGTCATCATGGATCTCACGATCATCGGCGGCATGGGCGGCGAGCAATGTTACAAGCAACTGCGGGAGCTGCACCCCGAGGTGCGCGCCATCATCGCCAGCGGCTACGACAACGACGACATGGCCCGCCAGTTTCTCGACCTGGGCTTTTGCGGCTTCCTCACCAAGCCCTACCGTGTCGGCGACCTCGGCCGCATCATCAAGAAAGTGCTCGGCACCTGAGCGGGCCGCGGCCCTTAGATATCCTTTCGGTCCTTGCGGGTCTCCTCCCAGCCAAGGCCGACCACGAAGTCCTGCGAGACGAAATCCAGGAAATCCCGCGCCGAGATCACCAGCACGCTGGCCAGCTTGCTGCTCACGACCACACTCGCCGTCGCGAGGCCGTTGCCGAGCAGGCTGAGCTCCCCGAAACTGTCGCCCAGTTTCAACCGGCGCAGTTCGACTGCCTTGACCCGCACCGACAGCTCGCCGCGATGCACGAGGTAGAAACTGTGATTGGCCTTCCCCTCCTCGAGGATCACCGCGCCTTCGGGCACTTCCTCCAGTTTTGAACGCCGCGCAAACGCCGCCAGAGTCGCGTGGCTCCAGTTGCGCGTCAGTTCCGCGTGCTGCAGGAAGCCCACCTTCTGCACCGCATCCGCCACCGTCTGGCGGGAAAGCTTCGACAGCACCAGCCGCTCGAAATCCGCCTTGTCCAGCGCCAGCAGCACGCTCCGGCCCAGGCTGCGGACCGACCGGGTGCGCGGTCCGCCTTGCAACAGGGCGATCTCGCCAAACACGTCGCCCTCCCCCATCTCCGCCACCGGCTCCGAGCGGCCCGGCGCAAAGTCGCGCCGCACCTCAAGCCGGCCCGACAGCACGATGTAGAGCCGCTCGCCCGGCTCGCCTTCGCGCACCACAAAACTTCCCCGCTTGTGCTCCTCCGGTTTCACCGCCGCCGCCACCGCCGCGATATCCTCGGCCGGCAGCTCGCGAAACAGGACCGAACGGCCCAGCCACTCGGCGATGGTCTGCGGCGACACCAGCACGGTGGACGGCCGGAGCCTGCGCTCGGTTCGTTCGCGCCACCAGGCCCGCAGGTGGCTGAAAGTGCACCAGCCGGTGAAACCGGCCGCCCCGAGCACCAGCGCACTGCAGAGCACGAGCAGAGCCAGCGCCGTATAGCGAGCTCCGCCGGACGCCTGAAACCGCTCGATCAACTGAACCGCGTTCGCGTGCAGCAGAGCCCCGCCGGTCAGCAACACCAAGGCCAGCCAGACCACCGTCGCACCGGCGCACACCAGCAGGTATTTGCGATCCTCATATTGCTGGCGGGCCATCGTCAAGAATCGGAAGAGCCGGTCGCGGGCCAGCACAAAATCATAGGCCGTCGCCAGGTGCGGGTCGCGGTAAAGCGCCCCCAGCAGGTCGAGCAAAGGGGAAGGCCAGAGCGGTGAAAGCGCCAGCAAGGCACCGACCAGCACCGGCAACAACAGACCCGGCATCCACCAGTCCACGACCGCCAAAATGACAAAATGCGGCGCGAGGCGGGCCAGCGCGGTGTTCACTTCCACGGTGCGGCCGCCCATCAACGCATCACCGAGTTCGGCACGCAGATGCGGCACCGGCGATTTCCACTCAAAGCGCAGCCGGTAAACATCGCCACCTGCCGCCCGGATGACCCCGGCGGCCAGCACCGTGCCCAGACTCGCCGCCGCGCACACCGCCAGCCAGCCGAGCCCCAATCCCACGGGTTGCGCCGGGAGCTGGGCGTGGCGCAGAATCAGACTCACCATCGCCGCAACAAGCGCGAGCCCCGCCAGCCAGCGCACCGCCGTCCCGTTAACGCGCAACGACCAGCTCACCGGCGTCTCTGCCCCAGGCGCAGGCCATGCCCCTGTCTGCAGGATGCCGGCCTGCGCCGCCTTCACCACCAGCTCGTAGAGTTCGCGCAGCGAGGGACCGCGTTCCGTGGAAATGAGTCCGCACAGGACATCCGTCACGCTGCGCGCGCTCTTGAATTCCTGGAGCGTGTTCCATTGGCGCGGTGTGACGACCAGATACTGCCGGCCTGGCTGGTATTTCAGCACCAGACGGTCGGTGGAAAGCCGGGTCATGCGCACCTCGGGATTCAGTTGCAGCACTCCTTGGTTCAACAGTGCGCCCAATTCGGCGGGACTTGGTTTTTTCTCTGGGGAGGAAGCGGTCATTGTCGCGGGAGGGCTGGCCAATGAACGTCGTTTTAAGGCCTCAGTTCAAGCGTACTCTGTGGTGTTGGTTCGGTTTGAGTGTGGGAGGGGCTTTTATACCCGGACAATAAGAGTTTTCCTGCAACCAGTCTGGGCATAAAGCCCGTCCCACATTTGAATGCCGGGGTCAGGATGCATTCAGCAGCTCGCGCGCCCGGGCGACGGCCGACTCCAGATCGCCGCAGACGTTCTCCCGGCCGAGTTCGTCAAAAAAATCAGCTTTCTCCATCATGAAGTAGGGCTGGGTGTGCGGCCCGCTCAGGATGAGGTGCTTGCCGTGCCGGTGCAGTTTCTCGTGCAGGTTCTCCACCCGGTTGAGCGCCGTCGCGTCCATCGCGGTCACAGCCGCCATGTGCAGGATGACCACGCTGGTGTCGCCGCCCGTGCGGCGGATGATGTTCTCGAGTTTTTCGGCCGAGCCGAACAGCAGCGCGCCGAACACCCGGTAAATCATCACGCCGCGCGGCACATTCGCCACCGGCTCGTGGCCCTGCCCGCCCGCCCCCGCCTCCTCGCCGGTCATCTCGTGGATCTTGGTCGTGTCCGCCACCCGCTTGATGAAGGAGAACGCCGCCAGCACCATGCCCACCTCGACTGCGACCGTCAGGTCGAAGAGCACGGTCAGCCCGAAGGTCGTGAGAAATACCGCGGCATCGCCCCGGGGCTTTTTGCGCAGCAGGGGAAATTCCTCCCATTCGCCCATGCGAAGGGCCACCACCGCCAGCACCGCCCCCAGCGTGGCCAGCGGTACGTCGGTGAAAAACGGCGCCGCCACCAGCACCACGAGCAGCAGGGACAGCGCATGCACGATGCCCGCCACGGGCGACGCCGCCCCGCAGCGGATATTGGTCGCCGTGCGGGCGAGCACACCGGTCACCGGCAGACCGCCAAAGAGCGGCGCCACAAAATTCGCCGCACCCTGCGCCATCAATTCCTGGTTGGAATCGTGCCGGTCGTCGATCAATCCGTCGGCCACCACCGCCGCCAGCAACGACTCTATGGCCCCAAGCAGCGCGATGGTGAACGCCGGCCGGATCAGGCCGCTCAGGTGCTCCAGTTCGATCCCGGGAAAATGAAACGCCGGCAGACCCTGCGGGATGCCCCCGAATTTGCTGCCAATGGTGTCGGTGGCCCACCCCAGACGGTGGTAGAGCTGCACGATGAGCATGCCCGCGGCCACCGCCACGATCGACGCGGGCACCCGGCTCCAGCGTTTGGGCCAGCCCAGAATGATGGCCAGCGACAAGACCGACAGGGCCACCGTGTGCCATTCAATCGTCGGCAGCGCCCCGGCCAGGGCGCCGAGCTTCGGCAGAAATTCCGCCGGTTCAGGCACGAGATGCAGGCCGAGCAGCGCACGGATCTGCGTCGAAAAGATGGTGACCGCTATGCCGCAGGTAAAACCAACCGTCACTGGATGTGGCACAAATTTGATCAGACTGCCCAGCCGCAACGCACCCATCGCAAACAAAATAACCCCGGCCATCATCGTGCAGAGCAGGAGGTCCCCCACGCCATACTTCGCCACCATCAGCGCGATCAGTCCCACGAAGGCTCCGGCTGGCCCGCCGATCTGGACGCGCGAACCGCCCAGTGCTGAAATCAGAAACCCGCCGATGATACCGGAGTAAAGACCTGCGGCCGGCGTCACACCGGAGGCGATCCCCAGCCCGATGCAAAGCGAAAGGGCGACGATTCCGACGGTGAGTCCCGCCCCGAGGTCAGCGAGAAAATTGTCCCGCGTATAGCCCCGCAGCGCCTCAACGAGTTTGGGTCTGAAATAGAACTTCTTTTTTGCCCAGGGCGGCACCGTATCAATCATGATGTTTCAGAGGCTGTCCCTCCCTTCCCGCCTTGGCAACAGGCGGCTTGGTAGCTTTGCCCCGTAGCAGCGGGCGTTTTGGTGCCGGTAAGCGATTGCGCAAGCCTATGGCCGCCAGGTGAAGGCATGGCAGAGCGCCACGCCCGCGGCATCGGCCTCGTCAAAAGCCAGCGCGCGGCCGTGCCCCAGCATGGCCATCACCATGCGCGCCATCTGGTCCTTGCCGGCCCGGCCCTGGCCGGTCACCGCCTGTTTCACGCGGAGCGGGGCGTATTCAAAAATCTCCTTCGCCTGCAACGCCGCCGCCGTGATCGCCGCGCCGCGCGCGGCGCCGAGGATCTGTGCCGTCTGGAAATTCTGCACATAGATCGTCGACTCCAGCGCGACATGCCGGGGATCAAAGTCCGCCACGAATGCCGCCACCGCCCGGTGTATCTCGGCCAGACAGTGCGGCAGCGGATGCTTTGTCGCGACCCGGACGGTCTGGCACCGCAGGAGCACCGGCTCGCGCCCGGGCACAAACTCGATCAGCGCCAGGCCCGTCCCGCGCAAACTCGGGTCGATACCGAGAACCCGGCCTTGGAACGCCACGCG
>JAYUBB010000160.1:0-5426 GCA_043741015.1 Opitutaceae bacterium
TCGGTGACAAGGCCGAGGTCGGCTGCAACGCCGTGCTCAACCCCGGCACGCTGCTCGGCCCGCGCGCCCTCGTGATGCCGGCCATGGCTTTTGGCGGCATCCTGCCCCCCGACACCATCGCGCGCGTCCGCCTGACCGTCTCGACTCTCAAGCGTCGCGACTGAGTCCGTCGGCTTCGTTCACTCTCCCTCTCACTTTTCCTTTCTCATGCCCCGCGTTCTCACCGGCATCACGCCCTCCGGCACCCTGCACATCGGCAATTATTTCGGTGCCATGCGCCCCGCCATCGAGCTGCAGGCCGGCGGTGATGCCTTCTACTTCATCGCCGACTACCACTCGATGACGGCGATCACCGACGCGCAGGAGCGGCGCGGCTACACCCAGGCCATTGCCCTCGACTGGCTCGCCTGCGGCCTCGACCCTGCCAAGGCCGTTTTCTGGCGCCAGAGCGACGTGCCCGAGGTCTGCGAACTCACCTGGCTGATCGGCTCGCTCACGCCGATGGGCCTGCTGGAGCGTGCCCACAGCTACAAGGACAAGACCGCGAAGGGCATCGCGCCCAACTTCGGCCTCTTTGCCTACCCGGTGCTCATGGCCGCCGACATTTTACTGTACGACACCCATGTGGTGCCGGTCGGCCGCGACCAGAAGCAGCACCTGGAGATGACGCGCGACATCGCCATCAAGTTCAACCAGACCTACGGCGATACCTTCGTCGTGCCCAGTGAACGGATCCGCGACGACGTCGCCGGTGTGCCCGGGCTCGATGGGCAGAAAATGTCCAAGAGCTACGGCAACACCATCGAGATCTTCGGCGACGAAAAGGTGTTGCGCAAAAAAATCATGGGCATCGTCATGGACTCGCGCACGCCGCAGGAGCCCAAGCCCGACGCGGACAAGAACATCGCCCTCCAACTGTTGCGCCTCGTCGCCCCGAAGGAGGTGGCCGCCGATTTCGAGTGCCGGCTTCGCGCGGGTGGGCTCGGCTATGGCGACCTGAAGAAGGCGCTGTTCGAACACTATTGGAATTACTTTGCCCCTTACCGCGTGAAGCGCGCCGAGTTCGCCGCCAACCCCGATTATGTCGAGAAAGTGCTGCGCGACGGCGCCGAGCGGGCCCAGGCGGTGGCCGCGAAAACCATGGCCCGCGCCCTCAAGGCCTGCGGCCTGCGGTGAAGCCTGTCGAACTGCTGAAGTTGATCAGCCTGCAGCCAGCTTGGCGGCGGCCTTGATGATCTTCGCTGCCACGTCGAGCGGCAGATCGGCTGGTTTTCTGAAGCGGATGCAGCTCCTGCCGCAGTCGAGGCGGCCCAGGTGCTTGCGATAGGGATCCACGGCCTCGGGGTTGAGGTAGAGGCAGAGGTAGTGCTTTTGTTTGTTGAAGGCACCGGCCAGGTTGTCACCGACCTTATAAGTCGGCATGCGGTATTGCATCGACTCTTCCACCTTGGAGTGGGCCTTCAACAGCAGCGTTCGGATCTTGGCAAACACCGCGCGTTCGTCATCCGACAGGGTGTTCAGGAATCCATCCACGGTGGTTGCCTTGGAGATCATGGGTGGCTGTTTCCCGGCGGCTCAAATCACTGCGTAGGTTGGCTGGGGCAGTGCGGCGATGCGGTCCATGATCCGCTGGGCGGCGATCTCATAGCGGGCCTTGCCGGCGGTGGGATCGTCGTAGTCGCTGGCGGGAATGGGCGGTCCGAAGACGACGCTGATCGACGTGCCGAGGCGCGGGATCGAGGAGCCCTTGCCGAACGCCGCGAAGGAACCATAGACCCGGCAGGGCACGACGGGCACACCGGTCTTGCAGGCCATGAGGCCGACGCCGGCCTTGGCTTTCTGCAGGTGCCCATCCGGCGAGCGCGTTCCCTCGGGAAAAAGCACGACGGCCCGGTTTTCCTTCAAGGCCTGGAGTACGCGCTTGATGGCGCCGATGTCGCCGCTGTCGCGCTCGACGGGGATCGTCTCCACCTGGTTGAGCCACCACGCGAGGAGCGGATTGCTCCACAGGCTTTTCCTGGCGAAGAAGCGCATCTGCCGCGGCACATGGCAGCCGACAATCGGAGGATCGAGGTGGCTGGCATGGTTGGAGGCGATGAGGAAGGGGCCGTCGGTCGGGAAATTCTCCGTGCCCACCACATCACCGCGGAACCACATGCCGTGAATGCTTGCCGCCAGATAATGGAAGAAGCCGTAGAACGGCGTCATCTGGAGCTGGTCGGGTGTGCGTGGCATGGCTCAGTTCAGTTTCGTGGTGATCAAAGCGGCCATTTTTTCGACGACCTGGTCGAGGGTCAGGTGGGTCGAGTCGATGTCGATGGCTCCGGCCGGAACGACGAGGGGCGAATTCTTGCGCGAGGAATCAAGGCGATCGCGCTCGACGATGGAGTCCTGCTGGCCCTCGGCCGCCCGGCGCTTGGCGCGCTCGGCGGGGTCGGCATGGAGGAAGAAACGGAAGTCGGCCGACGGGAAAATCACCGAGCCGATGTCCCGGCCCTCCATCACGAGACCGCGGAAGCCGTGCTGCCTGGCGACTTCCACCTGGCCGCGCTGATAGGCGAGCAGAGTGTGCCGCACCTCGGGGATCGCGGCGTAGTGGGAGACGTGTTCGTTGACGTTCTGGCCGCGGATTTCGCTGCCGGCCGGTTGGCCGCCGATGAGCATTCGGGCCGAGCGGCCGTCAAGCCGGGTGGTGAACTTGAGTTCGGCGAGGGCGGCGTTCAGGGCGACGGGACCGGTGTGCGGGACATTACGCCGGAGGAGTTCGTAGGTGATGTGCCGGTAGAACGAGCCGGTATCGACGTGGAGCAGGTTGAAGCGCTCGGCGAGGATTTTGGACGAGGACGACTTGCCCGAGGCGGCGCCGCCGTCGATGGCCACGATGATGAAGGGGGAGGAACCCATGCGTCGTTCAATGTGAGGCCGCACGGAGGCTGGCGAGCAAGTCAAAGAATGCCGGGAAGGTCTTGGCGCAGCAGCCGGGGTCCTTGATCGTGAGCCACGGTCGGCCGTTTTTCAGCAGGTCATGGCAGCCGAGGACGCCGAAGCTCATGGCGAAGCGATGGTCGTGGTAGGTCTCGATCTCTACCCCCGGGACCAGCGGACGCGGGTGGATTTCCAGCGCGTCCTCCGTCTCGATGACGTGTTGGCCGAGTTTGGTCAGTTCACGGGCCATGCCGGCAACACGGTCGGTCTCCTGCTTGCGCGTGTGGGCGATGCCGGTGATCTTCGTCGGGCCGTCGAGCAGGGGCGCGATGGCGGCAAGGGTGAGGAAGGTGTCGGAGAAATCATTGAAGTCCGCCACGACTCCGAGGCGTGAGGTTCCATGGCTGACCGTGAGCCCGGATTGGCCGATCAATCCTTTCGTTGTGAGCAGCCGGTAGAACTCAGCGTCGCCCTGCAGGGCATCGGGGGCGAGGTTAACACCCCGGACCTCGACGCTGCCGCCGGTGACAATCGCCAGTGCAGCGAAGTAACTCGCCGCGCTAGCATCGCCTTCGATGGCGTAATCAGCCGGTTGCCCGGCGAATTGTTTGAGCATGCGGCTGGTCATCTCGACGAATGGCCGGGAAACGGTCCCGCCTTTGAGTTGCACCGTCAAAGGCGACTTCGCGTGCGGGGCGACCATCAGCAGGGCGGAGAGGAGCTGGCTGCTCTCAGAAGCGTCGAGTGCGACTTTACCGCCGGGCAGGCTGGCAGTCTTGAGAGTAAAGGGAAAGTTGCGGGCGCTGGCCTTGGCACCCTGCGATTCAAGGGCCGCGAGCAAAGCCCCGATCGGGCGCCGACGCATGGCCTCGTCTCCATCGAAATGATAAACGCCGTCGGGCCGCAGGCAGACAAAGGCGGTGAGAAACCTCGCGGCGGTGCCGGCGTTGCCGACGTCGAGCTTCGCTTCGCGCACGGGAATCTCGCCGCCACGACCGGCGATCGTGACGGTCAGGGCGGTCTCGTCGGTCTCGATCTTGAAGCCGAGCTGCTTGAGCGCCGCGACCATGATGCGAGTATCGCGACTGAAGAGCGCGCCGCGCAGGGTGGTCTTCCCTTTGACCAATGAGGCGAGTATCAGCGCGCGATTGGTGACACTCTTGGAGCCGGGCAAGGTGACACTGCCGCGCACCGGCCGAGTGAAGGGCGCGATGGGAAGTTTCTCCGGATATGGGCTCACGGGATGGGGCGGAACTGGTCGCGGTAGGCCTTGCCGCGCTCGAGGATGGCCTGCACCTCGAACCAGTCGCGGTTGGCCAGGGCGCGCTCCATGCCGTGCAATTCCTCCTGGTAAGCGCGGACGGCGCGCAGCACCTCGTCACGGTTCTGTTCGAGGATGGTCTTCCAGAGCTTGGGGTCGCTGCCGGCGATGCGGCTGGTGTCGCGCAGGCCGCCGCCCGAGAAATTGCGCCACTTCGGGTCGCGGCGGGCGAGACTGGCGCAGAGGGTGGAGGCCAGCATTTGCGGCAGATGACTGATGTGCGCGACGATCTCGTCGTGGGCGTCGGGCTCGATGGAGGCGACATCGGCTTCCAGTGCGGTCCAAAAGGCCGCGACTTTCTCGGCTGACCTGGGATCGGTCTCGGGCAGGGGAGTGACAAAGACGGCGCGGCCTACGAAGAGGTCGGCGCGACCGTGTTCCCAACCGGTCTTTTCGGAGCCGGCCATCGGGTGCGAGCCGACGAATGAGTGGCCGGGGGCGAGGGCCTTGTGACTCAGGCGGCAGATTTCGCCCTTCACGCTTCCGACGTCGGTGACGATCGTGCCGGGGGCGAGGGCAGGGGTGATTTGCCGGACAAGGGCGACGATCTGGTCAACCGGGGCGCAAACAATGACGAGCTGGGCGCCCTGCACGGCATCAGATGGATTATCGGTCACGCGGTCGCACCAGGGCTGGCCTTTCAACTGCAGGCGCACCTCGGGCCGGCGGGCCCAGAGAGTGATGCGCTTGGCCACGCCGTAATGCCGGGCGGCCCGGGCCACGGAGGCGCCGAGCAGGCCGGGAGCAAGAATGGCGATCTGATCAAACACAGGCCTGACGAAAAGCGGACGGCTGCGGATTGTCGAGCCCGGGCCGGTCAGCCTCCGCCGAGCTGGCGGATCCGGCTGAACTCGGCGGGCTTGAGCGGTTGCACCGAGAGCCGGCCCTGTCGTACGAGGGCAATCTGCTGCAGGGCGGTATCGGCTTTGATGGTGGCAAGGGTCACGGGCTCTTTTAATGGGCCGACGGGCACCAGTTCGACCGCCACCCAACCTGCTTCGTCGGCGGTGGAGTCGGGGAACGCGGCCTTGGTGACGCGGGCGATCCCGACCACGCTTTTGGACTCGCCACTGTGGTAGATAAAAACCTCGTCGCCCGCGCGCATGGCCTTCAGGTGGAGGCGGGCGGCGTAATTGCGGACACCGGTCCAGTCGGTGCGACGATCGCGGACGAGATCGTT
>JAYUBB010000161.1:0-5398 GCA_043741015.1 Opitutaceae bacterium
ATCCCGCCGGGCCGGAGAGCGCCGATACCGAGCCGGTAGCGGACGAAGCCGCTGCCGAGGTGCTCGAGCAGGCTGGCGACGCCGTTGTGACCGCCGGCACCGCCGGTGACTGACACTTTAACGAGGCCCAGGTCGATGTTAAGATCGTCGTAGGCCACGATGAGGGTGTCGGGCGCGACCCTGTGGAAGTCGAGCAGGGCGCGCAGGGCGCGTCCGCTCTCGTTCATGAAGGTCTGCGGCTTGACGAGCAGTCGCGTGACTCCGGAGCGGACGTCCCAACGGGCGGTCATGGCCTCGAAACGGGAATCGGTCTTCCACGTGAGGCCCTCGGCGGCAGCGAGCGCCTCAACCACGGTGAAACCGAGGTTGTGGCGGGTGCCGGCGTATTCGCGCCCGGGGTTGCCCAGTCCAGCGATCAGCGTGACGGACATGACTCAAAGAACAGTGTGCAAAACGGCTCGCCCGCAAGCGGGCGGACCGTGAACGAAAATTACTTCTTGGCAGGCGCGGCGGGCTTGGCGCCGGCCGCCGGAGCGGCGGCCTTGGCATCGCCCTTGGCGGGTGCGGCTTTCGCATCGCCTTTGGCAGGCGCAGCGGCGCCCTTGGCATCGCCAGGCGCGGGAGCGGCGGCACCAGCGACCGGGGCGGCGGTGCCATCGGCGGCCACAGCACCCTCGACGGGCGCAGCGACGACTGCGGCGACTTCTTCCGCCGGCGGCTCGACGCAGAGGACGACGGTCTGGTTCTTGTCGTCAAGGAACTCCACCCCCGCGATGGGCTTGAGCTCGCTGACGTGGATGGTCTCGCCCACCTTGAGGTCGGCAACGTTGACCTCGATGAAAGCAGGCAGGTCCTTCGGCAGGCAGCGGATGCGGAGACGGTGGGCGGCGGTCTCAAGGATACCACCCTCAGTCTTGACGCCGTAGGCTTCGCCAATGACGTGGATGGTCACATTGATAATCATCTTCTCGTTTTCCTTCACTTCCTGAAGGTCGAGGTGCAAATAGCGGTCCGTGATCGGGTCGCGCTGGATTTCCTGCAGGAAGGAGAGCGCGGTGGCCCCGACATTGCGCTTGAGCTCGATGAGGGCGGCCTTGCCGCCGATCTCCTTGCGCAGTTTGACGAATTCCGGACCGTTAACGGCCAGATTTTCGGGTTTCGTGTGCTTGCCGTAGAGAATCGCAGGAATCTGCTCGGCTTTGCGCAGGCGACGGGAGGCGCTGCGGCCTGTGCCCTCGCGGGACGTGACGGTGAGTTGGTAGGTCTTCATGATTTCGTTCCCCCTGTGACTCCGGAATTGGAGGCAGGCGTAGTGGAAAAGGGTCCAGAGTTGAATGAGCGCGCGAGAACGATGCAACCAAAACTTTGGATTGCGCTCTAAATTCCCCGTTTTTACACGACAGAGAGATTGACAAGCCGGAGGGGCCGTATCTTTTTGGCCATTCTTTTGCCACACTGCCTGGTAGCTCAGTGGTAGAGCAGGTGACTGTTAATCACTTGGTCGTAGGTTCGATCCCTACCCGGGCAGCCATTTCCTTCAAGGAGATGCGCATTTTTGCGTATTCCTCATAAAATCCACTGTCCGGTTACTGTCCGGTATTCAGAAGGCACCTTGGCCTGACTCGCGAATGCCTATGGACAGGTTCAACGCCCATGGCTTCAAGTACGATGGTGCCGGTCGGAAGCCGAAAAGCAGGAAACCGGTCGGGCCGGACACTAAGAAAAGCCGCTCCGTCAATCCAACGCGATTGCGCTCGCTACGCACGCTGAGGCCATGAACAAGATGCGCATGCAATCATCAGGCTTCGGCGTTCCGGTGTTGGTCGGGGTTGATCGCACCGCTGAGGCCCTGAAACCCGTTCCTCTTTCCCAAAAGGGTGAGCACGCTTACGACGAGGCTTGGCTCCAAAGACTCCTGTTTGACCACCCGGAAGCACTACCGATCACGGAGATCGATGTCTCGTTTGCTCCTCTGGTCCCGCTGTGCATGGAAATGGACACGCCAGCCGGCCCGGTCGATGCTGTCTACGTCACGCCGAGCGGTCGACTGGCTCTTTTGGAGGCGAAGTTGTGGCGCAATCCCGAAGCTCGCCGCAAGGTGATTGGCCAAATCCTGGACTACGCGAAGGAATTGCCCAGTTGGGACTACAGCCGCCTAGATGTTGCGGTACGACAGGCCCGCAAGAATGACATGGCGACCAACGGAGAAAATTTTCCCGGCATCGCTGAATTCGTCGCAAAGACACATCCCGATCTCGTGCCGCACCAGTTCCAGGATGCAGTCACGAAGAGCTTGTCGAAGGGCGACTACCTGCTGTTAATCGCCGGCGACGGAATTCGAGAGGGGGTGGGCGCCATCGCTCAGTTCTTGGATCGCAACGGCGCACTACACTTCACATTTGGCCTAGTGGAGTGCGCCATCTACGATGCGCCAGGCGGCGGGCACTACGTCCACGCCCGGGTTTTGACCCAGACCACAAATATTCCGAGAACGGTGTTCCTATCTGCAACTGATCAGGCTTGCGAGTCGGAGGAAGATATCGAGGAACGGGCGGCCAACGAAGCCAGCCCCGAAATTATTGAAAGCCGGCTGAAGTATGAGAAATTCTGGCGGGAATTCCTGAAAATGGTGCGAGTCGAGGCGGCCCAGCTGATATCCAAGCCAGCGATATCCACAAATCAGAATTTCATGCTAGCGAAGGGTTCAGATAGCAGGGTCGCTGCATATCTGGGGCAGTCGCGAGGCAACGCGGGCGTTTACCTTGGTTTTTATAGGGGGCAGAAAGCCGACAGGATTTACGCGGAACTATACAAGAGTAAGGATGAAATCGACAAGGCTCTAGGAGTGGTCGTCGAGTGGCGCACCAAAAATGGCCAAAGTTTTGTGATCATCACAAAGGACTTTCCCGGAGATCTCTTGATCGACTCACGGGAGGCCGTTCAGAGGTGGCTAGCAGACCATGCAGAGCGCTTCATCTCAGTATTCCGTCCCCGAATCGACCAGATCCTGCGTGAGCAGGCATAGCTGCTCCAAGTTCGTCACCTACTCTCAAAATCTTGAAGTTACTCTCACTCAATATTCAACATGGCGGTAAAACTCGGGTCGATCTCCTGCTGCAACGTGTATTATCGCACGAAGCCGAGGTGGTCGTGTTGACCGAATTTCACCAAGAAGCGACGGGAGAGAAAATTACCAGCGTTCTGGGCAAAGCGGGCTACCACTGCAGGTCCACGACCGGTGTCCTACCCAAGACTAACACCGTCTTGATCGCGAGTCGTCTGCCATTTGTCACCATCCCACTGCCGGGCCTCGCAGCCGAGGACAATGCGCGTGCGCTGTTGGCTCGGTTTGAGGGCTTCTCCGTTCTTGGCGTCTACTTTGCGCAGAAAGAAGAGAAACGGTCGCTCTTCGATTTCATCCGAGTTCATGTTGTGCCGTTGCTCGGGGAGCGCGGTTTGGTGACTGGTGATTTTAATACGGGCCGAGCATTTCTTGAGCCGCTTTCCTTGCGCAGCGCGTGAATCGCTTTCTGCTGGCGCACCCCTTTGCCACGCAGCCACGCGTTGAGGTCACGCCAAAGGCAATCGCAGCGGTAGTAATCATAAGTAGCCGCGGGATTGGGCTGCGCACCCTCCAGGACAAACTCCGACGTGCTGCCTTTCTTGAACGGGCGCAACACGTCGAGGGCTTCCGGAGCCAGGTCGATCATCCGCTGGCTCTCCTCCGTCTTGGGCTCAAAGTGAGCCGTGCGGCGGACCTCGGCAGTCAAAGCCGGCGTCTGGTAATCGCAAAATGAGTGGAAGTTTATGAAGGACTAAAGCGGTTCAAGGTGTTACGCTATTTATCGTTGGTCCTATCTTTCCCGCTATGAATACTCCACCCGACCCGCTTGATCCCCTGCTCGATCGTTGGTCCGAAATACCCGATCCCTCCATCCGTCTCTCCGCAAACGTCTGGCAGCGCATTGCCTTGAGCGAAAACAAAACCAGTCGGACCACTGACGTGTGGGCCACCTTGGAAAGCTGGCTCGGCCGCCCGGCCATTGCCGTCGGTTTTGTGACGGCTTGCGCCCTCCTCGGCCTTTTCATGGCCGAATTGCGAGTGAGCCACATGCAACGCGAACGCAGTGCACAACTGGCTCGCAGCTACCTGCTGCTCATAGATCCCCTGCTCACCGCGCCGACCGGCGACCGTCGCTCATGAAACGTGTCCTGCTTACCCTTGTTCTGGGTCTGACCGCCGGCCTCGGCACCCATCTGGCCTATTACCGGTATCACAAACTGGCCCCGACCGACACACTGGAAGGCCAGCTGGCCTGGATGAAGACCGAACTTAAGCTCTCAGACCGCCAGTTCGCCCGCATCAAGGAGCTGCATCAGGCCTCGCACCCGCGGCTGCGCGCCATGGCGGCCCAAGTGGCACAGATGCACACCGAGTTTGTGGCATTCGAGCAAACCCGGCGCACGACCGACCGGGTGGATTTCCTTGAGTTCGCTCGATTTGTCGAGAGTCGGCGGGACCTCAACCGCGAATGCCTCGATTCCACCCGCCAGCTCGTCTTGGCTTCGGCTGATGTCATGACCCCAGAGCAACGCCAGCAGTACATCCGACTGGTCGCCACCGCCGAACCTCTCGTGGAATCCTTGCTGAACTAAAGCGCCCGCCCCGCGCTCCGTGCCCAACGACCCCGCCACCGATCAGGCCAGCCTGCTTGCATTGCAGCAAGGCGAGGCGGCCGCCCTCAACCGCCTGATCGCCCGCTGGCAGCGGCCTCTGCACAGTTTCGCCTACCGCTACTGCCAGAACCGCACCGACGCCGAGGATCTTGTCGCTCAGACTTTCGTTCGGCTCTACCAGCAGCGACTGCGGCTGCGGCCCGACACCAAGCTGAGCGCCTGGCTTTTCACCACCCTCACGAATTTTTGCCACAACCACCACCGCTGGAAACGCCGTCACCCTACCATCGCACTGGATGCGCCCTCCGGGAACCAACAGAGCGACTTTCCCCAGAGTCCATCGCGGGATGATCTGCCATCGGAGCAATTGGCACCCAACAAGAGCCTTGAGCAGGACGAGGTGCTCGCTGCAGTGCAGGCCGCGATCGGCCGGTTGCCGCACGACTTGAAAGTCACCCTGTTACTGCACCATTACGACCAGCTCTCCTACCGGGAAATCGGCCAGATCACAGGATGCTCCGAACGCGGGATCGAGACCCGGCTCTACCGCGCTCGCCAGCAATTGCGCGGCCTGCTGGCCGGGCACTTAGTGAAAACCACGCCGACTACTTAGACCCGCGGCGCCGCGAGCTCAGGGCTTCGGGCGGAAATTGAACTCCTGCTGCGCAATCACCAACACCGGCTTGCCCTTGCGGAGCGGCGGCTCAAACCGCCATTGCTC
>JAYUBB010000162.1:0-5398 GCA_043741015.1 Opitutaceae bacterium
GCGGGCGCAGCTAGCCGTCCAACCGACCGTCGAGCAGTTCGAGAAATTGGCGGGGCGACAGAATGCGGATGTCTCGATGACTTTTCAGGCAAAGCAGATCGTCGTCACCGGTGATGAGCACGGTCGCCTTGGCCGCTATCGCCGTAGCCAAAACCATATCGTCATCGGGATCACGGCTGACGGGTGCGATCAGCGCGACCGGCTCCACGATGGTGGCGCGCCGGCGGTATTCCTCCAGCAGTGGAATTTCGTCGGCTTTGACGCCGAATTTCCGGCGCAAGGTGGCGGTCAGTTCCTTAAGCAATAGCTCGCTCGTGCAGAGTTCGTGGTCGCGCACACGCCGGCGGACCAGATCGCGGCAGAGTCCGTCAGCCACGAGGGCCGCGACGAGCACGTTGGTGTCGAGCACCAGCTTCACGACACGGCGCGGAAGACGTCCTCGTCGGTGTAGATGCCTTGGGCACGGGCGGCGGGCACCAGCCGGCGGCGGCTGGCTTCGAAAGTTTCTTCCCACAGTCGGTCGATGAGGGCGCGGCGGACGAACTCGCTCTCGGTGAGATGCAGCGCCCGGGCGGCCTGGCCGACCTCGCGGCGCATTTTCTTAGGCAGGCTGACGGTGAGGGTGGCTCTCATGGTGTAAGATTTAATAAGACACTTTGATCGATTGGCAAGGCGGCATTCAGTGCGGGCCGGCGGGGCAATCTTGGAAATCGGCGGCGGAGAGACGGGGTCCGCGTGGCCGGGTTGGTGGAGGCCGGGGTCGCTGGTTGGTCAAGAGGCTGGTGGCTTCACGAACTACAAACTACAAAGCCTGACTCCATATCCGACTCTTGCGGAACTTACTCGGTGGCGTTAAACTCGAGAACCTGACCGACAAGCACCGGGACAGCGGTACCATTGATCTTGGCGGGATCAAACTTCCATTGAACGATAGCCTGAGCCGCTGAGAGGGCGAATGCTGGTTCATCGGACTTATAACAGTAGAGTGAGACAACCTTCCCGTCTGCCCCGATAAAAATCAAAAAAGCTGTTTTACCGGAGACACCGGGTCTGCGCAGCTCCGACGGGAAATCCGGGGGCACTGCTTTTATTCTCTTGGGTGGGGTCGCTCCATTAGGGAGGATAAACAACTTGGTGCTTTCATCCAGTTTTGCCTCTTTGAACGCCTCGGCTGCACCGGGCGGGATTGTCTCCGACCCGGCGATTGGGGCGATGAGCGTTTTCGGACCAAGTGTCTGCTTCGGGTATTTGGGGTCGAAGATGATGTCCTGCAATGTCAGTTGTGGTTCCAAGACAATGGGAACGATCACGACATAAGAAATGGAAATTGCTCCCTCTTTGATCACAGGAAATTTCCAATCCCTGACCGCGTTAACTGCGGCAGTCCGAAGGTCGGTTCCGGCATCGCTCTTGTCCACATAGGCCTTCTTGACCTTACCCTTCGATGTGATGATAGCTCCGACATAGACCGTACCCCCGCGACCTTCCTTCTTGGCCTGATACGGATAGTCTGGGGAGGTCACGCTGCTCGGTTTCACCTCCTTGCCGAATTCGTAGATTGGGTAAGACGTTCCGTCCACGGTGGCGGTCGGGCGCGCCGATGGGGTCTCGGCGTTGAGCGATGCGATCAGCGATACAGCGAGGACAAACAGTTTTAATTTCATGGCTATACTCAGTTGGCGGCCCGCGCAGGAATGAAGCGCGAATAGAGCCGACGCAGCAATCGTGGAATTGGCCGACCCTCTACCGCTCACAGCATCTTGCCATTTTGATACACGACCTTGCCGGAGACGATCGTGGTCTTCACGCGGCCGGTCAGCTTCTGTTTGTTCCAGGGGGAGTTGATGGACTTGCTGAAGGCGGCGTAGGTGTCGTAGGTCCAGGTCTCGTCGGGATCGAAGAGGCACACATCGGCGACGGCTCCGGGGGCGAGCGTGCCGGCGGGAAGTTTCAAAACCTCGGCGGCCTTGCGCGTCATCAGATCGATGACGTGAGCCAGCTTGAACTTGCTCTGCTTCACGAGGACATCGAGGCAGACGGGCAGGGCGGTCTCGAGGCCGATGATGCCGTTGGGGGCGTAGTCGAACTCGCGGTCCTTCTCCTCGGGGGCGTGCGGGGCATGGTCGGTGCCGATGCAGTCGAGCGTGCCGTCTCGCAGGCCGGCGATGATCGCCTTCCGGTCCTTCTCGGTGCGGAGCGGTGGATTCATCTTGAGGTTGGTGTCGTAGGTGCCGAGCGCTTCCTCGGTGAGGGCGATGTGGTGCGGCGTGGCCTCGGCGGTGACGTTGATGCCGTCCTTCTTCGCGCGGCGCACGAGCTCGACCGAGTGGGCCGAGGTGACATGCTGCATGTGGATGTGCGCGCCGGTGTAGCGGGACAGGATGATGTTGCGGGCGACGATGATGTCCTCGGCGGCGTGCGGCCAGCCCTGCAGGCCGAGGCGGGTGGAGACAACGCCCTCGTTCATGACGGCCTTCTGGGTCATGGACTCGTCCTGGCAGTGGTCGAGGACGGGGAGGTCGAACATTTTGGCGTATTCGACGGCGCGGCGCATGATCTCATTGCTCTCGACGCAGAGCCCGTCGTCGGTGATGGCGACGACGCCGGCCTTCTTGAGCGAGCCGTGCGGGGCCAGCTGCTGGCCCTTCATGCCGACGGTGATGCAGCCGGTGGCATAGACGTGGACGGGGGCGGCGGCGGCGGCGGCGTGGATAAGCTGGATGGTGCCGGCATTGTCGGCGGGCGGCACGGTGTTGGGCATGCACACCACGGAGGTGAATCCGCCCGCGGCGGCGGCTTGCGAGCCGGTGAGGATGGTTTCCTTGTGGGTCTGGCCGGGCTCGCGAAAATGCACGTGGATATCCACGAGGCCGGGGCAGACGACGAGGCCCTGGGCATCGATGACCGAAGCGGACTTTTTCTGCGCGGCGGTGGGCGACTTGACGAACTTGCCGGCGGCGATGAAGACGTCGCCGACCTTGTCCCGCTTCGAGGCGGGGTCGATGACGCGGCCGTTTTTGATCCAGAGAAGATTCATGATCTATTGGCCACAAAAAACACGAGAAACACAAAAATAGAATCTAGAGAAGGCATGTTTAGGAATTAGCCACGGGAAGGAGCATGAGGGGGAATGAGGAAGGCTGGCCACAAAAGAGGCCGAAGAGGAAATAGGAATCGGATTGGCCACGAAAAACACGAGAAACACAAAAATAGGGTTAGGAAAGGACATCGGACATGAGGTATTTCTTCACGTGCAGGCGGGGGGAGCCAAAATTGACGAGGAGTCCGGTTTCGATCCGGCTGGAGCGCAGGTAGCCCAGCAATTGGGCAATGTGCTCTTCCGCTACTGCTCGCGCAGCCTTCAGTTCCACAATCAGGCGGTTATCAATATACAGATCGGCAAAGAATTCACCCAAGAGTGTTCCATCCTCGTCACACACCGACAAAGGGTGTTGCTGCTTAACTTCCAGTCCTTGCTTGCGCAGGCGATGTACAAGCGCGTTTTCGTAGATTTTCTCCAAGTGTCCGTTCCGGTGATAGCAGTGAATCGCGAAGCTGGTTTCGCGAACGACGTCGCAGAGGTGATTGATATCGGTGGTCTTCATGGGGCCTGGTTCTCGTGTTTTTTGTGTTTTTCGTGGCCCATTGAATTGGAAAAATCACCCGATCGGGGAGAGCACGTGCTCGGGCTGGCCGCCGGCGCAGAGGTAGAGCACCGCCATGCGGACGGCGATGCCGTTGGTCACCTGCTCGAGGATGACGCTGCGGGGGGAGTCGGCGATGTCACTGTCGATCTCGACGCCGCGGTTGATCGGGCCGGGGTGCATGATGATGGCATCGGGCTTCACCCAACTTGCGCGGGTGTAGTTGAGGCCGAACATGCTGGTGTATTCGCCGATGGAGGGAAAGTGGGTGGCGCCCTGGCGCTCGTGCTGGATGCGGAGGAGCATGACGACGTCGGCGTCGGCGAGCGCGGTGCGGAGGTGGTGCGAGACCTTGACGCCCATCGCCTCAAACCAGTGCGGCACGAGGGTGGAGGGGCCGACGATGGTGACATCGGCGCCGAGCTTGGTGAGGGCGTGGATGTTGGAGCGGGCGACGCGGCTGAAGAGGATGTCGCCGAGGATGACGACCTTGCGGCCCGTCAGGTCGCCGAGCTTCTCGCGCATGGTGAAGACGTCGAGCAGGGCCTGCGTGGGGTGCTCGTGGGCGCCGTCGCCGGCGTTGACCACGGGGATGCTGAGGACGCGACTGAGGTAGAGCGGGGAGCCGCTGGCGGAGTGACGGAGCACGATCATGTCGGCGTTGAGCGCCTGGATGTTCTGCGCGGTGTCGCGAAGGGTTTCACCCTTGGTCGTGCTGGAGGAGGCGGCGTCGAAGGAGATGACGTCGGCGCTGAGGAGTTTGGCGGCCATCTCGAAGGAGAGGCGGGTGCGCGTGCTGGGCTCGAGGAAGAGGTTGACGATGGTCTTGCCGCGGAGGGCGGGGACCTTCTTGACCTTGCGGTCGAGAATGCGGCGGAACGCCCCGGCGGTGGCGAGCACCTGCTCGATCTCGGAGCGTTTGAGTTCCTCGATGGTGAGAAGATGTTTACGATGCCAGGGCATGCCGGAAGTGAGAGTGAGAGTGAAAGGGGAGGGTGACGGAGGGGAGGATCAAGTGACCGGGAGGGGCCGGGCGGGTTTTGATTTTGAAGCCGCCGATTCGGTGAGAAGGGTATCGCGCGCCGGGTTGCCGGCGTCGAGGCGGACTTTGACCTTCTCGGTGTCGCCGGCGACGAGGGTGAGGCCGCAATAGGTGGCGGCGACGGGCAGGAGGCGGCCGCCGCGATCGACGAGCACCGCGAGCTCGACAATGGCCGGCCGGCCGTGGTCAAAGAGTTCGTCGAGGGCGGCTTTGACGGTGCGGCCGGAGTGCAGGACGTCGTCCACGAGGATGACAGTCGCCCCGTTGACGTCGTGCGGGATGAGGGTCGGCGAATTTTCCTTGGGGATGGGGTTGCGGCCGATATCGTCGCGGTGGAAGGAGATGTCGAGCGTGCCAACGCCCGGCTTGAGGCCGGCCTTTTTCAGGCGGTCAGCCAGGCGGGCGGCAAGGAC
This sequence comes from Opitutaceae bacterium, assembly GCA_043741015.1. GTDB lineage: Bacteria > Verrucomicrobiota > Verrucomicrobiia > Opitutales > Opitutaceae > Lacunisphaera. The sequence goes on from JAYUBB010000162.1 coordinate 5,100, forward strand.
GATGCCGCCGTTGGCGATGCCGAGGAGCAGGAGACGGGGGGTGCCGGAGTGGCGGCGTACTATCGCGGAAGCAACACGGTCGATCGCGAGGTGGATCGTAGGGGCGTCGTGCTTCGGGGGAGTGGCCACGAGCCCAAGGTTGTGGGAGGTGGCGCGGGGCTCGTCCAGCGCAAAGGGGGCTATGCAGTCCAATACATGAGGAAACCGCTAATAGGCGCTAATGAACGCTAATTTAGGAGATAGCGGGTCAAGGGTTCGGAGGAATGTGGAAGGGGCTTTACGCCCCGACGGTTTCGGTA
>JAYUBB010000163.1:0-16468 GCA_043741015.1 Opitutaceae bacterium
GTGTCGGGATCCATGCCCTCGAGCGCGGCCTGGGCGCGATCCACCGTGATGGTAAGTGCATCGCCCGCCAGGACGATGCCGTCTTTGACGTCGACGACCCCGGGGATCTGGCCGATGGCTTTGGCCACGGCGGGTGCGGTGGCCAGCAGCAACGCACTGTTGTCGGAGTAAAGCTTGATCTCGATTGGCTGCGGCACGGCGGTGAGGTCGCCGATCAAGTCTTCCATGAGCAGCGCGATCTCGATCTCCAGACCGGGGACGTTCCTTTGCACCTGGCGGCGGACTTCGTCGATTACTTCCTCGATGTCGCGCCGCGGCTGCGGCTTGAGGCGCACGAAGAAATCGCCCTGATTCGCCTCGGTGAGGCCGCCGCCGAGCTGCAGGCCGGTGCGGCGCGAGTAGGTGTCGACCTCCGGCGTGGCCTGCATGATGGCCTCGACCTGCCGCAGCAACCGGTCGGTCTCGCTGAGCGAGGTGCCGGGCCGGGCGACATAGTCGAATATGAAGCCGCCTTCGTCCATGGAAGGCATGAAGCCGGAGCCGACGTTGCGGTAGGCGAGCCAGGAGGCAGCGAGGAGCGGGACAACACCGAGCAGCACGAGCGCGGGCCGCGCGAGCACCCGCCGCATCAGGCGTTCATACCAGCGGTGGACCCACGCCGTAAACCTGCCTCCTTCGGCCTGGTTCGCGTCCTTCTCGCCGAGAAAATGATCCGCCAGGATGGGCACGGCGAGCCACGCGATCAGGAACGAGATCACGAGGCTGGCAGCCATCGTGAGCGAGAGGGCTTTGAAAAAAGCGCCCGTCACGCCGGACAAAAACGCGAGTGGCGCAAAAATGATGATCGTCGAGAGCGATGAGCCGACGAGCGGCCGGGTGAACTCCGCCGCTGCCGACCACACGAGGCCGTGATGCGGGCCCGGATGCCCCCGCAACCGGCGGATGACATGCTCCACCATGACAATGGCGTCGTCGATGATGAGGCCGACGGCGGCCGCCATGCCGCCCAGCGTCATGATGTTGAAGCTGCTATGCTGCAGCTTCAGCAGCAGCACCGTGGCGGCGAGTGAGGCGGGCACGCACGCCATCGCGATGAGCGTGATTCTGCCGTTGCGCAGGAAGAGCAGCAGCACTCCACCGGCGAGGAAAATGCCAATGAAAACCGCGTCGCGCACGCTGGCCGCAGCCACGACAATGAGTTCACTCTGGTCATACCAGTTCGCGATCTTCACATCGCGCGGCAGTTGGGGGCGGAACTCTCCCAGCTTGGCCCGGACGTCCCGCGCGATTTGCACGGTGTTACCGTCGGGCTGTTGATAGACTTGGAAGATGACGGCGTCGCGGCCGTCTGCGCTGCTCCGCGTCCATTGTGGCACGGTGTCGAGGCTGATGTCGGCGATATCGGCGATACGCACGAGGCCGGCGGGACCTTTTTGCAGGACGGTCTTGCCGATTTGAGCGGCACTGGCCATGCGGCTGTCCACCAGCGCGAGGTAGAGTTTGTAATGATCCTCCAGCCGGCCGACGGCGCTGATGGTGTTGGCGGCGGACAGCGCCTTGCTCACGTCGATGAGAGTGAGGCCGTGCGCTTCGAGGCGCGCGGGATCGACCGTCACGCGATATTCCGCCTCGGCGCCGCCGAACACCTGGACGGTTGCGACGCCCGGCACCGTGGAGAGCAGGGGCCGCAGCTGGTAGTAGGCAAGGTCGCGCAGTTCCGTGAGCGTGCGTTTGGGCGAGGTCAGCGTGTACGCGATCGAGGGAAACACCGTCGGATCCATGCGTCGCACCTCGAACTTGGTTCCGGCCGGCAGTTCGCCGAGCGTCTGGTTGATCGCTGACTGGACCTGGAGCATGGCGGAGATCATATCCGCGCCCCAATCGAAGTTGACCGAGATTTCCGCGCTGCCGCGGCTGGAGGTGGAACGGATGCTGCGCAGGCCGGGCACCGACCGCACGGCCGATTCGACCGGCACGGTCACCTCGGCCGCCATGCGCTCCGCGGGACGGTCGCCCGCATCGAGGCTGATGACGATGCGTGGAAAATCCACGTGTGGAAACAAAGCAACCGGCAGTGTCCAGGTGACAGCCACACCGGCCAGGGCCAGCAGGGCCAGGAGAAAGAGGATAGACCTCCGGTGGGCCTGTATCCCGACGACCACATTCACGGTTTGGACTCCTTGCGCTGGCTTTCAGGCGGTAGGGGCTGCTCATTTGCCTGGGCGGTCTTTGACTGGACGGCCATGCCATCGTTCAGCTCGTAATTGCCGAGCGTGACAGCGCTGTCGCCGGCGTGAAGGTCCGGGCTGCTTACTTCGATAAGATCGCCGGCAATGATCCCGGTGGTGACTTCGTGCCGCACGGCTTTGCCGTTCATCACCGTGTAAAGGACCAGCTTGCCGGCTTCAGGCAATACGGCGTTGCGGGGAGCAACGAGAGCCTCCTTTTTCTTCAATTCGATGGTGGCCTTGACGTGTTCTCCCAGGAGCAGCGCGGCGCCGATGGGCACCGGCACGCGTGCTTCCGCCGCTCCGGTGAAAAGGTCGAGGGTGCCGGTCATAGCGCGCACGGCTGAAGTGAACGGCGCGGCGCCGGGACGGTTGGTCGAAACCAGCGTCACGGCCTGTCCGGCGGCGACTTGCGCGGCATCCGCCGCTTCGACACCAAGCCGGGCTTCGAGGCCGGCATCCGCCGTGACCGTGACGAGCACGCTGCCAGAGGGAACGAGGATGCCCGGCGAGTGCTCCAACTTGCCGACAACACCGGTGGTGGGTGAGATTATCCGGCCATCGCGGCCGAGCCCGCGACTCTCGAGGCTCGTGAGTTTTTGCTGCGCTTCCAGTTCGGCTTGCTGCGCCGTGAGCAGTTCCTGGCGGTTGGCCAGTTTCAGGTCGTAGCGCTCCTGCGCGGCGGTGAGCGCCTGGCGGGCAAGCTCATGCGCACTGCGGGCGGTATCGAACTGCAGTTTTGCGTCGGGGCTGGGCGAGATTTCGAGCAACGTATCGCCGGCGGCGACCCGCGCCCCGGTCACCGTGGCGACGCGGCGTACGAGACAGTCGAATGGGGCCGTGATCACCTGCTCGCCCGACGGGGCCGCGGCGACCACGCCGAACGTCTCCAGGGTCTGACTGATGACCTGGGTTCTCAACACCTGCACCTCTACCCGGGCGGCGGGCACAATTTCCCCTTCGGGTCCGGCCGCCGGGGATGACTTAAACCACAGCCAGGCGCCGAGTGCGCCGGCTGCGAACAAAAACAGGGCAAATATTTTTTTCATGAGACGGATCAGTGCGGCGGATTGCGGTTGAGCAGGGGGCGGCCGGAGGCGATTTCGAGTGCGACGCCGAGTTCGAGCACGTGTTGCTGGAGAGTGTTTTGGGCCAGGCGCCGCGTGGCGAGCAGGCTGCGAGCTTCACGGTAGGCGGTCATGTCGGCATTATGGGTCTGGAGCGCTTTCTCATAGGCTGTGATCAGCTGCTCCAGTGCCGGGAGTGCGTCACGGTCGGCTTGAAGCTGGGTGCGGGTGGAGGCGAGTTCGTTCAGGAGCTGGACGACCTCCGCGCGCGCCTCGGCGACCCGGGCGACATATTCATCGAAGAGTTGCTGGCGCGTGGCCTTGGCGCCGGCGATGTTGCCCTGATTACGGTCAAAGAGCGGAAGATCGAAAGTGACGCCAAAGGTGTGGGTGCGGACATTGCTCGTGTCGTTGACCTTGGCGAAACTGAGGTTGATTTTCGGGAACTGAGCCTTCACGGCAGCGCGCAGGCTGGCTTCCTGGCTGGCGTAGCCGAGGGAGAGAGCGACGAGATCGAGGCGTCGTTTTTCGAGGCCTTGGAGCAGGGTTACAGCGGCCGTTTCGGGCGGCAGTTCGGGAAACTCAATGGCGGGCTTGAGCACAATCTCAGTCCCGGCGGACTGGCCAAGAGCAAGATTGAGCGCGCTGCTCTCGGCGGCATATTCCTGCTCAAGTGCCAGACGACTAATCCGCGCGGCCAGCCAGGCTTCACTGGTGGTGGCAAGGTCGACGGCGGTCCGGTGTCCGAGATTCGCAGCCTCCTTGATCGCGGCCAGGGTCTCGCCGAGATCTGTTTCCATGGCGCGAACGAGGGGCAGGCGCGTGCGCAACGATAGCAGGCGGAACGCACGCAGGCGCGCGTCCTGGGCCATCTGCCATTCCTGCCAGGCGATGGAGAGGTCGAGCGCCTCGGCTCCTTTCCGGGCGCCGGCCAGGCGGTCCTGCCGGCCGAGCAGCGCGGTCACTTCCCAGCTGAGGCCGAGGTTCCGGCCGTTGATCAGGCCGGGGGTGTCGTTGCCGTGCGGTTGATCCAGAAAGTAGCCAAGCTGGGGGTTGGGCAAAATTCCCGTCTGCAGCACCTGGGCCTGGGCGACGCCCCGTTGGTCTCGCAGTGCGCGCAACTGCGGGCTGACAATGACGGCCATGATGGCGATTTCGTCGGGGGAGAAGCCGTCGCGCCCATCAATGGCCACGGGCAGCAGCAGGGGATGATCAAATTTTCCCGCCGCGATGCGAATCGTCTCCAGTTTGGGTGGAGTGAGGGCGGCATCCACCGCGGTGGCATCCAGCGGCTTGTCTTGATAGGTCGCGCAGCCCGCGATCATCACCGTGATGCACAACGCACAGAATATCCTAAGCCCTGCATTACGCAGAGACGATGTTTTCCGGGTTGCGTGAATTTTATGGTCTCGCTGAAACCTCCTGCGACCATCATCGTCTGGATGATATCTTGAATGCGCCACGGGACTCAGGTGCGAATCATTTAAACCCAGCTGGATCATCGTGCCCTCCTTGACCGCCTAACCCCCAGACTATGCTCCCTATGAAAAACCATCAATCGCGGGCCGTCTGCCTGCTCACGTTCAGCGTTTTGTTGTTGTCGAACGGACCGCTTTGCCGCGCGGACGGGTCGTACCGTCTTATCAAGGAAATACCGATAGGTGGGGAAGGCGGCTGGGACTACCTTTCCAATGATGCAGCCAGCCACCGGTTGTATGTATCGCACGCCAGCAAGGTCGTCGTGATCGACACGCTCAAGGACGAGGTGGTGGGTGAAATCGCCGACACACCGGGCATCCATGGTTTTGTGGTCGCGCCGGAACTGGGCCGCGGTTTTTCCAGCAACGGGCGCGAAAACAAGGCCAGCATCGTTGATCTCAAGACGCTCCAGACCCTGGCGAAGGTTGCTACCGGTGAGAATCCCGATGCGATCCTCTACGAGCCGGGCCGGAGCGAAGTGTATACTTTCAATGGGCGCGGCCAATCGGCCACGGTCTTCGAGGCCGCCACGGGCAAGATCGTCGCGACAATTCCGGTGGGCGGCAAACCGGAGTTCGCCCAGGCCGACCCGGTCGCGGGGCGCGTTTATGTGAACATCGAGGACAAGAACGAGGTTATCGCCATCGAGACCAAGACGCACCAGATCGTGAACCACTGGCCGCTCGCGCCCGGGGAAGAGGCCACCGGTTTGGACATCGATCTGGCCCATCACCGCCTCATTATCGGTTGCAGCAATGAGAAGATGATCGTCATGGACAGCACCACCGGCAAGGTCGTCGCGAGCATTGACGCGGGGAAGGGGATTGATGCCACGGCGTTCGATCCGGGCACCCAACTCGCATTTGCCTCCGCCGGTGGCAGTGGCACGGTCACCATCGCCCGCGAGGACAGCCCGGACAAATTTACGGTGGTGCAAACGCTCACAACGGAACGCAGCGCTCGCACCATGACACTGGATGCCTCGACGCATAAAATCTACCTGGCCTCGGCCCAGTTTGAAGCACCGGTCACGCCGCCACCGGCCGGGGGCGGCCGCCAGCGGCCAAAAATGATTCCGGGCAGTTTCAAGGTGCTGGTCTATGGTTTAAAATAGCGGTGTAGGGTCACACCATCGGGCCTGCAAAATTCCGGCCTTGGACCGTCACCAGCCCGGAGCGACCATCGACCGGGCCGTGCAGCATTTCGCCCGGGGGAATCGCTTCACGCCGGGCCAGCAGTTCGCGCGCTGTTTGCTCGAGTGACACGACTGCGACACCGTTCTTTTTGAGCGCAGCTAGCAGTTCCTGGAAAATCGCCCGTTTGCCCATGCCCTCCAGCTCGGCGTGCAGCGTAAAGACGTTCAACCGGTCGGGTCTCAGCAAAGACATGAGGTGCGGCACGAGGCGGTCATCAGGATATTCGGGCCGGCCGAGCAGCTCGTCGAGCGTGGGGAGTGTGGACGGGATTTCCAGCGTCGTGAAGGTGCGGGCGCCGATGCGCGGGAAATAAGGTTCCGTGCCGCGCGTGTCGCTGGCATAGAGCAGTCCCGAACGGTCGTAGGCGTCGCGGCTCTGGGCGTTGGCCTGCCAGCCGGGGGCACCGGCGGCGACCGCCTCGGTGCCGAAGATGCGGCGGAACTCGTCGCGCGCGGCCGCGAATTCGGCGTGCACGGCGGCGGCGCCCATCGTGTGGACGTAATCCTGCCAGCGGTAGTGATTGAGGCAGTGGATGCCGGTTTCAAAGCCGGCGTCGCGCACGGCGCGCATGATCGCCTCATTGCGGCGGCCGATGTGCGGGGCGGGCAGCAGGGTGCCGTTGAGCAGCGTCCGGAGGCCGTAAAGCTGGACCACGCTGGTGCGGCTGACCTTTTTGAAGAAACCCGGCCGGAAAATGCGCGTGATGGCGCGGCCGGTCTGGTCCGGCCCGAGCGAAAACAGGAACGTGGCGGGCACCTCCGCCGCGCGCAGATCGGCGACCAGATTGGGCACGCCAATGCGCGTGCCGCGGTCGGTGTCCACATCGATTTTGAGGGCGAGCCGGAGGGGCATGGGAAACAGGCACCGCTCACTCGAGCTGGTAATCCTTGTGCGCGAGGTGGTAGTCGAGGGTGAGGCGGATGGCCGTCTTGAGGTCGACCTTCGGGGTCCAGCCGAGCTGTTTTCGGACGTGGGCGATGGAGGGGACGCGCTTCTGGATATCCTGGTAATATTTGCCGAAATACTTGCCGGACGACACGGCGACGACCTTGGCGTTGGCGGCGTGCTCGCGGTATTCGGGGTAGTGCTTGAAGGCGGCGATGATGTATTTCGCGAGTTGGGCGACGCTCACGTCGTTCTTCGGGTTGCCGAGGTTGAAGATCTGGCGTGAGGCCTTGCCGTTCCTGTTCTCGATGATCCGGAGGAGCGCATCGATGCCGTCGTCGATGAAGGTGAAGGAGCGGCTCTGCTTGCCGCCGTCGACGAGCTGGATGGGCTTTTGGAAGATGACGTTCGAGATGAACTGCGTGAAGAGGCGCGAGCTGCCCTCCTTCTGCTCGAAGACATTGTCAAGCTTCGGCCCGATCCAGTTGAAGGGGCGGAAGAGCGTGTAGTCGATGTTGTCGCGCACGCCGTAGGCGTAGATGACGCGGTCGAGGAGCTGCTTCGAGCAGGCGTAGATCCAGCGCTGCTTGTCGATGGGCCCGTAGACCATGTTCGTGGATTCCTCGCTGAGCTCGCGGTCGGGCGACATGCCGTAGACCTCGGAGGTGGAGGGGAAGATGATGCGTTTCTTGTATTTCGCGCACTGCCGGACGACGGCGAGGTTGGATTCGAAATCGAGCTCGAAGACGCGCAGGGGATCCTTCACGTATTGCGCCGGGTTGGCGATGGCAACGAGCGGGATGACGGCGTCGCACTTCTTCACATGATACTCGATCCACTCGTGCGAGATCATGACGTCGCCCTCGACGAACTTGAAACGCGGGTTGCCGAGGGAGTCGCCGAGCTTGTGGTCGCCGACGTCCATGCCGTAGACCTCCCAGTCTTTCTTTTTCAGGATCGCGTGGGTGAGCGAGCTGCCGATGAAGCCGTTGGCGCCGAGGATGAGGACTTTGTAGGGCATGGGATGGTGGGGTTAAAGAATCTGACCGGGTTGGAGGGCTGACGGGTTGCCGCGCCATTCGGTGTTGGTGAATTCGAGGGCGCCATCGCCAGTGGCGACGATGAGCGGGGAGACGGACAGGATTTCACCCGGCTGGCCGCGACGGCCTCGGGCGGCGGGGGATTCGGGCTCGGCCCACCACAGCATCAGCCGGGAGCCGGACACATCGGTGAAGGCTCCGGGGTAGGGGTGGGTGACTGCGCGGATGAGGTTGAAGATCTGTGCCGAACCCTGTGTCCAGTTGACGCGCCCATCTTCGGGCGAGCGGCCGCCGAAGTAGGTGGCCTGTGTCTCATCCTGCGGTTTTTCCGGCGCGGTGCCGGCCAGGAGGGCGTCCATTTGTCGTGCCAGGACGCGGCGGGCGCAGGGCAGCACTTTGCGGAAGGCTTGTTCGGCGGTGTCTCGCGGCCCGAGGTCGGTGCCCTCCTGGTCCACGATGGCACCGGCATCGGCCTTCTTGACCATGCGATGGAGTGTCATGCCGATACGCGGTTCGCCGTGCAGCACGGCCCAGTTGATGGGGGCGCGACCGCGGTATTTCGGGAGGAGCGAGCCGTGGAGGTTGAAGGCGCCCAGACGCGGCAGGGCGAGGATTTGAGGGCTGATCATATGCCGGTAATAAACCGAGAGAATCAAATCGGGCGCCAGCAGGGCGATCTGCTCCATCCACTCCGGAGGGTTGACGCTCGCCGGCGTGAAGACCGGCACGCCTTGGGCGCGGGCGATGACCGCCGGGGTCTTGAACCAGATTTTTTCAGCCGGATTGTCCTCATGTGTGAAGAGCGCGGCCACGTGGTCGCCGCGGGTGAGCAGCAGCTCAAGGCAGTCGTGCCCCACCTCGCTGTAGCCGAAGAAAAGGATGCGCGGCCGGCGGTTCATAGGGACTCAATGATCTCGCGGACGTGGTAGCTCCGCCGGCTGCGTACCACCTGATAGGCGCGCCCGACGTATTCGCCGATCAGGCCGATCCCGACCATGGTCACGCTGATCAGGAAAAACAGGATGCCGAAAAGGGTGAACAAGCCGCCCTCCTCCGGGCCGAGGATCAGCCGGCGCCAGGCCAGCACCATGACGAGCAGAAAGCTGCCGGTGGCACACGCCAGGGCGAACATCGTGAACACCTGCAGCGGGGCGAGGGAGAAGCCGGTGATGAGGTCGAAGTTCAGCCGGATGAGCTGGTAGAGGGAGTAGTTGGAGGTGCCGGCATGCCGTTCCGCGTGCCGCACGGCGACCTCGGTTGGCCGGCTGGCAAAGGTGTAGGCCAGGGCCGGGATGAACGTGTTGATCGCCCCGCTGCGGACCACGGCATCCACCACCGACCGGTGGTAGGCGCGGAGCATGCAGCCCTGGTCGGTCATCCGGATGCTGGTGGTGCGTTCACGCACGCGATTGACGAGCCGCGAGGCAAAGGTGCGGAAAAAACTGTCCTGCCGGTCCAGCCGGCAACCACCCACGTAGTCGTGGCCGGCGTCGATGGCGGCGAGCAGCTTCGGGATTTCCTCGGGCGGGTTCTGCAGGTCGGCATCAAGCGTGACGACCACGGCGCCGCGCACGCGCTCAAACGCCGCCATGATGGCCATGTGCTGGCCGTAGTTGGCGTTGAAATCAATGACCCGGGTCACGTCCGGCCGGGCGGCGTGTTGCGCCGCGAGCAGCCCGAAGGAGCGGTCGACGCTGCCGTCATTGGTGAAAATGATTTCATAACGGCGGCCGAGCCCGTCAAGGACCGGATAGAGCCGGGAGAAAAGGACGGGCAGATTCTGCTCCTCATTATACACGGGGATCACGACGGAAAGCTGGATGGGGGTGGTACTCATGATTTTTGGTGAGCTTGGAGAATCCCGGTGAGCGCGGTGGCGACCCGCGTGACGTCGGCCGGAGTCATGGCGGGGAAGAGCGGGAGCGTGAGGATGTTGCGGCCGGCGTATTCGGCGTGGGGAAAGTCGCCCGCTTTCCAGCCCAGCCGCCGGTAGAGCGCGAACAGGTGGATGGCGGGATAATGCACGCCGGTGCCGATGCCGGCGGCGTGGAGCCGGGCCATCACGTCGGCGCGCCTGAGGGTGAGGCGCTCCTCGGGCAGCACGACCTGGAACATGTGCCAGTTGCTGTGCGCGAAGTCGGCGACCGGCAGCCGGAGGCCGAGCTCGGCGGCGCCCAGCGCCGCGAACTGCGCAAAATAGGCCCGGGCGAGTTCCCGGCGCTTGGCCGTGAAGGTGTCCAGGTGCGGCAACTGGCCGAGGCCGACGCGGGCGGCGACATCGGTGAGGTTATATTTGCCGCCGACCAGCTCGACTTCCATGCCGTCGTAGCCGTTCTTCACCACGCCTTGCAGCCGGTATTGCTCGGCGAGTTTGGCCTCGGCCTCGTTGTTGAGCACGAGACAGCCGCCCTCGACGGTCGTGATGTTCTTGTTGGCGTGGAAGCTGAACGAGACGAAGTCGCCGAACGCGCCGATGCGTTTCCCCTTCCACGTGCTGCCGAAGGACTGGGCCGCATCCTCGACCACGCGCAGCTGGTGCTTCTGCGCGAGGGCCTGAAGCCGGTCGCGGTCCACCGGCAGGCCGGAAAGATCGACCGGGATGATCGCCCGGGTGGCGGGCGTGATGGCGGCCTCGACGCGGCCGAGGTCGAGGTTGCGCGTGACCGGGTCGATCTCGACGAAAACCGGCCTCGCCCCGACATCGAGGATGATGTTACTGGTTGCGACCCACGAGAGCGGCGTGGTGATGACCTCGTGGCCGGGGCCCACGCCCGCGATACGCAGCGCGATCTCCATCGTGCAGGTGCCGGAATTGAAGGCCCGCACCGGCCGGCCGCCGAAATAATCGGAGAGTTTCGCCTCGAAGGCCTTCACTTGCGGGCCTGACGTGATCCAGCCGGAACGCAGCACCTCGGCGACGCCGGCGATGGTTGCGTCGTCAATCTCGGGCCGGGTGAAGGGCAGGAAATCGCGGGCGAAGGCGGGAACGGACGGAAGCGGGGTGGGGTTCATGCTAGTAATGATTTGAGAGTAGCACATGGCTGGACTCCTCGCCCAGCACTTTGGCGTGAAACCAAGGATGGCTTTGCAGCTCGGGCAGCTCCTCGCGACGGGCGATGAGATAAATCTGCAAAGGCCCGGTCCAGAGTTTTTCCAGGTCAGCATCGGCGAGGAAACGGCCGCTGAGCTGGGCTTCGCGATCGAGAAAAATCTCCAGTTCGCCCTCCATCGCCACCGTCCCCACCGTGCGGCGCGCGTAGTAGGTGAAATCATGGAAGAATTCGTGATAATGCAGCACGAGGTCTTTGGGATCAGCCTCGCGGGCGACGATTTCCGCAAGGGACTTCGTGCTGGCATGGGCCAGGACAGGCGAGGCGAGCACCAGAGTGTAATAGAGCAGGCCGCTGGCCCCGAGGAGTGCGGCCAGCGCGTGCTGCGGCCGGTCCCGACGCAACAGCCACCCGCCCACCAGGCCGGCGGCCAGCAGGGCGATGGCGGCAGGCCAGACCAAGGGCCGGAGCTGCGCCAGCTGCTCGGCCGATTTGATCACGCCCGGTTTCACCACCACGACCACCAGCGCCGCCCCCAACAGGGCGGACAGCCCGGCTGATATGCCGAGTGGTCCGCGCCAGAGGGCCGGAATATTCTTTGCGTGCAGCTCAACGAGCACCCGGCCGATGAGCCAGGCCAGCGGCGGCAGCACCGGGAGCACATACGGCACGAGTTTTGACTGGGAGGCGCTGAAGAAGAGCAGGATGAATCCGGCCCAGAGCAGCGGAAACCAATCGTCCGCCTTGTTCATGCGCTGACGCCAGCCACCGGCACCCGCCCGCTGCAGGCCGCGCAGCAGGAAACCAGTCCAGGGGAAAATCCCGAACACCACGATGGGCAGGAAAAACCACCATGGCTCATAGCGACCGTGCGTGGTCGTGGTGAACCGCAGCCAGTGCTCGTGCACGAAGTAGAACCAGGCCCACTCGGGATTGCGTTGTGCGACCAGCATGTGCCATGGCGTGGTGATGAGGGCGAAGAGCAGCAGGCCGGTCGGCAGGTAGAATGGCCGGAGCCGCCGCCACTGGTGAAACAGCAGCAGCCAGAGGAACATCACCGCGCCCGGCAGCAGGAAACCGATCAGGCCCTTGGCGAGCGTGGCCAGCGCGGCGCTGGTGTAGAGCCCGTAGAACAGGAGCCGCCGGCGCGGGCCGGGTGCCTCGCGCACACCGAGCAGGAAGCAAAGCAGGACGGCGCTGATGAGGACCGACACCACCATGTCGATAAGCAGAATACGGGCATGGGCGAAATAGAGGAGGCTGGTGGCCAGCACCAGCGCGGCCCACCAGGCGGTGCCGCGACCATGCATGCGCCGGGCCGCGGCGTAGAGCAACAGCACGCCGAGGGCACCAAACATGGCCGGCACGGTGCGCGCCGCCATTTCTCCCGGGCCGAAAACCTTGAGGGAACCGGCAACCAGCCAGTAAACCAGCGGTGGTTTTTCAAAGTATTTCACGCCATTGAGCCGCGGAGTCACGTAATCCCCCGCCGCCAGCATTTCGCGCGGGATTTCCGCGTAGCGGGCTTCGTCCGGATTGCTGAGCGTGTAGCGGCCCAACCCGACACCATACAGCAGAGCGCACAGCAGAAGCAGCCGGAGTACATCACGGCGCCAACTGACGACCGGTGCCGGGGCGCGGGATTCGTCAGTCGGGGAGAGAGGCACCTGCTGAGGATAGCAGGGTGGGGCTGACGAAGAGCTGACGCTCAGATTACAATTCGGTCATTTTCGGCCGGCAGGGCTGCGGGAAAAAGCAGGGTCACGGAGGTGCCGGCACCGGGTGTGCTCACTAGGTCCACTTTGCCGCCGTGCAGGTCCATGATTGATTTCACGATGGCCAGCCCGAGGCCGAAGCCGCTCATGACGTGCGTCTCGTCAGAACTCTTTTCGCTGCGGTAAAAGCGTTCGAAGACGCGCGGCAGATTCTCGGCATTGATGCCCGAGCCGTTGTCCCGAACCTCGATCTCTGTGCCTTGGCCGGCGCTTTCGCGCACCGTCAGGTCGATGTGGCCGCCGGCAGGAGTGTGCCGGGCGGCGTTGTCGACGAGGTTGGCGAGTGCGCGGCGCAACAGTTCGGAGTCGCAGTGGACTGGCGCGGAACCGCGCACCAGGATGGTCAGATTGTGCTCGGCTGCCAGGGCCTCGAAATATTCCGCCACGCCACGGCACTCGGCCGCGGCGTCCAGCGGGCGTCGCCGGATGCCCTCCGCGGGGTTGTCGGCCTTGGCGATGAAGAGCAGCGAGTCGATCAACCGTCCGAGCCGGGCGCACTCTTCCAGGCTGGATTCCAGCACGCGGCGGTATTCTTCCACGTTGCGGGGACGGCTGAGGGTGACCTCGGCCTCGCCCCGGAGATTGTTGATGGGCGTGCGCAGTTCGTGGGACAGGTCGGAGGAGAAACTGGCGAGCCGGCGGAACGACTCGTCGAGGCGGCCCAGCATGGCGTCGAATTCGTGGGCGAGCGGGGTGAGCTCCACCGGCCAGACCGCCTCATCAAGGCGGGCGTTGAGCTGTGAGGCATGCACGCGCGCGGCGGCGGCGGCGAGCTGCGTCAGCGGACGGAAGACGCCGCGGGCGATCAGCAGGGCGAGGATGCCCGACAGGGCGACGACGAGTGCGAAGACCAATCCCATGCGCTGGCGCAGATGGCGCAATAGAGTGTCGTCGTCGGCCACACTGTAGGCAACCTGGAGGAGCCGATTCGGTTGGTTATCGTCCGAATGCAGCCAGACTGAGTTGAGCAGATAGCGCTGACGGCCGGCGGAAAGCCATATGACCGGCGGTGCACCCGGATGGGGGAACGCCTCCACCGGCGGAGTCTGGCCGGGGCGGCCTTCGAGCAGCACGCCGCTGCCGGGCTGCAACAGGCGCACTTCGATCCCGGGCAAGCTGGAGAGCAGGCGGTTCCGCGCCAACTGTTCTTCGGTGGCGGCAGCGGACCATGCCGGCACATCGCCCAGCCAGTGGGTGAGCACGACGGTCTGGTTGCGCAGAAACTCCTGGTTGTCGGTCTCAAGATGGGAGGAGATGGTGTAGTAGAGCGTGATGAGAGCGCTGCCGAGCAACACGACCAGGACCAGCATCTGCATGGTGATGAGCCGGGCGGTCATCGACCAGGGCTGGCGGCGGGGCGGATCAGTCGGCTTCATTTGCGCCCCGGCTCAAGCACATAGCCGACTCCACGCACGGTATGGATAAGCTTCTCGGGAAAGGGTTCGTCCACCTTCTTGCGCAGGCGGCGGATGGCGACTTCGACCACATTGGTATCGCTGTCGAAGTTCGCATCCCATACTTCGCCGGCAATCACGGTGCGGGAGAGAACCTCGCTTTGCCGGTGGGCGAGTAACGCGAGCAGTTGGAATTCCTTGGCGGTGAGCTCGAGTCGCTGGCCGGCACGGGTGGCGCGCAGCTTGGGCAGGTCGAGCTCAAGGTCAGCGATGCGCAGTACTGTTTCGCGGGCGGGGCTGCGACGGCGCACCACGGCGCGGAGCCGGGCGAGCAGCTCGGCAAAGGAAAACGGTTTCACCAGGTAGTCGTCGGCGCCGAGTTCGAGTCCCTTCACGCGGTCAGCAACCGAGTCACGGGCGGTCAGACAGAGGATGGGCGTGGTATTGCCAGTTTCCTGCAAGGCAGCGAGCACCCCGAAGCCGCTCAGCACCGGCAGGCTGATATCCAGGACGATGGCCTCAAATTTTTCGGTGCGGGCAAGGGTCAGGCCCTGGTCGCCGCGACCGGCCAGAATGACCGCGAAGCCGTTTTCCTCCAGTCCGCGCTTGATGAACGCCGCAGCCTTGGGTTCATCCTCGATTACGAGTACGCTCATGTGGGATCAACTGTGGCTGGCGTCGCGAGCTTGGCAAGCCGGGGTGTGGCGCCGCCAGCGGGGGACCGAATCAGCTTGGTTGCTGACGGACGCTGATTTACATCGGGACATGCTTTGGATTTTGCCGGTAACTCCGCGACCTCGCCCGCCGTCTACAGCCATGTGCCACCTGATAGTCATACACCATGGTTGATGAAGCCTTCGATTTTGCCGGATGCCTCGAACGCGTGCGCGAGCGCGACCAAGCTGCGGCCCGGCGGCTCGTCGAGCATCTTTACCCACAGGTCATCCGCATCGTGCGCTCGCACCTGCCCCGGCGTGTCGCCGAGGAAGACCTCGCTCAGGATATCTTTCTGAAAATGTTCACACGTCTTGCACAATATCAGGGTAACGTGCCGTTTCCGCACTGGGTCTCCCGGATCGCGGTGACGACCTGCATTGACCAGCTCCGGGCGCAGAAGCGCCGGCCGGAGTTCCGCTGGGCCGACCTGCCGGAAGAGCAGGCCGAGATGCTTGATCATGTGCTGAGTGATGAGCGCGAAGCCATCCCGGGCGACGCCCTCGCCGCCCGCGAGTTGGTGCAAAAGCTGCTCGACCAGCTCAAACCCGACGACCGGCTTGTCATCCAACTGCTCGATCTGGAGCAAAAAACCCTGGTCGAGATCAGCGAACTGACCGGCTGGAACCAGACGTTGGTTAAGGTGCGCGCCTTCCGCGCTCGTCGGAAATTGCAAAAACTGTTTCAGGACCTACAACAGCAGGAGAAATCATGAGCCAATTTGACCGTCAATGGCAGCGCCTCACTTCGCTGGCCCGTCAGGCCCCCGCCGATCGCGAGGCCGCAATCCCCGCCGGTTTCGCCACCCGGGTGGCCGCCCGGGCGACTGCTCACGGCACGGTCTCCGGACCGTGGGCCGCGCTGGAACGCCTGGCGTTGCGCGGCTTGGTTGCGGCAACGGCCTGCTGTGTTGCGGCGGTGACTTTCAATTATTTTGGCGTCTCGTCCGACTTACCCGACGATGCGGGGCTCGATGAAACCGTGAGCGTGCTGCTCGATATCTCATGACGAACAAGCCTTGGAAACTGATCCTATTGCTCGCGGCCATTTTCCTGGCCGGTGGCGTGACCGGCGCGTTTATCATGATGCGCATCGGCCGCAAAATGATCGCCGAACGGCCGTTGCCTGGGCAGTGGGCCCCGTTGCATATGAGCAAGCTGGCTGAGCGACTCAGCCTGCAACCCGAACAGGTCGAGCTACTCCGGCCCATCGTGCACCGCAACTTCGAGGATTTGGGCCGGTTGCGCGCCAGCTGCATGGCGGAAACCCAATTGATCTTCGTGCGCATGGAGCGCGAGGTGGCCGAAAAGCTGACCCCGGAGCAGCGCGTCAAGTTTGACGAGCTGAATCGTCAAATGCGCGAGCGGGCCAGGAAATTTATGCCCAACAGGCCTTCCCGTCCGAAAGCCGAAAATGGACTCCCCGGCGCCGAGCCTCCGCCTAAAGAAGCGGGTAAATAGGCGGTTTCCTGCCCAACGGGCGCCAAATTCGGTGCCCGTTTTTATTTTGATTGAAAGGGGAGGGGTGCGGCCTACGGTCCGCCTCGGCCAGGCGCCATGCATGAGCAGGCGCGTGAACCCCGCCAGGGCCGGAAGGCAGCAACGGTGACGACGTCCTCCCAGTGCCGTGGATTGCCTGGC
>JAYUBB010000164.1:0-16446 GCA_043741015.1 Opitutaceae bacterium
CACCGGGTAGGTGGGCAGAATGTGACGGTGGCCGATGTTCAGGTGGCTGGTGAGGGAGAACAGCCAGTAAACAATGAAAAGCGCCAGCAGGGGCGTGACCCGATAGAGGTGTCCCGCGATTTGCGACCGCGCCGCCACCCGGAACCGTAGCAGCAGCAGCGCGGCGCTGGCCACCAGTCCGGCGAGCAACGAGAGCGGGGTCTTGTAGAGAAAGGTCTTGGGGAAAAACTCCACCCAGCCGAAGATGCTGTAGTCGCCATCGAGAAAAGCCGCGCGCGCCTGGGCGTGCTGCAGCACAAAGGCCAGGCCATACAGCCAGCCTTCCGGCAGCAGCCGCCACTCCCGGCAAAATTCGATCAATGATGCCTTCCAGCCGCCGAAGTTGAGCAGGAGGCCCCAATGGAGGTTAAGTTCTCCGCCCGGCAGAGCGGGGTTGAAGATGCTGTAGCGAAAGCCAAAGAACGCCCAGATCACGGCGAGCGCGACGAGACCTTGCGCGGCGGTGGAAGCGGCGATGGCACCTAACCGGCCGAAGGGCGTCTGGAACTTGCGGCCGGCCAGCACCAGGGGTTCGGATCGCAGGGCACGAACCAGTGCCATCGCCCCGGCGAGGGGCAGCAGAAGCACGGCGGTGTATTTGGCCACCGCCGCCAGTCCGAGGAGCACCGCGCTGAGCAACCAGGTGCGCCACCGGCCATCATGCAGGTGCCGCCAGTAGGCGGCCGGGAAGGCGAGGAAAAAAAACGCCATGCACATGTCAGAAGTCGCCAGTCCACTGTGCGCCAGCATGGTCGGACAAAGCGCACAGAAAAAGGCGGAGATCAGCGCCCCCCACGTTCCCCACAGGCGATGCGACCAGAAAAATACCAGCAGCACCGTGGCGGCACCGAAGAGCGAATTCATGGCCCGGGCGGTGAAGAGCAGCCAGGCCGGGTCGTTGCGGCTTTGATAGAAAAAATCATAGCCGACGAGCCACACGACGGACTTGCGCCAGCCTGGAGTGGACAGGGCCGGAAAATCGGGGTCCATCAAAGCGGCGGGCAGTGCCTGCCAACGCTGGGGCAGGATGCCGTTCTCCGGGTGCAGGCGGTAATCGTGCCAGTGATTAAAAGTGTAGCCGCCGGTCACGTGGGCGAGTTCGTCCGCCGTGGTGGATTTCTCCAGCGTGGCAAAAGTGGCGAGCCCGGCATGGCCCAGCGCCAGCAGGAGCGCGAGGCTTGCCAGCCAGTAGGACGAGAGAGGTGGACGGGGGTGGGGCAAGCGGTTGGCCGGAGGCGAAACTTTGATAAGCAGTATGGACAGGTTCCGGGGCGGCACACAACCTCCACGTGTTTTTCGTATGAACGCCGAGGAATACGCCAACATGGAGCAGAGGGAGAAGGCGCACTGGTATTACGCCGGCAAGCGCGAGATTGTGCGCGGCTGGCTGCGCCGGGTCGGACCGCCACGACCGCTGGACCTGCTGCTGGATTGTGGAGCGGGCACCGGCCGGTTTGCGCAAGAGATGGAGGCGGACTGCCGGGTGATGGTGCTGGACGATCATGAGGAGGCGCTGCGGTTGCTGCGCACCCGGTTCCGGCCGGAGCAGATACTCAGCCTTGCCGGCGATCGCGTACCCTTGCCCGATGCGTCGCTCGACTTTGTCACCGCGCTCGACGTGCTGGAGCACACTCCGGACGACCGGGCCGTGGTGGCCGGGTTTCAACGCTTGCTCAAACCTGGTGGTGTGGCGCTGGTGACGGTGCCCGCCAGCATGGCCTTATGGAGCGACTGGGATGTCGCACTGCACCATTTCCGGCGCTATTCCCGCCCGCAGTTACGGGTGCTGTTCCCGGCGGAGCAATGGGAGGTGCTTCACGTGAACTATACCAACGTCTTCGTCTATCCGGTAGTCTGGGCCGTGCGCAAGTGGCGGAAGGTTTTCCGGGCCACTGCCGGCGGGGTGCGTTCCGAGGATCAGCAGCCGGCTCCCTGGCTGAATGCCCTGTTGCGCTGGCTGTTTGTGCGGCCGGCCTTCTGGCGGGTGCCGTTTCCTTTTGGCGTCAGCCTGCTGCTGGTGGCCCGCAAGCGGGTCAGTCCTTGAAACGCGCTTCGGCCAGCAATGCCCCGCCGGCGTCGCGCACATAGACGACGACCTTCGGCCGGTCGAACGTCTGCAGCGAATCCAGCGCCAGTGTCAGGCGGGTCAATGGGGGCAGTGGCTGCCCCCAGCCGGAATAGGTTTTGGCCGTCACGGCTTCGCCTTGCAGATTAATGGCGGTCGCTAGCAACGGGCCGCTGGTCTTGTCCCAATGGGCCAAGACCCGTGAAGGGTCGACCAGGTGGGCGATCTCAATGCTGGCGATCTGCCGCCCGGAGGGGATCGCGACGATCAGTTCCAGCTTGCCCGGCGCGACGCCGGATTCGGGAACCTTCAGCGCGTATAGCTCCACCGTGCCGAGGGGCGCAATGATCCGCCCCCGCCGGACCCAAAACTCATACTGCTCGATGCTGAAGGCGCGCACAAAGTTTTGCTGCAGGTAGTCCTGCAGCGGGCCGGTCACGGGAATCCTGCGGTCCTTGAGAAAATCGAGCACATAACGCTGGGCGATGAATACGGGGCGTTCGCTGCGCGTGAGGGCGGCGGCGATTTCTTCCTGCTGCCGCCGGCTCAACAGTGAAAACCAGTGGGTGGTGTTGGCCAGCGTGGGGGTGGGCAGGCCGGTCCACTGGTTGAAGCTGAACATGCCCGGCAAAGTGAAAAGCACATCAGCGTGGGCCGTGGCGTTCAGGGCCATGAGGCGCAGTGCACTGGCCGGGGCTTCCGGCAGTCGCACATCTTCCGCTCCCGCCAATTGCAGTGGCCGGCTCTCAGTATAACGCAGCCAGCCAATGTAGAAGAGCCGACTGGCAGAGCCGACGGCCAGGGCCAGGGCCGCCAGGCCGATGATCGGGACGCAGAGAGAGCGACCATGCCGGGCGACAAAGCCTTGGGTATCGTGCAGGCCCAAGGCCATGAGTGGCACGATGAGAAACGTACCCCAGGCGATCTGGCTGCCCGCGACCGGATAGGCGTGCAGATACTGCAGGACCAGCACCAGCCCGAGCCAAATTGCCGGGTTCGGTGAGTTTTCAGCCTTATCCGGGTCGAGGCGCAGGACAAAAATCCACGCCAGTGGCACCAGATAGGACATGGTGATGCTATGACTGGTGAACGGCAGCCATTCCAGGCAGGCGAGGCCAAAGCCCAAGGCCAGCACCAGCCTGAGCCCGACGATCAGCCAGCTCAGCCACGCTGACTGACCGCGCCACACCAGCCCGGCCAGGAGCAGCGAAAGACCGCCGGCCACCGCCGTGCCCGGTTTCCACGCGGGTGGGAAATGATAAACTCCGGGATGGCGCAGTGGTCCCAGCAAGACTCCTTCGAGCAGCTCGCGCAGGTTGGTGCCGCGCCAGCACACGGCGGCCACCACGATCGTGCTCAAGGCCAGCAGTGCGCCCGCGCCCCAACTTGCGTGGGACCAGAGGGTGAGCGGATGGCGCTCTCGCCACGCCACGGCCAGCAGGGTGAGGCTGGCCATCACTGACATGCCCGTGAACAGCCGGCCCGATGCCTCGCCGAGTTCGGCGTGCATCAGGCCGAGAGGGAGCACGACCAGCGCGGCGCCGGCCAGCCAAACTGCGGCCCGGGCTTGGGCGGGTGCGCGAAGCTGGACTGCAAACCACGTGCCCGCCGACGCGAGAAAAAACACCCCGACATTGATCTTGGTCAGCAGCAGAGCCGCGCCCACCAGACCGGTCGTCACAGCCAGGGCCCGCATGGCGTGGCGCTGGATTTGTGCCACGCCCAGCCAGGCTCCGGTTGCCACCAGCACTGCAATCAGCCCGCCGGGATGACTTGGTTCGCTCACCATCAGGTGAAGATAAAAAAACGTCAGACCCAGGGTGAAGCCTGACAGGGCAAGCGAACGGGTCAGGCGCCACACGAGATGCGCCCCGGCGCCGGCCACGAAGAGCCAGCAAAGCAACGTAATCAGCCGGCCCGAGGTATTCGTGAATTCATAGCCGAGGATTCGGTGACCGATATCGTGCAGGAAATACAAGAACGGCCCGTATTGACTGAAGACCTGGGAATAGAGGCCGCCATGGGCGGAATAGTTTTTCAACGATACGAGGACGTAGCCCTCGTCATCGTAGGCCATAAGGGTGGTGAACAACAGCCAGTAGGCCGAGACCGCCAGCACGGCAGCGGCAACGAGCACGAGGGAGATGCCGAGCCGTCTAGCCAAGGCCGGTCTTGCGTTTGATGACGTAGGCGGGGCGCTGTTTCACCTCATCATAGACGCGAGCCAGGTATTCACCCAGCACGCCGATGCCGATCAACTGCACGCCGCCGAGGAAGAGCACGAGCGTGACCAAGGTGGTGAAACCCGTCTGGGCGATCTCGATGCCCAGCAACCGGCGAACAATGAAGAAGCATCCAAGCACGAACCCCACGCAGCTGACGATGCCTCCGATGTAGGTCAGCATCCGCAGCGGCAGGTAGGAAAAGCTGAACACCCCGTCGAGGGCGTAGCGCAGGAGTTTGCCCAGGGTCTGCTGGGGCTGGCCGGCGGCCCGCTCTTGCCGGTCGTAGAGCACCTCGCCGGTGGTGAAACCCACCCATGTGCGCAAACCCGGAAAGAACCGGCTCCGTTCCGGCAGTTGGTTAAGCGCATCCACGGCGGCGCGACACATCAGGCCGAACGTGCCGGTGTTGGCCTCGATGGGAAAATCAGCCACGCGTCCGAACAGACCGTGGAAAAGATCCATGCCCAGGCGGCGCACACCGGTTTCTTGGCGTGTACGACGCACGGCGCGCACGACCTCGGAGCCCTCGCGCCACTTTGCGACCATGGCCGGGATGCATTCCGGTGGATCCTGCAGGTCGGCATCCATGGTGACGACCGCGTCGCCCTTGGCGTTGGCCAGGCCGGCGGCAAGCGCCGCCTGGAAACCGAAATTGCGGCTAAACTCGATGAGCCCGAAGCGCGGATCATGTGCTGCGAAGTCGCGCACCAGGGCTCCCGAACTGTCGCGGCTGCCATCATCCACCAGCAGGGCGTTCCAAAGGACGGCGGTATTTCCGTTGAACAGCGCGGTCAACCGGGCGAGCAACTCCGGCAAGACCGCTTCCTCGTTAAATATCGGTATGACGACAGTTACACTAGGTTGCGTGACGGGGGCACTCATGGAGTGGCGGGATTCATGACAGCACCGCCACCGGGGTGCAAGCCGGGCTTGTGAAAGCGGAAGTTAATCACAACCGGCGGTCGAAAGCTCTGTCGCGCTCAGTTTAGGTTGTATTTCAGGATCGCATAGATGGCCCGGAAGCCATCGCGCCAGCCGATCTTTTTCCCCTCAGCATAAGTGCGGCCGTAGTAGCTGATGCCGACCTCGAAGATGCGGCAGCCTTCAAGCCGGGACACTTTGGCGGTGATCTCGGGCTCAAAGCCGAAACGGTTCTCCTCGATCTTTATTTTCTGGAGCACCTCGTGGCGAAACACCTTGTAGCAGGTCTCCATGTCCGTGAGGTTGATGCCGGTGAACATGTTCGAGAGCAGGGTGAGGAAGCGGTTGCCCACCATGTGCCAGAAATAGACCACGCGGTGCGCGTCGGCACCCATGAAGCGCGAGCCGAAGACCACGTCGGCCTTGCCATCGATGATGGGTTTCAAAAGCTTGGGATACTCCTGCGGGTCGTATTCCAAGTCGGCGTCCTGCACGATGACGGCGTCGCCGGTCGCAGCGGCAAAGCCGGTGCGCAGGGCCGCGCCCTTGCCGCAGTTGATGGGATGATAAATAATCTTGTCCACCAAGGTTTCGATTTCGCCTTTGAGAATGTCGCGGGTGCCGTCGGTCGAGCAGTCGTCCACGACAATGATCTCCTTGTCGGCGACCGGGGCGGACCGCACGGCGTCCACAATGGCGCGGATGGTGTTCCGCTCGTTGTAGCAGGGGATGACGATGGAGAGCTTCATGCGAGCAATTCAGGCTAAACTAACCGTGATCGGGAGGAAGTTTTATTTCGAAGGGATACCGGTTTCCCGGATCTCCCACAGGCTCCAGCCGGATTCGTGATCGATAGCCCGGCCCGGGAAATTTTGATGCCAGTCATCCCTGGTCAATATATAGCGTGCACCGTAGCGTTGGGCCGTACCGACCAAAGAATCCGTCGACCGTGATCGCCAGGCTGCGGCGGCATCAGTGCCGGGGATTAAAGCAGTCCCCAAGGCCTGTTCCATTCGGTCCCGCCACTCTCGGAGGCCCCGGTCGGTGAAAGGCGTGCTTTTGTCGTCCACGACTACTGCTCGGGAGGCATAGAGCTTGAATGTCCATACTTCATTCGTGGGAGGAACCAGCACCAAGGCATCCTTGGCAGCATACTTTCCAAATCTGAGGCCTAAAATACCCGGCGGATCTGTCGGCGGAGCATTGATCGAGAAACGTCCGGCAAGACTGCTGGGCCAGGCAGCAGTTTGCGAAACATAGGCGCAGCTGGCGGCACCTGCTGACGCCAGCACGGTCAGGCTCGCAAGCAGGCGCGGTCGGCGGGCAAGACCAAAGGCAAGCAGCTGGGTTGCAGGGATTGCGGCCCACAGAGCATAGCGCGAACTGCGAGCGACAATCGAGAGGCCGAAAGGCTGAAAAGCGAGCAGCACAGCCAAAGCGAGGATATACTTGGGCCAAGCTGGTGGATTCTTCGCCCCATCCGCGGGCAAGAGAACGGCAGCCAGTACAAGCAGGACGCCTGGAAACGCGGAAAATGGGATGAGGCAAAGCACGATACAACCCAGCCAGTCCCGCTGGGCAAACCTCGTGTGCACCCGCGTGGCGAGCAGGAGCAACACCACGCCTTGGGTAAGCGGGGTGATGCGCGCCGGTTGCAATTTGGCGACCAGTGCCAGAGGGTAGACTTCGACGAAAAGATAATTCAGCGCCAGTGCCACCACGGCCAAGCCGACCGTAACGAGCAGTATCATGTTCTCGGCCGGCGGCCGCCCTGAGCGCGTGCGATGGATAAACCACCCAGCTCCGACATAGAATGCGATCGCCTGCACCCAGTAAGGCCAGCCCCAAGTGGAAGGCACCAAATGGTGCGGAATACGGAGCTGGGCGTAGATATAAACAAATTTCTCGTGGTCGAGCATGTTGGTGCCGGTGCTGCCGGCCAGGGCCATCGGCAAATAGACGAGCGCCAATCCCAACAGCCACGGAGTGAGAAGAGGCAGCCCTTGCATCCGTCGGGTCCACAGCAAAGCCGGGAGCGCTAACACGCCTGCATAAAAACCGACAAGAAACTGCAACATCGCCGCTGCACCGAAGCAGGCGAACGCGGCCAGCCAGCGCCCGCGCCAAGCCCACGCGGCGCCCCAGGCGACTCCGGCCACGGCCCACACCCCAGGAACAGGAGCGTGGATGTAGAAATAGGTGTCGCCCAATGTCCCTATGCCGATGTTAAGCAGCCAGAGGATCAGGATTGCGGCGGAGACCTCTCCGAGGCCGATGGTCCGTGCCAGTGCCCGCACGCCGCTGATCAAGGTGCCGAGCGCCAGCAGATGCCAAAGGGCAAAAGCCCATTCAAGCGGCAACCCGGCCCGAGCGGGCAGCAAGATGAGGGCGTTGTAATAGTACCGGGGGGTGAAATGCATGCTCTCTTGTACGGCAAAATCGCGGCGGAATAAGGTAGGGTCGAGCATGGCGCGGAGCGCGTCTACCTCGACATTACTCATAGTCGGCCAGATGTAGCCGCGCAAAACCCACACCACGGAAGTAAACATGATCAAAGCCAGTACAGAGCTGCTGGCGGGAACCTTGACTGCTCCGGGAGTGTTCGGCATCGGTAGGGCGATGCAATCAGTCCGGGCCTTTTTGGCAAAGCCTCCTTTTCAAAAGGCAGCCAGGAATTTTGGGTGGTTGATTGCGGAACGAGCCGGCAAGTTCCTGCTGGGCGCCTTGGTAGGTCTCTTCGTCGCGCGCCACCTTGGTCCGGAGCGGCTGGGCTCGCTGAGCTACTGTCTTGCGCTGGTCACGCTGCTCGGTTTTGTGCCGTCCCTCGGACTCGACGCCATCATCAGGCGTGACCTGTTGCAATTGCCGGCGAAAACCCCGGAGCTGCTCGCCAGCGGTCTCCTGCTCCGGCTGGCCGCGGGCGTGCTCGCCTACGCGGGCGTGTTGCTGGCGGCGTACGTCGGCTGGGGTTTCGTCGGCGCCGAACTGAGGCTGTTCCAAATACTGGGACTGATCCTGTTTCAGCCGGCGCTGTTTCTGCCGGAACTCTGGCTGCAGGCGCATCTGCACGCCAAACTGACCACATTGATGCAACTCGGGGCCCTGAGCGCCTCTTCGCTGCTGCGGGTGTGGCTGGTGGTGACCGATGCTTCGCTTGCCGCCTTCGCCTGGGTGATCATTGCGGAGCTGGTGCTTTGCGGCGCAGGATATCTGATAGGCGCGCGTCGGCTTGGATTGCATTTCCCGGTCGCGGCCGCACACCGGGAGACCATGAAGCGGCTGCTGACGGAGGCGTGGCCGTTGATGTTCGCGAATCTGGCGGTAATCGTCTATTTGCGCATTGATGAGGTTATGCTTCGCCATCTCGCGGGACCGGCGGCTGTGGGTATTTATGCGGCAGCGGTGAAACTCAGCGAGCTCTGGTACTTCCTGCCGATGGCGCTGGCCACCAGCGTGCTCCCGGCGCTCTTGCGCGCACGGGAGCGGGACGCGGCGGCCTATGCCGAGCGCCAGCAGCAGTACTACGACCTCAGTGCCGCAGTGGCGTATTTGCTGTCGGTTCCCATCGCCCTTGCGGCGCCCTGGCTGGTGCGCGTGGCCTACGGTGGGGCGTTTGCGGAGGCTGGACCGATTCTGGCGGTGCATATCTGGGCGAGCATCTTTGTTTTTCTCGGAGTGGCTCGCGGCCAGTGGTTGGTCAATGAGGGGCTGCAAAAATTCTATCTCTCGGCGACGTTGGCCGGAGCGGTGGCGAATGTGTTGCTCAATCTTGTCCTTATTCCGCGCTGGGGAGGACTGGGTGCGGCATACGCGACCGTGGTATCGTATGCCCTCGCGGGCTGGCTGGCATCGTATTTCCATCCAGTCGCGCGGACAACCGCTGCCGCCCAGACTCGCGCTTTGTTGATCCCCTTTCGCGGGTGGCGCTATCTCAGGAGGCTATGATCCGTCCGCCCGCCGCCTTGTGGGCGTCGACGATCAGCGAGGTGTAACCCAGCCGGCCGTCGCGGTTGCGTTCATCGAAACGGCGGGAGCGATGAATCATGCCGTCGGCCGGATCCCAGTCGGTGAAGTGAAATTTCCCGGCGGCGTCGAAATATTCCAGCAGCTCGACCCGGAAGCCCGCCGCCGACAGCAGACGCCCCAGGGATTCGTGGGTGTAGAGCACGTGGTGGTCGACGGCGCCCGGACCCGAACCGCCGGGCCGGACCCACTCGCGGTAAGCGGGGTCGGGATTGAATCCATCGGGCACGGCGAGCCGCAGGCGCCCGCCGGGCTGCAGGTAATCAAAACAGAAGTCCGCGGCGATGGCGCCCTCCGCGGGGGTCAGGTGCTCCCAGACGTGTTCGGCGAGAATGGCCGAGAGCGAGTTTGGGGCGAAGAACCTGTGCCAGTCGGCCGGGCGGAGCAGGTTGAGGTACTCGATGTCGGTCTGAACCCAGCCCGGGGCGACGATGCCCGAGCTGCCGACCACGATCCGGGCGGAGGGATTCGCGGCGATGGCCCGCTGCAACCGGTGGGTGGCGATCGCGGTCCGGGCCAGCGCGCGGGGGCGGGCGGTGAGGCGGAGGAGAAATGCGATCAGGCTTCCCAATCTCAAGTGGATGCTTTTGATGAAACCCGATGCAATATAACCTTGTGGGCATTGCAAGCGAGCAGGGCCGCGCGTCCGCCCCCGCATGAGCCGAGGCCCGGCACTCATCCCGGTGGCGCTCTTTGCGTACGCTCGTCCGGCGCATCTGGCCCGCACCCTGGCGTGCCTGCGGGAGAACCGGGTGCCGCTCATTCATGCCTTTGCCGACGGGGCGAAAGGGGCTGCCGACGCTCCGGCCGTGGCGGAGACCCGCGCGCTTCTACAGGCCATCGATTGGTGCGAGGTGCGGCTCATCGAGCGCCCGGAGAACCTGGGCCTGGGCCGCAACGTGCTGGCCGGGGTCACGGCCGTGGCGGCGCAGCACGAGGCGTTCATCGTATGGGAGGACGATCTGGTGTGCGTGCCGGGGACCTATGACTGGATGTGTGCCGCGCTCCGGCAATACGTGGACGAACCGCGAGTGATGAGCGTGTCGGGCTGGACCCACCCGCGGGTGACGCCGGCGGACGCGGGTGACCGGCCCTATTTTGACGCGCGTGCCGACTGCTGGGTCTGGGGGGCGTGGGCGCGTTCCTGGGCGGGCATGACGGATGAAACGGCCTTGGAGAAAATGCGCCTCGCGGCCCGGCGCGGGATGCCGTCCGGGGCCTATGGCGCGGATCTGCCCCAACAGGCGGGATTCGAGCAAAGTCGCAACATCTGGGCGGTGCGGTGGCTTTATCATCATTTTTTGCACAACGGGCTCTGCCTGCGCCCGCCGTGGTCCATGGTGGAACACCTCGGGTTTGACGCCGCTGCGACCAATGCCGCCGGTTCGGTGGAGTGGCTCAACCCGCCGCTGCGACCGGTGCCGTCCCAACCGGCCCGGTGGCCGGCCCCGGTGGAAAACAGCCTTTGCCGGAATCTCTGGCGGCAAGCGAATCCGGGCGTGAGCCTGACCGGGCGCGTGAGGGGGAAAATCCTTCGCCTGGCTAGGACGCTGGCCAAAGCGGTGACGCCCAGCCCCGCGCGAGCCTGGTTGCGCCGGCATTTCGGCCCGCGGCCGTTTCGCGGTGACTACCGGACTTGGGCGGAAGCCCGCGCCCGGTCGGGCGGATATGATGGCGACCACATCCTCGAGCGGGCGGTCATCGCCACGCGCACCGTGCACCATGGCTACGCGGCCTGGGAGCGCGATACAGTACTCTTCCAGGAGGAGTCTTGTAATCAGCCGCTGCTGGAGGCCTTGCGGACGGCCGCCGCGGCTGCCGGTGAGAAACTTAGCGTGCTGGATTTTGGCGGGGCGCTGGGCAGCACGTGGTGGCAGCATCGTCGCTGGCTGGCTGACCTGGCGGAGGTGCGGTGGAGCGTGGTCGAGCAGCGCGGCTTTGTGGAGGCCGGCCGGCGGGAGTTCACGACCGGGCCCTTGCGGTTCTACGAGACGATTGACGCGTGCTTTGCCGTGGAGCACCCGACCGTGTTGCTACTTTCCAGCGTGCTGCCCTATGTCGAGCAGCCGCATGCACTGCTCGCGCAACTGGCGAGGTGTGAGTGCGACTGGATCATCATCGACCGGACCGGGTTGACGAGGAACGGCCGGGACCGGCTGACGGTGCAGCACGTGCCGGAATCCATTTACCGGGCCACCTATCCGTGCTGGTTTTTCGACCGCGCCCGCCTCTTGGCCTCCTTGCTGCCCCGCTGGCAGGTGGTCGCCGAATGGCCTTCGTTGGACGGGGGGGGCGGGAAGAATCTTGAATTTCGGGGATTCACCCTGAAACGTGTGCGGCCAAATGCCGCGACCTGACATGCTGCAAGGAATCAAAAAGTGGCGTCGTCGGCAGTTGTTCCATCCCGGACCGCTCGGATGGCTGGTCAATCCGTTCTATTTCGCGCGGCGGGGGCTGCTGGCCGGGTTGCAGGAGTTTTTTCCGCAACTGCGCGGGCGCGTTCTGGATGTTGGTTGCGGCACCAAGCCCTACCGGCACCTGGTGCCGGCGGAGGACTACGTCGGGCTCGATCTCGACACCCCGGAGCTGCGGCACCTGGGTGCCGCCGACCTCTATTATGCGGGGGGCCGTTTCCCGGTGCCCGACGAGAGCTTTGACGCCGTAATCTGCTCACAGGTGCTGGAGCACATTTTCACACCAGCAGATTTCCTCGGCGAGATCCGCCGCGTGCTCCGCCCCGGCGGCCGCCTGCTCCTGACCACGCCATTCGCGTGGGATGAACACTCGCAGCCCCACGACTTCGCCCGCTACTCGTCGTTCGGCCTGCGCGCCGTGTTGGAGCAGGCGGGATTTGAGGTCGTCGCGCACCGCAAGACCAATGCCGATGGCAGGGTGCTCGCGCAGCTGGCGTCGGCCTATCTCTACAAGGTCACCCGCACCCGGTGGCGGCTGCCCAACGGACTGGCGCAGTTGCTGGTCATCGCGCCGGTGAATTTTATCGGCGTCCTCGCCGGGTGGGTGCTGCCGGCGAATCCGGACCTCTACCTCGACAACGTGGTGCTGGCGGAAAAAACCGGCGCCAAGACGGCATGAACCCCTTCAGCTCATCATATTCCGGCCGGATGGGCGCCCGCCATGAGGAATTTGCGTCCGGGGCCCGATGGCTGCTGGCTGGGGGCATGTTCCGATCCACGGGTTTGCTGTCGCGGCGGAGGCCGTCCGCATGAGCCTGATCGACCGGATATTCTCCGAGCCGGAGTTGCAGGCCGCGCCGCCGGTGCTGGTGGACGTGGGCGCGGCTGGCGGGGTCACGCCCATCTGGCGCAACATCGCGCGCTATGCCATCGGCCTCGGCTTTGAACCGGACGCGCGGGATGCCGGCAAGCTCGGCGCGGCGGCCAGCGCGTTCGGACGCTGGGTTTATTGCGAAGGATTGGTCGCGCCGGCCGTGGCCGGCGACGGGCACAAGCCCTTTCACCTGACGCAGTCGCCGCATTGCTCCAGCCTGCTGCCGCCGCGGAGCGAGCCGCTCCAGGACTGGCTGTTCGCTGGCATGTTTGCCGTGCAGAAAACAGTGCACGTGCCGGCGGTGACCCTGCCCGCCGCCCTCGCGGCCCACGGACTCGACCGGATCGACTGGCTCAAGTGTGACACGCAGGGACAGGACCTGAGCATCTACCTCAGCCTGCCGGAGGCCTGGCGCCACCGCATGCTGGCGGTCGAGTTTGAACCGGGCCTGATCGATGCCTACGAGGGGGAGGACAAGTTCTGGCACACGCTCCGGGCCATGGACACGGAGCCGTTCTGGATCTGTGATCTGAAGGTCTGCGGCACGCAGCGCGGGAACACGGAGCTTTTCCGCCGGGTGCTGGGCCCGCGGACCACCAAGTGGGTGGGCCGGCTGGCGCCCACCGCCCCCGGCTGGGTGAATGTGCGTTACCTGCGCAGTGTCACCCGCGAGGCCGGGCAGCTGGATCGGCGCGGCTTGCTGCTGGCCTGGATCTTTGCGGACCTGCTGGGGCAGCATGCCCACGGTCTGATGGTCGCGCAGGCCGGCACGGATCGCTTTGGGGGTGATCTGTTCCGGACGATGGCGGCGCGAAGCAGCCGGCGCCTGCGGTGGTCAATGATCCCGAAACTGCCCGGAATGATTTGGCGGCGGCTGGGCCTGGGCGCATGAATCATTTCTGCACCTACTGCGACCAGGGCTATGCGGCCCGCATGCTCTGCCTGCACCAGTCATTGAAGGAACAGGGGGAGCCGTTCCGGCTGTTGGTATTGTGTTTTGATGCCGCGACCGAGGCGGTGGTCGCGGCCGTGGGGGAGTCCTCCCTGGTGGCGGTGCCGCTGGCCGAGGTGCTGGCGGCCGATCCGGCCTACGCCGCGACCCGCGCGTCGCGCAGCCGCGTGGAATTCTATTTTACCGCGACGCCCGTGCTCGTGCGGCACTGCTTTGCGCGCGAGCCGGCGGCGAAACTGATGACGTATCTCGATGCGGATCTGTTTTTCTTCGGGCCGGCGTCGGCGGTGCTGGCGGAGCAGGGGAATGCCTCGGTGGGCATCGTGCCGCATCGCTTCACCGCGCGATCGCGCCGCAGCCGGCACCACGGCACCTACAACGTGGGCTGGGTGTCGTTTCGCCGCGACCCCAACGGGATGGCGTGTCTCGACTGGTGGCGGGAACGCTGCCTGGAGTGGTGTTATGACCGCGTGGAGAACGGACGTTTTGCGGACCAGGGCTACCTCGACGAGTTTCCCGTGAAGTTCAGTGGCGTGCGGGTGCTGGAGCACCCGGGCATCAACACGGCGCCCTGGAATGTGGAACCGGACCAATTTGCCTGCGTTGGGGACAAGCCCCGGGCCTACGGCCAGCCGGTGTTGTTCTATCACTACCAGGGCATCCGCGAAGTGACCCCGGGCTGGTTTGATCCGGGCGTGAGGGCATACCATCTGCCCCTGACGAGTGCCATGCGCGAATGCCTGTATCTGCCCTATCTGCACCGCCTGGCGGTGATGCAGGCGCAGCTGCGGCGTCATGGCATCACCCCCGCGATCGGTTACACGCGGCTGCCGACGGGTTATGGACTGAGCGCGATGTGGGAGCGCTTCAAGACCAGGTCCATCTGGATCACTTACCGGCGCTGGCGCGGCAAGCTGCTGTATTGTCCGGAGCCGCCGCCATGAGTGCCACGAGCCACGCGGGCAGCGGCGGACGGCTGTACATTTTATTGCCGGTGCACAATCGACGGGAAATCACGGCGCGATTTGTCGAAGCGCTTAGCCGGCAGACGTGGCGCGACTTCCGCCTGATCCTGATCGATGATGGTTCGACTGATGGGACGGCCGATGCGGTGAAGAGGCTATGGCCGGGAGTCGAAGTGATCACTGGCGACGGCAATTGGTGGTGGGCGGGCTGCCTGGACCAGGGATGTCGGCATCTCCTGCGGACGGGTGTCGCCGACGATGACATCCTCCTGCTGATAAACGATGACGTGGTCATCGGGCCGAAATTCCTGGAACAGGCGCTGGAGGAATTCAAGGGGACGCGGGACACCCTGTTGCTGGCGCGACAAGTGGATGGGCTCACGGGGGTCGACATCGACAATGGCGGCGGCGTCAGGGCGGACCTGCACCACCTGCGCTTCGCCGCCGCGGGCAGTCCGGAGGAAATCAACTGTCTGCCGACACGCGGCTTGTTTTTGCGGTGGCGGGATATGCGCCGAGCGGGTGGCTTCCGTCCCCAATGGCTACCCCACTATTTATCGGACTATGAGTTCACTCTCCGGGCCCGGCGGCAAGGGCTGCAACTGAGGGTGGCGCGCACGGCTTCGCTCGGCGTGAAACTGGACCAGAGCGGCCGATCGTTGAAAAACCTGTATGCCGAGCCGAGGGCGCGTCGCTTCGGGCTGATTTTCTCAAAACGTTTCAAGGACAACCCGCTGACGTGGTCCGCCTTCGTGTGGCTGGCCGTGTCGCCGGTTAGGAAACCGTATCTGTGGCTTAAAATCTGGCTTCATTTTCTGGTCACAGCCACACGCTCCCTGATCATGCCGGTCGAAAGTGCCGAAAACCGCTGAAACAATTCCGGTCAATTGTACTGCGTAGCGTGGTCCATTCGACTGGCTGCGTTGGGCGACCGATTGGCCACGGACTGGCCCGGGGTTAGGACGCTATTCCGGCCGGTGCTTCGCTTGGCTGCGAAGGGCTTGCTTTCGGAGGTAACGCACCATCGAGCCGAGATCCCACAGCCAGCATTGCCACCCGGGGAAATGCCGGTGGCGGACGATGATCTCCTCGTGGTAGTTTGCCCATCTCCCAGAATCACTCAAGCCACCGCTGCCGCAGGCCGCGACACGCACCGGCAGTGCGACGAATGGGATCCCGGACTTTAAAACCCGGAGATTGAAATCATAATCCCCCTGCAACTGCAGGCGGTCGTCAAAGCCGTGGTGTGCGGTGAACAGCGTGCGCCGATAGAATGCCGCCTGGTGGTGCACGAAATTCCGGCGTACGGCGGCGGGCACCGCTCCCAAACGATAGATGCGACCGTCGTCGAAAATGGCTTCGCCTGCCACGACGCCTGCATCGGTTTGTGACAGCATCAGGGCACTGGTTGCGAGTGCCCCGTCCATCAGCCGGTCATCCGCCCCAAGAAAAAGCACCCACTCGCCGCGGGCGGCGGCGATTCCCTTGTTCATGGCATCATAAACGCCGCGATCGGGCTCCGAGACCAGCGCGCTGAGCCGCGTCCGCTGCGCCTCAAGCCATTCGCGCGTGCCATCGGTGGAGCCTCCATCAACGACGACGAGTTCGCAAGCCACCCCGTGCTGCGCCCAAGCGCTTTCCAGCGCCGTGTGCAGAAGCGGGCCGGGGTTGCGGCAGACGACGATGACAGTGACTAACGGGGCGGACATGCTTCATCCGCAGCGTTGCGGTCGGCAGGGAAAGCGACAAGGCTGGAGTGGATGCCGGATTCTGCGCCCATTCTCTCGATCATCATCGTCGCCTACAAGTCGCGGGATGAGCTGCCGGCGTGCCTGGGCTCGCTGGCCGGAGTGCTGCTGGACCGGCCGGTCGAGGTTTGCGTGGTCAACAATTCGCCGGGCGACGGCGTGGCGGAGTGGATCGCGCGCGAATATCCGGCAGTGCGTTTCATCGAGCCTGGGACCAATC
>JAYUBB010000165.1:0-5377 GCA_043741015.1 Opitutaceae bacterium
GCGGTGCGTGATCATGACCGTGCGGGCGTTGACGGAACGAACCTGCACCTGATGGTAGGTCGTGGAGCCCACCGCGAGGGAATCGATCCTGGCCCCGGCGGCGAATTCCTCGGCCGCAGCCACCGCCTGCAGCAGACAAAGAAAGCAGGCGGCAGGTCGGATGAAGCGGCGCATGGCGGAATGCTCCGACCCTAGGGCAATCCCATGGCGGAATGCAACCGGCCAAAAAAACGCCGCCCGAGTCGGGGCGGCGTTGGAGAGAGGCGTGGGTACCCAGCTTACTTGCCGAGGCTCTTGCGGAGGTCGTCGAGCTGGCCGGAGGAACCGAGCAGCACGTTGCGGCTGGCGATGAACTTCGCGTATTCCTCGATGAAGATCTTGCCGGGGGGGCGGAAGTCGAACTCCTTGGGATTGTCGCGGAAGAACTCGCGGTGCACGCGGGTCCAGACGAGGCGGCCGTCGGTGTCGATGTTGACCTTGGTCACGCCCCGCTTGGCGGCGGGCAGGTATTCGTTCACATCAACGCCCATGGAGCCGGCGATGGTGCCGCCGGCGGCGTTGATGCGGTCAACCTCCTCCTTCGGGACGCTGGAGCTGCCGTGCATGACGAGCGGGAAGCCGGGCAGGCGGGCCTTGATCTTCTCCAGGACGTCGAAATGGAGGGACTGCCGGCCCTTGAACTTGAAGGCGCCGTGCGAGGTGCCGATGGCGCAGGCGAGGGAGTCGCAACCGGTCTTTTTGACAAAATCCTCGGCCTCGGCCGGATCGGTGAGGCACGCGTTGCCTTCCTCGACCTTGATGTCCTCCTCCACACCGCCGAGCATGCCGAGCTCGGCCTCGACCGAGATGCCCTTCTTGTGGGCCGCATCGACGACGCGTTTGGTGATGGCGACGTTCTTTTCGAACGGGTCGTGGGAGGCGTCGATCATCACGGAGCTGAAAAAGCCGGAATTGATGCAGTCGTAGCAGGTCTCCTCGTCGCCGTGGTCCAGGTGGACGGCGAAGATGGACTCGGGAAAAATCTCGGCGGCGGCGCGGATGACGGCTTCGAGCATGCGCTTGTCGGTGTATTTGCGCGCACCCTTGGAGATCTGGATGATGAAGGGCGCCTTGGACTGGATGCAGCCCTTGAAGAGGCCCATGGCCTGCTCGGCGTTGTTGATGTTGTAGGCGCCGACGGCATACTTGCCGTAGGCGTGTTTGAAGAGTTGGGCGGTGGTGACGATCATGGCAGAGGAAAAGTTACCTTCCGGGCGTGAATCCTCACAAGCCTATTCCCGGTCAATCGTGTCAAAAAAAATCACCCGAAACGACGAGCGTACGCCAAGCGATGCGGAGCACGCGAAGGACTTGGGCGAGGTCACTTGCCCGCGGGGGCGGCAGAGCGAGGAGCAGTGAAACTGTCGCGGGCCCGGCGAGCGAGCTGGGTTTGCGCCTGCTGCTCCTTCTGCAATTCCTGCAAGGCGGTCAGCTGCACGGGCGAAAGGACGGAACTGGCCTGTTCCAAGGTATGATCGGTGATGGGGGCGGTGGCATTACCCTGCAGGCGGCGGCGGTAGACTCCACCACCGCCTGCACTGGCGGCTGCCGGGGGGTCTTGCGTCATGATGTTGACCAGCTGGGTGGCCTGCTGTTCGGTGAGCGGCTGGCTGGAGTAGCTCAGGCGCTGCTGCACGCGTTCGACCGTGGTGCGCTGTGGCTGGGTCCGTTCGTAATCCTGATACTGGGCGAAGGCGGCGGGTCCCAGGGTGGCCTGAATCTGGCTGTCAATTTCCGTGTTGGCATTCTGCACCAGGGTCCGCATCTGGTCGGCGTTCTCGCGACCGGGGGCGAGCCCCTGGCTGCGCATGGCGGCGAATACGTCGCGCATGGTGCTCTGCTTGTCGGCCAACAGTTGCTGGAATTTCTCCAATTGTTCCGGCGGCAGCCCCAGGCTTTTGAAAAGCGCGGCGTAGCGGCTGTCGAGTGCGCCACGGGCCCGCAGGTTTAACATTTGCTGCACGACGGGCGAATCCATCGCGGTGAGGAAATCCGGCGGGGGCATCATCCGGGCCGGTTCCTGCTGGCGTTCATCTGTGGTCGTCGGCTTTTCCCGATCGGCGGTTACGCCGACGGGAAAAGCAACGGTCGCTTCACTGGGCGCGGGGTGATCAACCGGGCGCGTTGCCCGGGCCTTGGCTGCCGCCGTGTTCCGGGCTTGGAGCGAGCGGATCACCTCTTCCGACGCAGTCAGGGCGGCGTGCTGGGTGTAGGCGTAGCCGCCGAGGCCAAGGCAGGCCAGGGTAAGGCAGGGTACAACTAACCGTCGCAGCATGGGCACAGAATGGGAGACGGTGGCAAAGTCGCCGGGTTTCACCGAAACGGCCAGCCGGCAACTGCCGATCAGCGGGGCGGAAATTCGAAGTCGGCCTTGTCCTGCTTCTGCGAGAGGACGAGGTAGGCGCTGAATTTGTTGCCCCGTTTGGAGACGAAGTTCTCGATCAGGCCGCTGCGACCGTCCTCGAGCAACTTGCGCACCTCGTCGACCGGGATTTCGATCTCGCAGAGTTTCTTGGAGAGCTTGAAGACCTGGCGGTTATCCTGGTCGGGCTTGCGGACGTAGTAGGCGTCGCCGAGCTCGACGAGTTCGCCACCGGGGTGGGTCTTGCTCTCGCCCAGCACGGTGGCTTTGGACAGGTCGGCCTTGGCGCGCGCCTTGCGCTCGATGGGCTTGCCGTCCTTGTCGAGCTTCGCCTTGCGCGGCGGGAACTCCCACGAGAACTTGCCGCCCTCGCGCTTGAGGAAGGCGTCGAACGGCCGGCCCTTCTTGGAGATGAACCCCTGGATGAGGTCGGTCTTGCCCTCGCCGACGAGCTTGATGGCCTGCTCGGCCGGGATGGCCTTCTGGCACATGATGCGGCCGACCCGAAAGGTCTGCTCCCAGGTCCCGTCCGGCTTTTTTTCCCGGACAATGAAGCTGCTGCCGCTCTCGCAGAGCTCGGCGCCGGTCTTGGCATCGGTCCAGATCGGCGTGAGGGTGCCAACATCGACCTTGTCGCCGAAATCGAACGCGGTTTTCCACTTTTTGACCGTCACATCCTTCTTCGTCTCCTCCACGAGTTCGAGTTTCAGCACAGCGGAGAAACGGTTGCGGGTCTTGTTGGAGATGAAGCCGTCAAGCGGGCCGGCCTGGCGGGCCTCGACGAGCTGCTTGACCTCGGTCTCCTCCATGCGGCGGCCGCCGATGATCTTGTAGACCATGAGCTCGCCGTCCTGGGATTTGTAACCGCGGAGGGTCTCGCGCAACGGCTTGCCGTCGGTGGGCGAGATGATGGCGGTGACGCGCGCGACGGAGTCATCCTCCTCGAAGCCCTTCACGCGTTCCACGATGCCCTTCGTCTCCTTGACGATCTCGGCCATGAACTTCTCGCGGGAATATTTGCCGTGTTCCATCTCGCGGAGATGGAATTCCCACTCGCCGGTCATGGCGGGGCTGGTGATGTCGGTGGCCTTTACGGCCGTGAGAAACTGCATCAACTGCTCGGCCTTGGTGGACGGGACGAGTTCGCGCTGGTTGCGGTCGAGATACTTCTGGTTGACGAGGCCCTCGATCGTGTCGGCGCGAGTGGCGGGCGTGCCCAGGCCGCGCTCCTTCATGGCCTCGGCGAATTCCTCGTCATCAATGAGCTTGCCGGCGCCTTCCATGGCGGAGAGCAACGTGGCCTCGGTGTAGCGTGGCGGCGGCTTGGTCGTCTCGCTGTGCAGCGTGGCCTCGATGGTCTTGGCCTTGGCTTTGTCCTCGAGGGAGAGGGCGGGGAGCGCCTTGGAGTCGGGTGAGTCATCGTCCACGGTGTTCTTGCCGTAAACCGCGAGCCAGCCGGGGGCCGTGAGGACCTTGCCCTCGGTCTTGAAGGCGTGCCCGGCGACGGTGCTAATGCGGGTGGTGATGTCGAATTCGGCGACCGGGTGAAAGGTGGCCACAAAACGGCGGGCGATCATGTCGAACAGCTTGGCCTCGGACTCGTCGAGGTTCTTGGCCTCGTGCTGGGTCGGGATAATGGCAAAGTGATCGGAGACCTGCGCGTTGTTGAAGATGCGCTTGTTCGGATGAACCCAGCCGGATTCGAGCACGCGCTGGGCGTGAACCTTCAAGTCGCCGTGCAGGTTGCCGAGCGTCTCACGCACCAGCGGCATGTAATCCTCGGGCAGCGCCCGCGAGTCAGTGCGGGGATAGGTGATCATCTTGTGCCGCTCGTAGAGCGCCTGGGCGATCTGGAGCGTGCGCTTCGCCGGGAACCCGAAACGGCCGTTGGCTTCGCGCTGGAGAGTGGTGAGGTCGTAGAGGCGCGGGGCGATCTGCGTGCTGGCTTTCTTTTCCTCGGAAACGGCGGCGGCCGGCTGGCCCGAGCAGGCGGCGAGGATGGCATCGGCCGTCTTCTTGACCCACATCCGGTCGATGCGGTCGTGTTCGTCGTCCTCGGCCTTCTTGAAATCCGGGCGCTGGTAGACGCCCTCGTAGTCGCCCTTTGCGACGCCGAACTTCGCCGTCACGCGCCAGTAGCCGCGCGGAACAAAATTGCGGATCTCCAATTCGCGGTTGTAGACAATGGCGAGGGTGGGGGTCTGGACGCGGCCCACGGAGGCGACATTGCCGGCGCGGGAGCCGAACATGCGCTTGGTCAGGGCGCGGGTGCCATTGATGCCGATGAGCCAGTCGCTCTCGCTGCGGCAGCGGGCGGCGTCGGCCAGGCCCTGCATCTGCTCAGCCGTGCGCAAGGTCTTGAAGGCGGCATTGATACCCTCGTTGGTCATCGACGACATCCAGAGCCGCTTGAACGGCTTTTTGCACTTCGTGAGCTGGTAGATATAAGTGAAGATCAGCTCGCCCTCGCGACCGGCGTCGCAGGCATTGATGACGGTCGTGACGTCCTTACGCGCGAGGAGCTTCTTGAGCTGACCGAACCGTTCCTTGCCCTCGGGCAGGGGCTGAAGGGCAAACTCATCGGGAATGATCGGCAGAGTCTCAAGCCGCCAGAAGCCGTATTTCTTCTTGTCGATATCCTCCGGCATCTGGAGTCCCACCAGATGGCCGACCGCCGACGAGATCACGTATTTGTCGTTTTCGTAATGTTCGCCCTTCCTCGGCACCTTGCCCAACGCGCGCGCGAGGTCGGCGGCGACGGACGGCTTCTCGGCGATGATGAGACACTTCATGTGGGGGCGAGCCGTTAGGGCCCGCCGCCCAGAATATCAAGCAATACTTTTACGCGGGGTCGCGCTGGCCGGCTTTTTCGCGAGGAAAAACTACTGCAAACGCAGATAAAAACGGACCAGGTAATCGTGCATCCTGTCGCGGTGTTTTTCGCGATAGGCGGTGTAGTCGGTGGCGATATCCTGG
>JAYUBB010000166.1:0-5335 GCA_043741015.1 Opitutaceae bacterium
TGACACGACTGGGGCCACGCCGATGAACCAAGTGGTGTTCACCGGCTTCACCGGCAACAACACCAAGTGGCAGAGTTATGACGTGCAGATCACGCCCGTACCCGAGTCGTCCATCTATGGCGCGGTGCTCATGGGCTTGGGCCTGATGGCCCTCGGCCTGCGCAAATCGCTGCGCGCGGCCCGGTCCTGACGAAACAAATTTCCGGCGCCCGGTTCTGACCGCCAAGCGCCGCTTTATTATCAACCTGACCCTGCTGGGTGCCGTCGCCAATCTGCGGTCCGAAGCCGGGCTGCGACCTGCTTCCGTCGACGTGATCGCCCTCTTCAAAGACGCGATGAAGAACAGCGACCATGGCACGGAACACTGGGCCTGCACCGAGAGGACGACCATCAAGAACGGCAAGGGCCGGGTCCGTGGCGAGACTGTCGTGACACGTTCACGAACACCCGCACGGAAGGGCAGCGCGTAAAGGCCCGCGACGAGCGGTTCAACGTGAAGCTGGCGCCGCGGCAAATGCCGGACTTCTGACCTTTCGCAGAAATCCCGGATTGCCTGCCGCGACGGTACCGCCATGTTCCAGCGACATGTCGACGCCCCCGCCACCCCCGGATGCCGTGCATAGCGAGGAGTTCCTCCGTCTGCTCATGCGCCGCCAGTTGAAACTTTCCGTGGCCTGCGCCGCCACCTTCCTCGTCGCGCTGATCGGCCTGCCGTTGCTCAATTATTTCGCCCCGGCGCTCATGGCCACGCGCGTCGCCGGCTTCACGCTGAGCTGGCTTATCCTCGGCGTGCTGTTCTTCCCGTTCGTGTGGATCATCTCGTGGCGGTTCATCCGGCGCTCCATCGCGCTGGAGGACGACGAGGTCAAATCGGTCAAGTGCTGACGCCATGCCGGCCACTCTCGCGTTTCTCGACGGCGTTGATCCGTGGATCTTCGTCTGCTCGTTTGTCACCGTGGCTGCGACCATCGGCATGGGCTTCTGGTCGGCGCGACGGTCGAAGACGGCAAGCGACTTCTTCGTGGCCGGCCGCTCGGTGTCGGTGGGCTGGAACGCCTCGGCCATCTCCGGCGAATACCTCTCGGCCGCCTCATTCATGGGCGTAGCCGGCATGGTGATGTCGAGTGGCTACGATGCGCTGTGGTATCCGGTCTGTTACGCCTGTGGCTACCTGTTCCTGCTGCTGTTCATTGCGGGGCCGCTGCGCCGGTTCGGCGCCTACACCATCCCGGACTTCGCCGAGGGTCGGTTCGACTCGCCGCTGTTCCGGAAGATCGCCGTCTGCTTCGTGCTGTTCATCGGGTTTTTCTACACCATGCCGCAGATGAAGGGCGCGGGCGTCACCCTCGCGTATATTTTTCCCGGCATTCCCTACTGGGCCGGCGTCGTGCTGGTCGGTGCGGTGATCACGCTCAACGTCGCGCTCGGTGGCATGAAGGGCATCACGCTGGTGCAGGCCTTCCAGTATTGGGCCAAGATGTTCGCAATCAGCGTGCCGGTGTTCGTGCTGATGGCGGTGTTCGGCTTCTACAACGGCCACGTCGGCGCCAACAGCACCCGGGAAACCCCCGCCGCTGCGACCGAGGTCGCGCGCAAGCCACTCGTGGAAAAAGCGCCGAAGGACGAGGTCTGGACGGCGCCCTTCGGCCCGCTTACGACCAAGGCCGTCAACGCCGCGGCCGCCGTGCTCCCCGTGGAGCAGCGCCCCGCCTACCTCGCGGAGTATCAGAAACCGTATTCGCTGCTCTACACCTACTCGCTCATCATCGCACTGGTCTGCGGTACCGCCGGGTTGCCGCACATCCTGGTGCGCTTCTACACGAACCCCGACGGCGTTGCGGCCAAACGCACGACGATGTGGGTGATGATCCTGATCGGCATCTTCTACGTCTTCCCGCCGATCTTCGGTGTGATCGGCCGCAACCTCATGCCCGAGCTCTACACCGGGCTTGCGGGCATCAAGGGCACGGACCAGGTTGTGCTCAAGCTGCCGACGCTGCTCAGCCAGAAATACGGCGTGCTGGGCTCGATCCTCAGCGGTATAACTTGCGCCGGCGCATTCGCGGCGTTCATGAGCACGTTCAGCGGTCTGTTGGTGTCGATGACCGGTGCGCTCGCCCACGACGTTTACGGCCGGATGTTGCGGCCCCAGTCAACCCCCGCCGAACGGATGAAGGCCTTCAAGGTCTGCGCGGTGCTCGTCGGTGGCGTGGCCATCGGGCTCGGCTGCTTTGTCGAGCCGCTGGAGATCAATTTCATGGTTGGCCAAGCCTTCGCCATCGCGGCCGCGAGCTACTTCCCCCTGCTCTTCATGAGCGTGTGGTGGCGGGGCATGACGATGAAAGGTGCCGCCACCGGCATGCTCACCGGCGGCCTATGCGCGCTCGTGGCCGCGGCCCTGACGAACTTGGGCACCCTCGCGTTGGATAAGGGCCCGATGGGAAAAGTATTCGCCGGCTTCGCCCCGCTCAATGGCTTCTGGGCCCAGCATCCGCTGCTCCGCATCCTGTGTGAACAGCCCGCGATCTGGACCGTGCCGCTGGCCATCGGCCTGATGATTGTGGTCTCGAAGGCCACTGCGGCGCAGGTGCCCGGCGACATCAGGATGAAGATGCTCGTCCTGCACGCGCCGGAGCAGCTCGGGCTCAAGCAGGAATATATCCAGGAGCACTCGGCCGGCGCCGGGCACTGAGGCCAATCCAACGCGGAAGTTGGCACCGGACGCCGTATCATCGGTCATTAAGGGCGGCTGGGGCCGCTTTATGAAATGGATTTTCCTAACACTATTGTCCGGGGCGGCGTTGACCGCGGGTAACGCGGCGACGCCGGCACTGCTGGGCCAGGCGGTGGATAAGTGGATTGGTGGGCGCGAGCAGTGGGCCTTCACCCAACTGGTGCGTGAGTTTGATGGCGGCGAGGTCAAGGAGGAGCGGATCGAGCGCTGCGATCCCTCGCAGCCCGGCGACCGGCGCTGGCAGTTGCTGTCGGTCAATGGCCGCCCGCCCACGGACGAGCGCCGGGCAGAATGGCAGAAGCGCAAGATGAAGAAGCGACTGAATCCCGGCAAATCGCTCGGGGGCTTTTTCGATTTTGACCAGGCGACCGTGACGGCCGAAACGGCCCAGGCGGTGCGCTATCACCTGCCGCTCCGCAACGACCACAGCTGGCTGTTTCCGATGGACCACGTCAACGTCGAGGTGACGGTCAACAAGACCACCCTTGCGATCGACCAGATAGAAGCCGGGCTGGACGAGCCCTTTCGCGTTGCACTGGGTCTGGGGCGGGTGATGGACATCGATTTTGATGTGCAGATGAATCCGTCTGTGCGACGCGGCGAGACGGACAACCCCCGGGCCGCCAAGCCGGACGGCACCGCGACCGCCGTCGTGAACAAGTTCGGGCAGCGCATCGAGTATGCATGGAGCAAGTTCCAGCGGGTCACGCCTCATCCCGACAATGTGATTGAGGCGGCGCCGAAAACTTAATCGAGCAGGGCGGAGGATCCTTGCCCGCAAAGATCACTCTTCGTCGGGCGGGGTAAAACCGCGCCGCATGACGTTTTCCACCGTCACGCGTGGAAAGAGGAAATTTTCGAGGTAGCCTTTGCCGCCGGCCTTGGTGCCGCCGCCGGACATCTTGAACCCGCCGAAAGGGTGGCGTTCGACAATGGCGCCGGTGATGGCGCGATTGAGGTAGAGATTGCCGACGAGCAATTCCTGTTGGGCGCGGGCCAGCGCCTTGGGACTGCGCGAGAACAGGCCGCCGGTGAGCGCGTAGTCGGTGCCGTTCACGAGGGCGAAGGCCTCGTCGAGATCCTTGGCGCGGAGGATGGCGATGACCGGGCCGAAGATTTCCTCGCGGGCGATGGTGTGGGAGGCCTTCACGTTCACGAAGACCGTAGGTGGAACGAAGTAGCCTTCAGCTGGCGCTTGACCTTGAAAGGCGAGCTTCGCGTCCCTTTTCCCCTGTTCGATAAGATCGAGAATTTTCTTCTGCGCGTCGGCATCGATCACGGGGCCGACCACGGTGCCGGGAAGTGTCGGGTCGCCGACGGGCAGGGCGGGGCACGCGGAGAGGAAGCGCTCGACGAAGGTGTCGTAGACCTCGTCGAGCACGATGAGGCGCGAAAGGGCCGAGCATTTTTGCCCGCTGAAGCCGAACGCGCTGTAAAGCGCGGCGGGGATGGCTTCGTCGAGATCGGCGTCGTTGTCGATGATGAGGGCGTTCTTGCCGCCCATTTCGCAGACAACCTTCTTCAGGTTTTGCTGGCCGGGCTGGGTACGACCGGCGGCCTCCCAGATTTTACAGCCGACGGCGCGCGAGCCGGTGAAGGCGATGAAGGCCACGTCCTTGTGGCCGGTAAGATGGGCGCCGATATCTTCACCGTAACCGGGCAGGAAGTTGAGCACACCGGCTGGAATGCCCGCTTCAGCAAGAATTTCCATGAGCACGGCGCCGATGACGGAGGTCTGCTCGGCGGGTTTCATGATGACGCAGTTGCCCGCGACGAGCGGCGCGACGACCAGGCCGGTGAGGATGGCCAGCGGGAAATTCCATGGCGCGATGGCGACGCCGACACCACGCGGCGTCCAGTTCTGCACGCAACGTTCGCCGGGAACGGCCTGCGTAACGACGGGCTTGGCGAGCTTGCGCATCTCGACGGCGTAGAAGCGGCAGAAGTCGATTGCCTCGGAGGTGTCGCCATCGGCTTCAACCCAGGGTTTGCCGGCTTCGAGGATGAGCAGGGCGTTCAGCTCGAAGCGGCGCGACTCCATCAGATCGGCGGCGCGCTCGAGGATTTTGGCGCGGTCGTCGGCCGGCGCTGCGCGCCATTTCGAGAAGGCGGCCTGCGCCGCAGCAATCGCGGCCTCCGCGTCGGCGAGGGTGGCGCGGGCCCAGAAACCGATAATCTGCGATGGTTTGGCCGGGTTGACTGAGGCGACGTATTCGCGATCCGAGATCCTTTTGCCGGCGATGATAAGCGGCCATTTCCTGCCGAGCTGCGCAACGCAGGCGGTAAGGGCTGCACGCTGTTTCTCGCGACTGGCCGTCTGGGAAAAGTCCGTGTTGGCTGCGTTGACAAAGCCACCGGGCGCGGGCGACTGGCGGGCGAGCGGCTCGGGTGCGGTGGCGATCTGGGTTGCCGGGTTGGCGAGGAGGGTGTCCTTGGTGGCTTCGCCCATATTCTTCAGCCGCAGGAAGCCTTCGTTGGAAGTGTTCTCGAGCAGGCGGCGGACAAGGTAGGCCATGCCGGGGAGCAGTTCGCCGATGGCGCAGTATTCGCGGACGCGGTGGCCCATCTGGATGAGCGAGAGTTTCAGCTCGTCGGCCATGC
>JAYUBB010000167.1:0-5329 GCA_043741015.1 Opitutaceae bacterium
CGACCGCGCCTCCGCGAGTGGTCGCGCCCGAACTCCACGCTTCAGCGTCTTTGTGGCATCACCTAACATCGGCATCTATTTATGACGTTGTGTTTAGCAAGCCCCGAGACCCTGGCGCTTACTTCTTCTCCGCCGGGGCGGCCGGGGTTATGACCCCGGGCGTGGTGGTCGGAGGCGCGCGGCCCACGATGAAGCCCCCGAGGCTCGGACGGGGCGCCAGGCGCCATTTCAAATCGAGATTCCGGCCATTCGAGGTAAAGCCGATCGCCGCGCGCCAGCGCGTCTCCGCCGGAGGCACCACCTGCTGGCTCGGATTGAAGACCCATTGACCCAGCGCCGTCTCCGCCGCCTGGGCAAACTCGGGGTGCGAGGCGCTCAACGTGTGGGCTGATTTCACCGTGCCATCCGCCCGGATGACCAGCTCGACGATGGCGCCGCCGATCTCGCCCTTCGCCGCCAGACTCTCGGGATACAGCGGAATCACCTGTTGTCCCGCGCGCAGGACCGGCCGGTTGGCGTTGGCGGCGGGACCCTCATCGCCGTCCACCGGAAAACTA
Source organism: Opitutaceae bacterium (assembly GCA_043741015.1). GTDB lineage: Bacteria > Verrucomicrobiota > Verrucomicrobiia > Opitutales > Opitutaceae > Lacunisphaera. The sequence goes on from JAYUBB010000167.1 coordinate 558, forward strand.
ATCGGGCGACGCGCCTTGAACTTCACCGCCTTGCCGTCCACCAGCCGCGGGGGCTGCTTGTCCTGTTTCACCAGGTTCATGGCCACTTGATCAAGGGAGTGGTCGCCGGTCGGATCGTCGCTCTGGATAATCTTGGCATCCTCCGGCACCCCCTGCTCGTTAAAGGCTATTTCTATCACGACCGTGTAGCCGGGCTTGGGCGCCGGGGCTTGGGCGTGGCCGGTGGCGGCATTGAGCAGCAAAAGGGGCAGGAGCAAACTACGAACGAGGTTCTTCATGGGATGGGCTTAGACTCGTGAACACCCCGCCGGTTTCTGGCAAACCGATACTTGGCGCCTCTGCGCCGAAGCCCGGCATTGACCGGCCCGCGGCGCCCGCCTTCACTCGACCGCTCTCCTTTTACACATGTCCGACTCCGCCGAAACCCCCAACCTCATGGAAGCCCTCGTGTCGCTCGCGAAACGCCGCGGCTTCATCTACGCGTCGTCGGAAATCTACGGCGGGCTCAACGGTTTCTTCGACTACGGCCCGCTCGGCACGGAGCTCAAGCGCAACATCCGCGACTGCTGGTGGCGCGACATGGTGCAGCGCCGCGATGACATCGTCGGCATCGAGACCTCCATCATCATGCATCCGAAGGTCTGGGAGGCGTCCGGTCACGTCGCCGGCTTCACCGACCCACTCGTGGACTGCAAGGTGAGCAAACAGCGCTACCGCGCCGACCAGTTGTTCTGGTCGCCGGTCGTGGTTGACGGTAAGGTCGCCGGCTACGTCTCCGCCCTCGAAAGCGAGAAGACCGCCGCCGACCTGCAGGCCGCCGCCGAGGCCTTCAAGCGCAAGAAAGCCCTCCAGGGTGCGCTCTCGCCCGTTGTCGCCAAGGACTTCACCGAGGCCACCGAAGCCGAGATCCCGCTCATCCCCTCGCCCGCCACCGGCGAGCCCGGCAGCCTCACGCCACCTCGCTCGTTTAACATGATGTTCCAGACGAACGTCGGCGCGATGAGCGACGCCTCGTCCGTCGCCTACCTGCGCCCCGAGACGGCGCAGGGCATGTTCGTGGATTTCAAGAACGTCGTGGACACCACGCGCGTGAAGCTGCCCTTCGGCATCGCCCAGATCGGCAAGTCGTTCCGCAACGAGATCACGCCGCGCAACTTCATCTTCCGCTCCCGCGAGTTCGAGCAGATGGAGATGGAGTATTTCATCCACGAGGACGCCGACTGGGCCAAGTGCCACGAGGAGTGGATCACGTGGTGCGAGACCTGGCTCAAGAGCATCGGCCTGCCCGCCAGCCACCTCTCCCGCTACACCCACCCGAAGGAGAAGCTCGCTTTCTACTCGCGCGGCACGGTGGACATCATGTTCAAGTATCCCTTCGGCGTGCAAGAGCTGTGGGGCATCGCCGCCCGCGGCAACTACGACCTCACGCAACACGCCAATGCCAGCGGCAAGCCGCAGGAACTGTTCGACGAGGCGAGCAAGAAGAAGTTTGTGCCGCATGTCATCGAACCCGCCGTCGGCGTGGACCGCATCTTCCTCGCCGTGCTGGCCGCCGGCTACGCGGTGGAGGACGTGACGGATGAGAAGGGCAACGTCGAGCAGCGCACCGTGCTCCGGCTCTCGCCCCGCCTCGCTCCCGTCAAGGTCGCCATTCTCCCGCTGCTCAAGAACAAGGAGCAGCTCACCAACCGCGCCCGCGCGCTGCACTCAAAACTCCAGAAGCGCTACGCCGTGCAATACGACGACGGCGGCGCCATCGGCAAACGCTACCGCCGCCAGGACGAGGCCGGCACGCCGTGGTGCGTGACGATCGACTTCGACACGATCGAGAAGCCCGGCGACACCTTCACCCTCCGCGAGCGCGACTCGATGAGCCAGAAGCGGATTACCGAAGCCGAACTCTTTGCGCTGCTCGAGGAGCAGGTTTACTGAGCTTTCCAAGATGAGCCTCCGGACTTTCATCACCAGTTGGCTGTTCCTGCTGGTGCTGATGGTGGTAAGTTGGTCGGCGGAATCCGTGCCGGTCCTCTTCGACACGGACATCGGCGGGGACATCGACGACGCCTATGCGCTGGCACAGATCATCCACAGCCCGGAGCTGAAATTGCTTGGCGTGACGACGGTGTCCGGCGATGCCGTGGCACGGGCCCGGCTGGCGGCCAAGTTGCTGGCCATGGCGGGCCGGACAGAGATTCCTGTCTTCGCAGGCATTTCCACCGCGCCGCAATACATGGCGCAGACCGACTGGGCCAAGGGCTTCGCCTCGCCGGCCCTGCACGAGAGCGGCGGCGTGGCGTTCCTGCGCGAGCAGATCAAGGCGCATCCCGGCAGGATCACCATCATCGCCGTCGGCGAACTGACCAACATCGCCGCCTTGCTTGAGTCCGAGCCCGGCATCGGCACGAAGATCAAGGCCATCGCGCTGATGGGCGGCTCCGTGATGCGCGGCTACGCCCCGGGCTCGAAGCCCGAACCGGAATGGAACATCAAGTCCAACGCCAAGGCTGCGCAGATTGTCTTCACCTCCGGCGTGCCCCTGCTCGTCGCCCCGCTCGACTCCACGGCCGACCTGAAGCTGACGCCGGAATGGCTCGTACGGATTTTTTCGCGGGGCACGCCGCTGAACGACGCCCTGGCCTCGCTCGATTTCATCTGGAAGCGCACCAACACCTGGAAGGCGGACACCCCCACCCTGTTCGACAACCTCGCCGTCGCACTCGTCGCCACCCCGGGCCTTGTCCCGCTGACCCCGTTGCACCTCGTGGTCGAGGCCGACGGTCTCACCCGCGCCATTGCGGGCCGCGCGCCCAACGCGCAGGTCGCCCTGACGTCCGACCCGGCCGCCTTTCTGGAGTATTTCACCGCCCGGCTTTGCCAGTAGGACTCAATCTGTTCCTCGCTCCAACTTCGCCCGCAACTCGGCGATGAGTTCGTCGGTGTCGTGGGCCAGGTCGATCAGCTCAGCCAGAATCGGACCCAAGCGCTCAGGTTTGATGAGTTTCTCTTCGTGGCATGACTCGGTGGCCCGCAGTGCGTCATCGAAATAGCCCCGCGCCCGTTTTAACCGGACAATGGTGTGCGCACAAAACTCCACCTCCGGCGGCCAGATGCTGCCGTTGAGCGCACCGGTTAGCTTGGCGCCCGCGATCATGGTGTCATCCATCAGCTCGGCCACGGGATGCTCTTGCGTGGCAGCTTCCGGCAACCAGCCTTCCTCCTTCGCGGTTCCGCGCATTTGCAGCGACAGTTCCGTGGTCCGTTCAACGAGCGGATGCCGGAACGCCAGCTCCGCCTCGAGTTCAGGGTCGGGATTCTGCAGGGCTTCCTCGGCGGCGCGGTTGACCTCCTTGATCCATTCGGCGTTGCGCGCCAGTTGCGCGGGCGTCGGTTCGGGCTCACCCCGCTCCCGCCGCATCCGCTCGATCTCTTCCTCCAGAATTTTCCCGTAATCGGCGTCCTTGCCCTCGCGTGTCAGGCGAGCCTGGATGCGGTCGGCCAGCAGGTCACTCCTCGCCTGCTGTTGCTCCGCCGCCTCCTCGGTCTGCGGTTTTTCGTTCCACTCCAGGTCCTCGTGGGCCGACGGGTTCTCCGCCGTACCCGCCAATCGGTCCATGAATCCGGTCATCGCCGCACCGTTGGCCCTGCGTTGTTCCTCTTCCTCAGCCTCAGACATTTCCCAGACGGCCTCGCTTACGACCTTCAGTTCGAAGGAGGCTGTCTCGATCACCACCCGCCCGTTCCGTTCGCTGAACCATTCCAAGTACAGTGAGTTACCCCAATGCCACGGAAACGGTTTTTTGGCCGCATAGTATTCGCCAATTTGATCCATCGGAATTTCCGGCACCTTCACTTTGCGCGAGGCCGTGATGTCGCCGACCACCCCTTTCTGCACCGCCACAAAGCCGTCCAGCGCGCCCGGCTTTGGGCGCGGGTTGGTAAATTCCAAGCGTCGGCCAGCCAGATCCCGCCAGCAGTTGCCGGTTAGCTCCAACACCACGGGGTCTGGCCGACCCGTGAACCAGATCCGTCCGGTCACGCGGTCACGGGTGCGATTGTCGATCTCACCCCGAATGACAGCTTCATCGACGCGCCAAGCCATGGGTGGGCAGCTTAGTTGCCTCGCGCCACTGGGCCAGCGCAACTTTTTGGCCTTCTCCTGCCCCTGCGCCCATGCAACCCTGTGTCATGTCTGCTCATCACTTTTCCTTCAGTCTGAGCGGAGCCCGGCGGGCACTGGTACTCGGAACGCTGGTTTGGCTGGTTAATGTCGCGTCCGCCCAGGTGCCGGTGACAGACAAGCCGGTCAACAACGCCGAGGGAGTCTTCCGCTTCGCCATTTTGCCCGATCGCACGGGTGGCAACCGCCCCGACGTTTTCGAGCGCGCGCTGGCGAAACTCAATCTGCTCCAGCCGGAGTTTGTGATGTCCACCGGCGACCTGATCGACGGCTATACGACGGACCCGAAGGTGTGGAGCGCCCAGTGGGAGCAGTTTGAAGGTCTCGTGAACCGGTTGGATATGCCTTTTCACTACGTGCCCGGCAACCACGACATCAGCAACCCCCTGCTCCTCGAAGCTTGGAAACAACGGCACGGCACCCCGTGGTCCAGTTTCGTTTATCAGAACGTGCTCTTCCTCACGTTGCACACCGAGGACCGGCCGTTTGGCGGACTCGGGGCGGAGCAACTCGCCTGGGTGAAAAAAACGCTGGCGGAAAACGCCGGCGTGCGCTGGACGATGCTGTTTTTCCACCGCCCGCTCTGGCGCGAGAA
>JAYUBB010000168.1:0-16250 GCA_043741015.1 Opitutaceae bacterium
ATGACCGCGAATTGAAAGACGTTTTTGCCATCCAGGCCGAGCTGGCGACTGAGATCGCGCAATCACTGCAGGCGACCTTGAGCCCGCAGGTCCGCTCCGAACTGGCCCGGATTCCTACGCAGAACATGGCGGCATACGAGCTGTTACTCCGTCAGGCGGCCATCAACCGTGACGGGATGTTGCGCCCGAATGTCGAACAGATGATTGAGCAGCTCCAGCAGGCGGTGAAGCTGGATCCCGGACTGGCGATCGCCTGGGCCAGGTTGGGCACGATGCACGCCCGACAGATCTTTGATTTTCAGGATGTGTCGCCGGAGCGGCTGGCCCGCGCGCAGGCGGCGATCAATCGCGCTCTGGAACTGGCGCCGAGCGCTCCCGAGGTCCGCCAGGAACTGGGCAATTTCTATTATTATGCGCTTCATGACTACGCCCGGGCGAAGGCGGTCTATGGGGAGATTCTGGGACTGGCACCGCACAACGTCGAGGTTCTGGCGCAAATGGGCTATGTGTTGCGGCGCGAGGGTCGGTTTCGTGACTCAAATGAGTATTTTGAAAAAGTGTTGGCGCTGGATCCCCGCCATCTCCGCGCGTTGGGCAACATGTATTATAATTACATCCGCATCCGGGATTTTCCCGGTGGGCAGCAAACGGCGGTTCGGCTGATTGCGCTAAATCCAAACGACCTGTCGTGGCAGGTGCTGCAGCAGCAGGCAGCGTGGCGGGAGACCGGCCGCTTTGACGCCTATGATGCCTGGCGTTCGGCGCAGGCTCCGGGGGTGGAGGCCAAGGTCACCGCGATTGCGGTCATGGATTTCTGGCGGACCCTCGCGCGACGCGACTTTGCCGCGGCGGAGCGCTTGCTCCCGATTTTGCGTAACACCGAACAGGGGTCGGTCTGGGAGGCGTTGTTTTGGCGGGCGAAAGGCGGTTCCGGTGCCGCGCGTCGGGCGGCGGAAGACGGTGTGACGGCCAGTCTGGCGGCACTCCGGCTGCAGCCGAACAACCCTAGGGAACTGGCCCAGCTAGCCTTGTTGCATGCCGTACTGGGCGAAAAGGAGGCGGCCTGGAGCGAGTACCGCCGCGCCCGCGAGCTCATTCCCGCCAGCCGGGATGCGTTTCAAGGCACCGATGTCGCCGCCTATGGACCGCGGATTCATGCCGTGTTGGGGGAACGCGCCCAGGCGTTTACGGAATTGCAGCGAACGCTGCGGTCCTTCTCGTTTGAATCGGCAGCGATGGCGGCGGCAGACCTGGCCTTCGCCGCATGGTGGGACGATCCCGAATTCAAGGCCATCGTCACCGATCCGGCCAACGACGCGTTGTTGCAGTAACGGGCAACGGTCGGCCCTGCGGAACTACACGGACCCGGCGAGAATCTTCTCACGGAGATGCGTGCAGCGGAGTTTCGACTCGGCGTTGCGCACGGCCATGCCCCAGGCGGCGGGCTCGCCGACGACGAAGACTTTCTTTCGGCCCCGCGTGATCGCGGTGTAGACGAGGTTGCGCTGCAGCATCACAAAATGAGCCTTGAGCAGCGGCACGATGACCACCGGATACTCGCTGCCCTGCGATTTGTGGATGCTGATGGCGTAGGCCAGGCCGATGTCACCGAACGCCCCGCGCTCGAAAGTGTGCTTCGTGCCGTCGAAGTCGGCCGTGAGCGTGCCCTTGACGCCGTCGATCGAGAGGACCTCGCCAATGTCGCCGTTGAAGAGATCCTTGTCGTAGTTATTGCGGAGCTGGATGAGCTTGTCGCCCGGGCGGTAGTCACCGCTGACGGTTTTCAGGCTTTGGCGCGATGGGTTGAGCGCGGCTTGCAACTGAGCGTTGAGGTTGGCCACGCCCGCCACGCCCTTGTGCATGGGCGCCAGCACCTGCACATCGGTGACCGGGTTGAACCACTTGAAATGCTGCGGGATGAACGTCGTGCAGAGCTCGATGATTTTCCTGAGGCAGTCTTCGGGTGAGCTTGCGGCGATGAAGTTGAGATCGCTCCAGGCCTGGGCCTTGGCGACTTCGCTCACGACGGGCGGCGGCGAGTTGACGCCCTCGTTGATGGCGTGCGCGGTCGTGACGATGAGACTTTCCTTCTGCTGTCGGTAGACGAACTGCAGCCGCGTGACAGGCACGCGTTCGGTCGCGATGAGATCCTTGAGCACATTGCCCGCACCGACGCTGGGGAGCTGGTCGATGTCGCCGACCAGGAGCAGGTGGGCGCGGGCGGGCACGGCCTGGAGCAACGCGGCGGCCAGGCGGGCGTCGAGCATCGAGGACTCGTCCACGATAAGGAAGTCGGTCGCGAGAGGCTTGGACTCGTTGTGGGCGAAGCCACCGCGCGCGACGTCGTAAGCCAGCAGCCGGTGAATGGTCGAGGCGAAGCCGCCCGTCGTCTCGGCCAGCCGCTGCGCCGCGCGGCCGGTGGGCGCGGCCAGGGCGACGCGCGCCTTCTTGGCCTTGAGGATATCGACCAGGGCGCGGAGAATGGTGGTTTTTCCCGTGCCCGGTCCGCCGGTGAGGATGCTGAATTTGTGGGCCAGGGCGTGTTCGAGCGCGGCTTTCTGCAAAGCGTGGAATTCAAAGCCGGCCTTGTCCTGCGCCCACGTGATCGCGGCGCCGACCTTGATGGCGGGCAGACCGGAGGGCACGGAGCCGAGCCGTCGGACGACATCGGCAATCTTTCGCTCGGCGCGGTCGTTGGCTGGCAGCTGAATGTAGGCAGCTGGAGCGGCGGTGACCTCATCGCCGCCCGAGCGCGCCGGGGCCGGCGCGCCTCCAGTGTGCCTGATCAGGCTCTTCTCCTGGAGGAGAGCCGCGATTCGCGCGGTGACCAGCCCGGCATTGGTTTCGAGCAGCTGCGCGGTGTAGTCGCGCAATTCCGACTCGGGATAGGCGGTGTGGCCCTCCTCCTGCAGCGTTTCGAGGGCGTAGATGAGGCCCGCGTCGAGGCGGGGCGGGGCGTCGTTGGCGTAGCCGAGGTTGATGGCGATGCGGTCGGCGGTCTTGAAACCGATGCCCTCGATCTCGCGGGCGACGCGGTAGGGTTCGTCGACGATGATCTGCTTCGCGGCGGGGCCGTATTTGCTGACGAGCTTGACGCACTGCGAGGTGGTGACGCCGTAGGTCTGGAGGAAAATATGCACTTCGCGCAGGGTCTTCTGTTCCGCCCAAGCCTGCTTGATGGCGGCGGCGCGGACCTTGCCGATGCCGGGCACCTTGCGGAGCTTGCCGGATTCCTCACTGAGCACGCGCAGGGTGTCGGTGCCGAAGGTGTCGACGATCTTGTTGGCGTAGACCTTGCCGATGCCGGGCACGAGTCCACTACCGAGGTATTTGCGGATGCCGTAGACGGAGGAGGGGAGCTCGGATTTATAGGAGAGAATCCTGAACTGCGCGCCGTGCTGGGCATGGCGGGTCCATTCGCCGGTGAGCTGAAGGGTCTCGCCGCATTGCACGCCGGGGAGCGGGCCGGTGATGGTGACGGTTTCCGCGCCCTTTTCCGGCTTCAGCTCGGCAATGGTGTAGTGATTCTCCTCATTGAAGAAGATGATGCGCTCAAGGACGCCGGTGAGGGAACTGGGGGCGGGAGGAGGCACGGAGCACACAGATGCACACACAGACGGGCCGAGGCAACACAGGTGTAATCGACTTCGCCGCAAAAGTGGTTATCCGAAATTAATGCGCTATTTCGATGACCTGAAGGCCGGGGACAAATTCAACACCGCCGAATACGAGATGACGACCGAGGAAATCATCGGGTTCGGCCGGAAATACGACCCGCAGGCCTTCCACACTGACGCCGTGGCGGCCAAGGCCACGCTCTTCGGGCAGCTGGTCGCGAGCGGCTGGCACACGGCGGCGGTCAGTATGCGGCTGATGGTGCAAGGCGAAATGGAACTCGACGGCGGGGTGATCGGTCAGGCGATGGAGTCGATGCGCTGGCCGCGGCCGGTGCTGCCCGGCGACCGGTTACGCGTGGTGTCGGAAGTCGTCGAGTTGCGGCCGGCCCCGGCCCGGCCCGACCGGGGCCTGCTGGTGTTGCGGTGCCGCACCTCCAACCAGCACGGCAAGGTCGTGCAGGACATGACGGCGACCTTGCTGGTGGCACGACGGCCCGCCTGATATCATGCCCACCGCCGCCTTCATCGCCACCGCGCTTGTCGCCCTGCTGCACGTTTACTTTCTCGTGCTGGAGATGTTCCTCTGGACCAAACCGTATGGCCGGCGGGTGTTCGGGCTGACGCCCGAAAAGGCGGAGATGACCAGATCACTCGCGGCCAATCAGGGGTTATACAATGGATTTCTCGCCGCCGGGCTGGCTTGGGGACTGTCCCTCGGGGCTGACGGCTACGCGATCAAGCTGTTTTTCCTGGGTTGTGTGATCATCGCGGGAGTGTTTGGCGCGGCGACGGCGAGCCGGAAGATTCTCTATGTGCAGGCGCTGCCGGGTGCCATCGCGGTCGCGCTGACCTGCGCCGCCTGAGTGGGGAGGCACGAGCACGAACCAAGATTAACCCCCAATGGGATTCATCAAAGGATGAATCCTTCAAGGTGCATGGCGACTGATCGGCGCCACCAATTGATGGTTGGGGCCGGTTTATCACCGGCTGGTTAGATGCAGTCTGCGATCAGCAGACTCCGGCTGTTGTGCCGGAGACGATCAGTCGGAGGGGTCGAGCAAGATTTCGCCGTTGGGCGAAATCCAATTGGTGGTCACAACGGCTCCTGCAATCCCAAGTTCAGCCCAGGCCAAGTTCGCGCGCCACACCGAAGAGATCGGCGCAGACCCGGTCCGCCCCCGCGGTCTTCAGTTCGTCCGCCGCATGGGTGCCGGTGGTGACGCCGATGAAGCCGAGGCTGGCGTTGCGGGCGGTCGCGATGTCGAAGGGGGAATCGCCGACGAGGAGGGTGTCCTCGGCCTTCGCTCCGAGCTGCGCCAGCACGTGACGGGTAAATTCCGGATCGGGTTTAAGCCAGGGCGTGTCCTCGGCACCGTAGATGCCCTCGAGCAGCGGCTTCAGCGCCAGGTGGGCGCACACTTCGCGGGCGGCGTAGCCGCGCTTGTTGGTGAGCACCGCGCAGGGCACGCCGGCCTCTCCCAGGGCGTGCAGAATCTCGAGCGCACCCGGCAACAGGGTCACGTCATCCAGGTTGGTGGCTTTCCAGTGGCTGACAAAGTGGGGCAGGAGCGCGGCGACGTTTTCCGCCCCGGCCAGGCGGGCGATGGCCTCGTCCATGCCGCCGCCGATGGCGGCGCGCACCTGATCCAGGGTGGGCTCGGGCAGGCCAAGCTGCTTCATGGCAAAGGCGTGGCAGCGGTGGAGGGCCTTGAAGTGGTCGATCAAGGTGCCGTCGAGGTCAAAGAGGACGGAGGTGGGGCGCATGGCCAAGAAGCAAGAATCGCCCGGCCCGGCGCCGCAGTGCGAGGTAAAACACCCGGGACTGATGGAACAAGGGATTGCACGGAGCGTCGCACCGGCCAAGCCTGTCCGCATGGAATCACTCTCTTCGCTCCTGCCGATCATCCAACTGGCCATCACGCCCGTTATCCTGATCTCGGGCATGGGCGCGCTGATGATCACCCTGACCAACCGGATGGCGCGCATCGTGGACCGCACCCGGGTGGTGGCCGAGGCGATCCCGGCCGCCGACCCGGACGAGCGCCATCATCTGGAAGGGCAACTCGACATCATGTGGGGCCGGGCCCTGCTGATCCGTCGCGCTGTGACCAGCAACGGCCTGAGCATGCTGCTCTCCTGCCTGCTGATCGTGGCCTTGTTTGCGGGGGCGATGTTCGACTGGCCGATGAAGGGCGTGGTGCTGGGGCTGTTCGGCGCGAGCATCGTGCTGCTGACGGCCTCGCTGGTGGATTTCCTGCGCGATATCTTTGTCTCGCTCCATGCCCTGCATCTGCAGGTCGAGCGGGCCCGGCAGCGGACGTCCCCGACCCCGCCGCGACCGGGGAACTGAACCCGGCGATAATTTTCTGGAGCATCCCGCTGCAAACACGACACTGCCCCGCATGAGCGCACCTGCCAGTCCGGCCCGGGCCGACGCGGCCCTTGAGGGCGAGACCCTGTCGGTCCAGCTCGCGGGCGACTGGTTGATCACCGGGAAACGCCCCGGCTGGACGGCGGCGCTGGCCGGTCGGTCACCGAAGCGGGTGGTGCTGGACAGCGCCGGGCTGGGGCAGTGGGACAGTTCACTCCTGCTGTTCGTGTTCGAGACCCAGCAGTGGTGCCGGATCGCGGGGGCGCAGTGCGACAGCAAGGCGCTGCCCGGAAAGGTGCACGCCCTGCTCAGCCAGATGTCGGCCTCGCATGAGACGAGCGTGCCATTCGACCGGTCGGAGAATTTTTTCACGGCGGTGGGCGATGCGACGCTGGACGTGTGGAGCAAGACGCGGGTTTTCGCCCAATTCATCGGGGAATGTGTGCTGGGGGCCGGGCGGCTGGTGAAGCATCCGCAGAAATTCCGCTGGGCCGACTTCATCGAGGAGATGCAGTTGTGCGGGGCGATGGCCCTGCCGATCGTGAGCCTGGTGAGCTTCCTTGTGGGCGTGACGCTCGCCTACACCGGCGCGATCGTGCTCCGCCAATACGGCGGGGACATCTATGTGGCCGACCTCGTCGGCCTGTCCATGGTGCGCGAGATGGGCGCGCTGATGACCGGGGTCGTGCTGGCCGGGCGCACGGGCGCGGCCTTTGCCGCGACGCTCGGCAACATGAAGGCCAACGAGGAGATCGACGCCCTCGAGACGCTGGGTATTTCCGCCGTGGATTTTCTGGTGCTGCCCCGGCTGCTCGCACTGGGCGTGATGATGCCGCTGCTCGCGGTCTACGCCAATGCGCTGGGCATCCTCGGCGGCATGGCGGTGTCGTCCAAGGTGCTGTCCATCCCGCCCACGGCCTATTGGGTGGAGATGCTGACGATTGTGGACATGTCGGACCTGCTGGTGGGTGTGATCAAGGCGGTGGTCTTCGGTCTCATCATCGGTCTCGCGGGTTGCCTGCGCGGCATCGAAGCCGAGCGCAGTGCGGCCGGCGTGGGCCGGGCGGCGACCTCGGCGGTCGTGACCGCCATTCTGCTCATCATCGTGGCCGATGCGATCTTCGCGGTGGCCTTCGACATTCTCGGACTCTGACCCATGGCCGATCCCGCCAACCTTTCCGATTCGCCGGCCATCGAAGTGGCGGGCCTGGCCTGTGGCTACGACGGACAGGCCGTGTTGAAGGACCTCTCTTTCACGGTGCGACGCGGCGAGGTGTTCTTCGTGATCGGCGGGAGCGGCTGCGGCAAGAGCACGCTGTTGCGCAGCCTGATCGGGCTGAATGCGCCGCTGGCCGGCACGGTGAAGTTCCTCGGCCAGTCGTTCACCCACGCGGATCTGGCGGCCCGGCGCGCCCTGCTGAAGACCTTCGGCGTGCTCTACCAGGGCGGCGCGCTGTGGAGCTCGCTCACGCTGCGGCAGAACGTGGCCCTGCCGCTGGAGGAGCACACGGTGCTTTCACCGCGTGAGATCGGGGAGCTCGCCACCCTGAAGCTGGCCCAGGTGGGCCTGACGGGCTTCGAAGATTATTACCCGGCGGAGATCAGCGGCGGCATGAAGAAGCGCGCCGGCCTCGCCCGCGCCCTGGCCCTCGACCCGTCCATTGTGTTCCTCGACGAGCCGTCGGCCGGGCTCGACCCGGTCACCTCCCGCAAGCTTGATGAGCTGGTGCTGCAGGTGCGCGAGACCTTTGGCACAACGCTGGTCGTGGTGTCGCACGAACTGGCCTCGATCTACAGCATCGCCGACCGGGTGATCATGCTCGACCGGGGTGAGCAGAAGATCATTGCCGAGGGCGCCCCCCGCGAGCTGGCGGCCCACAGCCGCGATCCGCGGGTCATCGACTTCCTCCACCGGGGCGATCGCCCCACCAAGCCCACCGGCTGACCCGGCGGAAATTCCTGTCCATTTCACTTCGTAACCTCTAATTAACCGCCCACGTGAAGACCAAGGTCAGCCCAGCCGCCGTCGGGATGTTTGTGCTCGGAGCGCTCGCGCTCGGCATGATTGCGCTGCTCTCCTTCGGCGGCATGAGCCTGTTCTCCAAGCCGCAGCGTTTCATGGTGTATTTCGACGAGTCGATCCACGGCCTCGACCTCGGTTCGCCGGTCAAGCTGCGCGGGGTGCGCGTGGGCCGCGTGGTCGATCTCAACGTGCATTATGACGATGTGGCCAACCACTCCGTCGTCGTCGTGATTTGCGAACTGAACCGCAACGTCATCACCGATGCAAAGGGCGCCCAGCTCAAGGTGACGAGTCCGCAGGACATCCAGACCATGGTGGACCATGGCCTGCGGGCGCAGCTCGGGGTGCTCGGCCTCGCGACCGGACTGCTGTTCGTGGAACTCGATTTCTTTGACCCGGACCAATACCCCGCCCCCGTCCTCGCGGATCAGCCCAAGGTGGTCGTCATCCCGTCGATCATCTCCGCCATCTCGGAATACCAGGCCAGCCTGAGCGAGATCCTCAGCGACTTGAAGAAGGTGGATTTCGCCGGGCTCTCCAAGGAATTCAAAACCCTGCTGGCGACGACCAACCGGAAGATGAACGCCCTCGACCTGAAGACGCTCGGTGACAAGGTCGGCCACGCGGCCGATGCCGTGACGGCGTTCGTCGATTCGCCCGAGGCGAAACAGGCCTTTGCCAACCTGAACGAGGCGCTGGTCGCCACGCGGGCCGCGATCGCCAAGATCGACACGCAGGTCGGGCCGGTGAGCGAGGACATGAAGGCCACGCTCGCCGCCGCGCAAACCGCGATGAAGACGCTTGATGCCGCGGCGGCCACGACCAAGCAGTTTGTCCAGCAACAGGGTCAGGCGGGCGACGAGCTCACCGTCGCCCTGCGGCAGATCGCCGAAGCGGCCGGCGCGCTGGAAAACCTGTCCAACGCCATCGAGCGCAACCCCAGCTCATTGATCGTCGGCAAAAAGAAACCCGGCACGCCATGAAAAAACTTTCCCGCAGTTCTGTCCTCCTCGCCGGCGGCGCAGCCGCCGGACGAGCCCTACGTGGCTCCACTTGGTGGAGCGGAGCAGGGCGTGCTTCCCGCCGACTCGCCGCAGCCTTGGGCGCAGGCGGTTGCTCGCTGCTGCTGGTCTCCTGCAACGTCCTGCCCGCGCCGCAGGCCGACCCGGTGCGGCATTTCACCCTGAGCGGTCCAGCGTCCGCTGGCGCGGTGGCCGACGCCGTCACGGTGCGCCCCGTGCAACTGGCCGGACATCTGCGCAGCCGGGCGATGGCGGTGCGGGTGTCGGAAAACGAAGTCATCTACCTCGACGACGCCCGCTGGGCCGAGCCGCTCGACGAGGCCATCACCCAGATGCTGCGCAACCGGCTGCGGTCAGTGGGCGGGGGCGCTTCGGTCGCAGTGCAGGTGCAGCGCTGCGAACTGGTCCGGGCGGAGGGCAACACGGTCCAGCTCACCGCGACCTACACGGTCACCGCGCCGGGCAGCCCGGCGCGCAGCGGTTCGTTTACCGCCGCCCCGCGCGCCTGGGATGGCCGCGACCACGGCACCCTGGTCGGATTGCTGCGCGAGGCGGTGACCGAACTGGTCGAGGCGGTCGCCGTTGCCGCCGGGGAAAAATGATCCCGGCCGGCGCGGAAAATACTTTCCAGCGCCCGGTCGGGCGTGGCATGGTTCCGGCTAAAGTGGAACCCTCCGCCCCACGCGCATGAAATCCGGCTTTTCAGTCCTGCGTTTCGTTCTTAAACGGGCGCCCGACGGCCGGCTGACGCAGGAAGTGAGGCGGTGCGGGGAATTCAGCGGTGTGGAGCAGGCCTTTGACCTGGCGCGGATGGAAGTGCTGCGCGAGTGGCAGGAGGCCGTCAACCAGCCCGAGCTGAGCGGCCGCCCCGGCCGCATCGGCGAGTTCAGGATCAAGGATACGGAGTGGGGCTTGGGGCTACGAGCTGAAGCGCGGCCACCAGGTGCTCGCGCGCTTCTGGGTGCACGACAACGCCCCCGCGGTCATTATCGATCACTAAAAGCCGCAGGCGTTTCTTACTTTAAAGCGGCGGCGATGCGGGCGAGGGCGGTCTCGACGTTGGCGCGGGAATTGAAGGCGCTGATGCGGACGTGGCCTTCGCCGCACTTGCCGAAGCCGGCTCCGGGCGTGCAGACGACCTGGGCCTGGTTCAGCAGGAGGTCGAAGAATTCCCACGAGTCGCGGCCGGTGTTCACCCAGATGTAGGGGGCGTTGTCGCCGCCGATGCAGGTGAAGCCGAGCTTGGTCATCGCGTCGCGGATGAGTTTGGCGTTCGCGAGGTAGAAGTTGATGAGGTCGCTGGTCTGTTTCTTGCCGGCGTCGGTGTAGATCGCGGCGGCGGCCTTCTGGATCGGATAGGCGACGCCGTTGAACTTCGTCGTGTGGCGGCGATTCCAAAGGGCATGGACCGGGTGGGCCTGGCCGGCCGCATCGTAGGCCATGAGGCTCTTGGGGACGACAGTGTAGGCGCAGCGCGTGCCGGTGAAGCCGGCGGTCTTGGAAAAGCTGCGGAACTCGATGGCGACGTCGCGCGCGCCCTCGATCTCGTAGATCGAGTGCGGGATGGCGGGGTCGCGGATGTAGGCCTCGTAGGCGGAGTCGAAGAGAATGACGGCCTGGTTGGCCTTGGCGTAGGCGACCCAGGCGGCGAGCTGGGCCTTGGTGGCGACGGCGCCGGTGGGGTTGTTGGGGAAGCAGAGGTAGATGAGGTCGGTGGCGGCGCCGGGGACGGCGGGCACGTAGCCGTTGGCGGGCGTGCAGTCCAGATAGGTGATGCCTTGGTAGCGGCCGTCCACGTTGGCGCCGGTGCGGCCGGCCATGACGTTGGTGTCCACGTAGACGGGATAGACGGGGTCGGGGATGGCGAGGCGGACGTCGGTGGCGAAGATTTCCTGGATGTTGCCGCAGTCGCACTTCGAGCCGTCGGAGATGAAGATTTCGTCGGCCTCGATCGGGCAGCCGCGCGCCGCGTAGTCGTGCTGCGCAATGGCGTCGCGGAGGAAGGCGTAGCCCTGCTCGGGGCCGTAGCCCTTGAAGGTGGCACGCTGGGCCATCTCGTCGGTGGCGGCGTGGAGGGCCTCGACGCAGACCGGCGGGAGAGGCTCGGTGACGTCGCCGATGCCGAGGCGGATGACGGGCTTGGCCGGGTGGGCGGCGACGTAGGCGTTCACGCGCTTGGCGATGTCGGCGAAGAGGTAGGAAGCCTTGAGCTTGGTGTAATTCTCGTTGATGCGGATCATGGCATGAAAAGTAGCGAGTAGCGGGTAGTGAGTAGCGACTAGGAGGCGAGCACGAATGTTACCGTCTTGATCGACACCGCCAACAAGAGGCGTTAAACGGTACTTTGTTTGTCATGCTCACTACTCGCTGCTGGCTACTCACTACTGCCGAGCGAATGCGAGGCTTGATAAAGGGAATGGGTTCCGGTTAGTTCAAGCCCGTTCCCCTATGCAGAAAATAGAGACCGTAACAGCGATGCGCACCGCCGCCGCGGCATTGCGCCAGGCCGGGCGGAAGATCGCCTTCGTGCCGACCCTCGGGGCGCTGCATGCCGGTCATGCGAGCCTGATCCGGCTGGCGCGGGAAAGTGGAGCGGCAGTCGTGGTATCGGCCTTTGTGAATCCGCTGCAATTTGGTCCCAGTGAGGATCTCGCGAAATATCCCCGCACGTCTTCGGCTGACGTGATGCTGGCGGAGAAGGAGGGAGTGGAGGTGCTGTTTGTTCCGACCGTCGAAGAGATGTTTCCCAAGGGGTTTTCGTCGCTGGTGCTGGAGGAGGCCGTGAGCAAGCCGTTGTGCGGGGTGGCGCGGCCGGTCCTTTTCCGCGGCACACTCACCTGTTGGTTAAAGCTGTTTAACATCGTGCAGCCGGACGTGGTGGTGCTGGGCGAAAAGGATATGCAGCAGGTGGCGGTGGTGAAGAAGGTGGCCGCCGATCTGCTCCTGCCCTTCAAAATCCTGACCGGTCCGGTGGTGCGCGATGACGACGGCATGACGGTGAGCGCGCGCAACAATTACCTGACCCCTTCGCAGCGGGAGGAGGCGCTGGCGGTGGTGAAGGCCCTGCGCAAAGCCAAGGAAATGGTCGAGGCCGGGGTGAGGAGCACCGACCGGCTGGTCGCCGAGGCCACGCACATCATTGCGGCCAAGCGAAGGCTGCGCGTGATCTATATTTCGGTCGTGGACCCGCGAACCATGGAGCAAATCCGCGAGGTCGTGCCCGGCGAATGCCTGATGGCGATCTCCTACTGGGTGGATGAAGTACGGTTGACGGATAACATGCCGCTTTGAGCGCCGGGAAGGGCTGTGAATAACTTGTCAGCCAACGTGCAGATTCACTCGGAGATAACGGCAAAGTGAAATTTGTGAACAGTCGGGGGAAAAGAGGTGGCGGAAGAATATTTGGCCATCGCCACACCATGGCCGGGAGAGGATTAAAACAGGCCAGAGTTCAATGGATGTGCGGCTACATTTCGTAAGATATTGGAGGCAAGAGGTCTGTCCCAGCGCGATGCGGCTGAAGTATAGCCATGCTCGCCGGGGAACGGCAGATGTTAGCCGGGCAGCGGCATTTGGCTGTCGAGGTCGTGGGGCGGGTGCAGAACAGGGTGCGACGTCCACCAGGCCGTTTACAATCGGGTGAACGCCGGGTGTGAAGAAACATGAGCTGGGCTCCTGTAACCGCGTGACTGAGGAGTTGTATTTTTGCCCTAACTTTGTGACGACTGAGGTGTTGTGAGCACCACGTTCCCCGACAAGCCCCGCATCGCGATCATTGGCACCGGTGCCTTGGGCTGCTATTACGGGGCGCGGCTGGTGAAAGCGGGAGAGGATGTGCATTTTCTGGGTCGCAGCGGCCGGGCCGCCCTCACCGCCCGGGGGCTGAAGATCAAAACACCCACCGAACGCATCAACCTGCGCAAAATTCAGGTGTATGGCTCGGCGGCTGAGATCGGTCGGTGTGATCTGGTTATCCTGGCGACCAAGGCGACGGCCAATGATGCGTTAAAAATCATTTTGCCGCCGCTCCTCGGGCCGGAAACGGTCGTGCTTACCTTGCAGAACGGCCTCGGGGTGGAGGAGCCGGTGGCGGAGATCGCCGGGCCCGGCCGGGTGATCGGCGCCATCTGTTACATCGGCTGCATGCGCACCGCTCCGGGGGTCGTCAATTGCTCTTTCCCGGGGCTCATGACCATCGGCAAGTTCGGCAAACCCGCCGGCGAGCGCACCCACGCAGTTGCCGCGTTGTGGCGCCGGGCGGGGGTGAAGTGCACCGCGCAGGACAATCTGGAAGCGCAGCGCTGGCACAAGCTGGTCTGGAACGTGCCGTTTAACGGCCTCGCCATCGTGACCGGCGGTGTGACCACCGACGTGCTCCTCGCCGACGAAGGCATGCGCCTGCTCGCCCGCCGACTGATGGAGGAGATCGTCGAGGCGGCGGCCAAGTTCGGCCACGAGATTTCCCGCTCGTTCGTGGACCTGCAGTTTGAGCGCACGGCCAAGATGGGTGACTACCGGCCGTCGAGCCTGATTGATTTCGAGGAGGGCCGCGACGTGGAGATCGAGGAGATCTGGGGCGAGGCGGTCCGCCGCGCCAAGTCCGTCGGCGTGCCCGTGCCACGCATGGAAATGCTCTACTGGCTGATCAAGGAGCGGATCGCGGCCCGCAATGCGCGGGCCAAATCGCGCAAGCGTTGAGCGGCTAAATTTGTCATTGCGAGGAGCCCGCGCAGCGGGCGACGCGATGACAGGACAGGGTTGCGCTGACAGTTTATCAGGGTTGCGCTTGTGTCATAAGGCTTCGTAGCTTGGGGCGAAACCCATCTCATGTCTTCCGAACCCGCCCCGAAATTCGAGCCGTTCATCCCGGCCTCGGCCAACATTCCTGAGTTTACTTTCCGCGCGGTGCTGACCGGGGCAATCCTCGGCATGGTCTTCGGTGCCTCGTCGCTCTACCTCGTACTGAAGGTCGGCCTCACGGTCAGTGCGTCCATCCCGGTGGCCGTCATCTCGCTGGCGATGTTCCGCACCTGGTCGAAGGCCGGAGGCCGCGACTCGACCATCCTCGAGAACAACATCACGCAAACGGCCGGTTCGGCGGGCGAGTCCATTGCGTTTGGCCTCGGGGTGACGATGCCGGCGATTTTGATCCTCGGTTTCGATCTGGAGCTGACGCGTGTGATGCTGGTGGCGATCATGGGCGGACTGCTCGGCATTTTGATGATGATTCCCCTGCGCCGGGCCCTGATCGTGAAGGAGCACGGGGTGCTCAAATACCCCGAGGGCACGGCATGCGCGGCGGTGCTCAAGGCGGGCGTGGATGAGGTTTCGCGCGCGGCCGCGTCGCCGTCGGCCAAGGCCGAGATGGCCGCCGCCGAAGCCGCGGGCCTCGGCAAATCACCCGGCGCCAAGGTCATCTTCACGGGTTTCGGCATCGGCCTCCTCTACAAGACACTCAACGTGGCGTTCAAGGGCTGGAAGGACGTGCCGGAGAAAGTATTCGGGACCCCGCTCAAGGCCGGCTCGCTCAGTTGTGAGATTTCCCCCGAACTGGTGGGCGTGGGCTACATCATCGGTCCCTATCTCGGCGGGTTGATGGCGGCCGGCGGGGTGCTGTCCTACTTGGTGCTGATTCCGCTGATTAAATTTTTTGGTGAAGGGCTGACCAGCCCGCTGGCTCCGGGCCTCAAGCTGATTTCTGAGATGAGCCCCGGCCAGATTCGTGGCGCCTATGTGCTCTACATCGGCGCAGGTTGCGTGGCGGCGGGCGGCATCATTAGCCTCATCCAAGCCATGCCGACGATCTGGCACGGCATCAAGGGCGGGCTCCATGACATCGGTCTGGCGAGAGGCAATGGCGTCGCCCAAGAAGTGCCGCGCACCGACCGCGATCTTTCGCTGAAATTTGTCGGCATCGGCATCTTCGTGTTGCTGGCGGGCATCATGCTCGCCCAAAACGCGCTGCACATGAACCTGCTGGGTGCCCTGCTCATCGTCGCCTTCGGCTTTCTCTTCGTGACGGTTTCCTCGCGCCTGACGGGCGAGGTTGGCTCCACCTCGAATCCCATCTCGGGCATGACTGTGGCCACGCTGCTTTTCACTTGTCTGGTCTTTCTGCTGATCGGCTGGACGGGCGGGACCTACTATGTGACGGCGCTCTCGATCGGTGGCATTGTCTGCATCGCCTCGTCCAACGGCGGCACCACGTCGCAGGACCTGAAGACGGGCTTTTTGGTCGGTTCCACGCCCAAGTTGCAGCAATATGCCATCCTCATCGGGGCGTTCGGCTCGGCCGTCATTCTCGGGCCGATCCTGCTGAAACTGAACGACTCGGCGGTAGTGTATATGCCCGCGGCGCAAATTGCCCCGGGCGGCCTGCATACGGACATCACCAAGCTTGACCCGGTGAAGCAGAGCCTGGTCGGACCGCAGGCCAAGGATGATGCCGGGCAATATTTCGCCTGGCACAAGACCGACACGGTAGGTGGTCCTGCCGGCAAGTATCTCGTGAACAACAGCGGCGATGCGGTCTGGTTGGTCGATCCCGGCATCAACGGCACCTACACCGTGCGGCCGGACGGCACGTCCGTGCGCAAGTTTGATGCACCGAAGGCCACCCTCATGTCCTATATCATCAAGGGCATCCTCGACCGCAAACTGCCGTGGGCACTCGTGCTTTTTGGCGCGATGATCACGGTTTCGCTCCAGATGTCATTTGTCCCGGCGCTGACGTTTGCCGTCGGTGTTTATCTGCCGATTTCCTCGTCACTGCCGATCTGGATCGGCGGCATGATCCGCCTGGCGGTGGATCGCTGGCTGCGCCGGCAGCCGGCCTATGTGAAAATGGACCAGGTCACCTTCAATGCCGAGAGCGACAAGAGCCCGGGCGTGCTGCTGGCCTCGGGCTACATCGCGGGCGGCGCCATCGCCGGCATCATCATCGCGTTCCTGGCGGGCGCCCCAGGAGTCAACCAGCTCGACGATGCCCTGCTCAAGTGGTCCACGGCGCACAATCCCTTCTTCGAGGGCTCACATTCCGACCTGCTGTCGCTCATCCCGTATGTGCTGCTGTGCGGCTTCCTGTATCTGGTCGCCCGGGAAATGCTGCTGAAAACCAAGAAGGCCTAGGGCCTGTTAACACTATTGCCATGACTGAGTGAAAGTGTAGGCAAGAGAGATGGAATTAACAGAAACGCATCTGAAGCGAATCCGCGGCA
>JAYUBB010000169.1:0-5301 GCA_043741015.1 Opitutaceae bacterium
CCGTAGACCGGGCCGGTCAGTGCGGGCAAACCGCCCCAGAACAGGCCGTGGTGGACGATGAGGAAATCGACGCCGCGCTCCACGGCGCGCTCGAAGGGCACGAGGCCGGCGTCCACCGCCGCGCCGATGCGCGTCACGCGGCCGTCGTTGGCGACCTGCAGGCCGTTGACCGCACCGGGGTAGTCCTTGAAGGAGGATCGCCGGGTGCGCTTGTCGCAGTAGTCGACGAGTTGTTGGAGCGAAGCCATGGCCGGGGAGGTTGGGGGAGGGATATGCGGCGTGCAAGCCGGGCGTGAATCCATGGCGCGCACCTGTCGTCCGCAGGCCTGGTGAAGGGCGAAGCGGGCGTTTACGGGTTGCCACGCGCCGGACGCTTCCCACCGTTTCAGGCATGCCCGTTCGCAAAAAGGATCCCATAGAGCTTATCGCCCAGGCCACGGAGGCCTTCTCGCACCGTCCAAGCTGGGACGAGTATTTCATGGCGACGGCCAAGCTCATCGCCTCTCGCTCCAACTGCGAGCGGCTCAACGTCGGTTGCGTGATCGTTTCCTCCGGCCGGCGCAAGAACCGCCTGATCGCCGCGGGCTACAACGGCTGGCTCCCCGGCACGCCCCACGCCTCGCGCATGCGCGACGGCCACGAGCAGGCCACGGTTCACGCCGAACAGAACGCCATCGCCGACGCCGCCCGCCGTGGCTCAAGCGTGGACGGTTGCACGGCCTATGTGACGCATTACCCGTGCATCAATTGCGCCAAGATCCTTGCTGCCTCCGGTATCGCGGCGATCAAGTATCACGTCGATTACCACAACGACCCGCTCGTGCACCCCATCCTGAAGGACGCCGGGGTGAAGATCAGCAAACTCTGAGGACCGGTTCCGGCCTCGCCGCCATGAAAGAACGCCGCACCGCGCGAAAATCCCCCCGTCTCGCCGGGCAGCTGCTGCTGGCGCATCCCGTCATGCGCGACCCACATTTCCGGCGCACGGTCGTGTTGCTTTCCAGCCACAACGCCGAGGGGGCGATGGGCGTCGTGCTCAACCGTCCGCTCGACAAGCAGATGGGCGAGCTGAATGCCGACTTCGCGCTCGGGCCGCTGGCCGGCGTGCCGCTCTACTACGGCGGCCCCGTCGAGCCGGAGCAATTGATCATCGTGACGTGGCAGTGGATCGCGACCGATCATGCCTTTCAGCTGCACTTCGGGGTCGAGGTTGAACAGGCCACCGAGCTGGTGGGCACAGCGGGCCTGACGATGCGGGCCTTCCTTGGCTATTCGGGCTGGAGCAAGGGGCAGTTGGAAAACGAAATGAAACACGATACGTGGATCGCCACCCCGGTCGAGGGTGACTGGCTGATCAAGCACGATGGCGTGCCCCTCTGGCGGAATCTGCTCGGCCACCTTGATCCGGAGTTGAAGGTGCAGGCCGACGCCCCCGACGATCCGACCGTAAACTAGGCTCATCAGCAGGTTAGGCCGGCGGCGTTCCGGGCCGCAGCCGGCAGCGGGTCCACGCAAATCTTTTCCTTTGACACGGCCCGGGCCGGACATCTTCTTTCGTGCCTTTATGAAAGTCGTTTCCTCCATCAAATCCGCCAAACTGCGCCACCCGGCCTGCCAGGTCGTGCGTCGCAAGGGCAAGATCTACGTCATCAATAAAGTCGAGCCGCGTTACAAGGCGCGTCAAGGCTGATTCAACCACCCTCTTACCGTGAAGACCGAAGGCCATCCCGCTCTCAATAACGTCTGTTTCCTCGACATCGGAACAGGCAAGAAATTCCTGACCAAGTCCACGATGAAGTCCGCCCGCACCGAGAAGATCGACGGCCAGGATTACTTCGTGATCGTGCGTGACGTCACCATGGACTCGCATCCCGCCTACACCGGCGAGAAGCGCCTGGTCGACACCGCCGGCCGCGTCGAGAAGTTCACCACGAAGTTCAAGCGCGCCACCAAGGTCAAGTAAGGCACGTCTGACCCTCTTCCCAAAGCCCTCCCGTCGCGGAGGGCTTTTTTGTGTCTACCCCAACGGATGCAGAATACTCTTGGCCCAGACTCTGTTCGTGGTGTCGTAGTGTCGTCGTGGTAAATCCCCCAAAACTCATCATCCTCGACTGCGACTCGACGCTCAGTGCCATTGAGGGCATTGACGAGCTGGCCCGCCTGCGCGGCCCGGAGGTCTTCGCCGTCGTGGAGGCCCAGACGCGTGACGCCATGGAGGGCAAGATCAGCGTCGAGTCGGTCTTCGGCCGGCGGCTGGCGGTCATCCGGCCGCACCGGGACGATGTCGCGGCGATTGGCCGCAGATACATCGAGGAGGTGGAGCCGACGGCCCTGGACGCCATCGCCCGGCTCAAGACGGACGGCTGGACCCCGATCATCCTGAGCGGCGGCTTCCGCCCGATTATCACGCCTCTTGCCGCCTACCTTGGCATCGCACGTGTCGAGGCGGTGGACCTGCATTTTGATGGCGCGGGGAACTACACGGGCTACGACGAGAATTATCCCACCACGCGTTCAGGCGGCAAACCGGCGGTCATCACCGCCCTCCAGCGCGAACTCTCGCCCGTCCGCACGGTGATGGTGGGTGACGGGGTGAGCGATCTGGAGACCAAGCCGGTCGTTGACCGCTTCATCGGCTTTGGCCGGTACACGGCGCGCGCCAAGGTCAAGGCCGGGGCGCACGCCTTCATCCACAGCCTGGCGGAACTGCCCGCCCTGCTCAAAGGATGAGCTTCCCGCGAGAGTTGTCCTCCTACGCCGACCCGGCCGGTGCCGGCGTGTGGGAGGTGATCAAGGCGCGGGCGGCCGCCGAACCATTCAATGTCCTGGTGACGGGAATTTTCGCGCTGGCGGTCCTGCATACTTTCTTTTGCCCGAAATTCCTGCACGCGGCACATGCGGCGGCGAAAGGCAGCCGGCGCGCCCGCCTGCTGCACGTGCTCGGCGAGGTCGAGCTCGTGTTCGGCCTGTGGGTGATCGTGCTGGGCGGGGTGACGATCTGGTTCAAGGGCGCGGCAGCCACGCTGGAGTATTTTCGCAGCGTCAGTTTCACCGAGCCGCTGTTCGTGGTCGTCATCATGGCGCTGGCCGCGACGCGACCGATCATGCGCCTGGCCGAGCAGAGCCTGCGGCTCGTCGCCTCGTTGGGTGGGGACAAGCCCGTGGCGTGGTGGTTCTCCATCCTGACCGTGGCCCCGTTGCTCGGTTCGTTCATCACGGAGCCCGCGGCCATGACGATCGCTGCCTTGCTGCTCGGCAAGCAGTTCTACGACCTCAAGCCTTCGGTGAAACTGATGTACGCCACGCTCGGGCTGCTGTTCGTGAACATTTCCATCGGTGGCACGCTCACTCACTTTGCCGCTCCGCCCGTGCTGATGGTCGCGGCGCCCTGGGGCTGGGACATGGCCTACATGGCAACGCACTTTGGCTGGCACGCGGTCGGCGGCATCGTGATCTCGAACGTCGTCTATTTTCTCATCTTCCGGAAAGAACTGCTCGCGCTCAAGCCCGTCGATCGATCTGGCGAGCGAACGGAGGAGCCGGTGCCTGTGTGGGTGACAGCGGTCCATTTGGTGTTCCTCGGCTTTACGGTCTGGGCAGTACATCATTCGCTATGGTTCCTCGCCGGCTTTGGACTCTTTCTCGGCTTTGTGCGGGCGACCTCGCCATATCAGGACAAGATGGGCTTCCGCAGTCCGCTGCTGGTTGGCTTCTTCCTGGCCGGCCTAGTGGTGCACGGCGGACTGCAAGGCTGGTGGATCGAACCTGTCTTGGGTGGTCTCGGCGAGGCGCCGCTCTTCTTCGGCGCGACGATCCTCACGGCCTTCAACGACAACGCCCTCATCACCTACCTCGCCACGCTGGTGCCCGGGTTCAGCGGGGAATTGAAATATGCCGTCGTGGCCGGGGCGGTGACCGGTGGCGGCCTGACCGTCATCGCCAACGCCCCAAATCCCGCCGGCCAGTCCCTTCTTCAGCGCTACTTCCCCGAGGGCGTGTCACCCCTCGGCCTGCTGCTGGGCGCCCTCGTGCCGACGCTGATCGTGGTATTTTCGTTTATGGTGCTGTGAGGAAGATAGCGGGGGCTGATGGCCCCGCCTCCAGTCAAAATCGGCGTTCGCAAGCACCCTTACGGGAACAGCCCCCGCTTCGCCTTGGCCTCGGCGACGCGCGAGATGCCCAGCACGAGGGCGGCGGTGCGGCGGCTGCAGCCGTATTTCTTCTTGGTCTCCTCCACCGACGACTTCGCCTTGGCGAGCATGCGGTGGAGCTTGTCGAAGACCTCGCTCTTGCTCCAATAGTAGTTCTGCAGATTCTGCAGCCATTCGAAGTAGGAGACGATGACGCCGCCGGAGTTGCAGAGCACGTCGGGGATGACCTCGATGTCGCCGCGCTGCTCGATGATCTGGTCGGCCTCGTTGGTGAGTGGGCCGTTGGCGCCCTCGGCGAGGATGCGGCACTTGAGCTTGCCGGCGTTCTTGTCGGTGATGACGCGCTCCAAGGCGGCAGGAATGAGGACGGTGCAGGGGAGTTCGAGCAACTGCTCGTTGGTGATTGATTCGCCGCCGGGAAAGCCCTGGAGGGTTTTGTTCGCGTTGACATAGGCCTGCGCGGCCTTGAGGTCGAGGCCCTTGGGGTTATGGATGCCGCCGGAAACGTCGGAGATGGCGATGATCTCGGCGCCCCAGTGGTAGAGGGCGTGACCGGCCTCGGTGCCGACGTTGCCGAAGCCCTGGATGACGACGGTGGTTTTCTCGGCCTCGATGCCGAGATCCTGCAGGTAGGATTTCACGAACCAGGCGACGCCTTCGCCCGTGGCCTCGCGGCGGCCGAGCGAGCCGCCGAGGGCAATGGGCTTGCCGGTGATGACGCCGGGGTCGAAGTGGCCCTGGTGGTTGGAATAGGTGTCCACCATCCAAGCCATGACCTGTTCGTTGGTGCCGACATCGGGTGCGGGGATGTCCACGTTGGGGCCGATGAAGGGGAGGATTTCCTGCATGTAGCGGCGGGAGAGGCGTTCGAGCTCGGAGGTCGAGAGTTTGCGGGGATCGACGATCACGCCGCCTTTGCCGCCGCCGTAGGGCAGGCCGGCGAGCGAGCATTTCCAGCTCATCCACATGGCGAGCGCGGCGACCTCGCCGAGCGTGACGTCCTGGTGGAAGCGGATGCCGCCCTTGGCCGGGCCGGTGGACAGATTGTGTTGCACGCGGTAACCCTCGAAGATCTCGATATGGCCGTCGTCCATGCGGACGGGCATCGAGACCACGACGCAGCGGCGCGGGCGCTTGGTGCGCTCGCGGA
>JAYUBB010000170.1:0-16181 GCA_043741015.1 Opitutaceae bacterium
CTGCTCGGCGGCCTTGCGGACCTGGCGGATGGACTCGGGGCGGTAGCCGGGGTCGGTGAGGAAGGCGCAGAGGAGCTGGAGCTGAAGGAGCAGGTCGGCCCGGTTGGTCGCAGCGCCGAAGGCAAAGGTGTCGTCCTGCGCGCCGAAGGAAAGGCCCACGGTTTTGCCGGCGAGGAGTCGCTGCAGGTCGTCCACACTGTGCTTGCCGAGGCCGCCGGCGGTGAAGGCGACGTTGGCCAGGAGCGCGAGCCCGGGCTGGTCCTTGGGCATCGTGAGCGTGCCCCCACCGACGCGGATGGACACGCGGATGCGCCCGGCCTCGAAGTCGGTGGGCTTGAGGTTGAGGCGGACGCCGTTGGCAAATTGCACAAGCGTGGCGCCGAGGTCGGCGACGACCGTCTGTTCGCTCACCTTGCCGGCCGGGCCGAAGTCGGTGTAGGCGAAGGCAGCCTGCTCGGTCTTGGGTGGCGCGGCGACGGCGACCTTGGTGCTGGCGGAGTAGGCGGCGGCAATGGCCGGGGCGGCGTCAGTTATCTGGACATTGCCGGCGACGAAGATCTTGCGGCCGTTGGTCTCGCTCCAAGCGGCGCGCAGAGCCTGGGTGCAGGCGGCGGGCGTGACGGCCTGGAGGGCGGGTTGGAAAAGAGCCTGCTCGGTGAGCGGATGCGCGGAGACGGCGTTATCGATCAGGTCGCCCGTGATATCGTCGGCGAGGCTGTTGGAGTGGCGGGTGGCGGCGGTGCGGACGGCCTGCTCGAGGTTGTTGCGCATCTCGGCGACGGACTCGGCGAGTTCCTCGGGTTGGAAGCCGTGTTCGAGGGCGCGGCGGAGCTCCTGCTCGGCGACAGCAAGGGCAGCCGGCCACTGGTCCGGGCGGCAGTTGAGTTCGATGGAGGCGTTGCGGAAAAGGTTGAACTGCTCGGTCACGCCGACGAGGCCACCGAGGAAGGGCGCCCCCTCTTTCTTGGCGAGGATGGACAGACGGCGGTTGAGCATGCGCAGGGCAAGGGTGCGTGGAAGATACTTGAGCCGGTTGGCGGAGGTATCGGCCTCGAAGGCGTAGGGCGTAATGGTCTCAAGGGCGACGTTGGTGTTGCCGGCCTCGAGCTCGGTGTGGAGACCGGCGTCGACAATCGCAGTCGGGGTGACAGAGCCCAGCCGGGGTTCGAGTGGCACGGGCCCGTGCGGGGCGAGCGGTGCGAACAACTCGCGTACGAGCGGTTCGACGCCGGCCGGATCGACGTCACCCACGATCACGAGATACATGCGGTCGGGGCGGTACCACTGGTTGTAGAACTCGGTGAAGCGGTCGCGGCCGGCCGTGCGGATGACCTCCTCGACGCCGATGGGCAGCCGCTGGGGGAAGCGGGTGTCGGGCACGAGGAACTCGAGCTCGGCGAGGTAGGTGCGCAGGCCGACGGAGTCGCGGGCGCGTTTTTCGCTGAGGATGATACCGCGCTCCTTGTCGATCCCGGCGGGGTCGAGCAGCAGGCCGCCGGCGACGTCCGCGAAGAAGGTGAGGGATTCGCGGAGAGTCTCCGGCTTGGTGTCGGGCAGCTCGAGCTGGTAGATGGTGCGGTCAAAACCGGTGGAGGCGTTGGTGTCGCCGCCGAAGTCCATGCCGAGGCGCTGGAAGAACTCCACGACGTTGGCCGAGGGGAAATGGCGGCTGCCATTGAAGGCCATGTGCTCCAGGAAGTGGGCGAGGCCGCGCTGGTTCTCGTTTTCATAAACGGAGCCGACCTTGACCGCGAGGCGGGCGCTGACGCGGCCCCGTGGCTCGGGGTTGCGAAGGAGGGCGTAGCGCAGGCCGTTATCGAGCCGGCCCCACTTGATGGCCGGGTCGGCGGGCAGGTCGCTGGCCTGATGAGGGAAGTCGGCGGCCCAAGTCGCGAAGGGCGCAACAGTAAGGGTAAAAACCAGCAGAATAAGAGGGAAGGCGGAGCGATTTAACTTCATGGCAGACAAGATGGTTCCGACTTTTGTCAGAAGTGCAAGTTTGCACCGGGGATGGGAGGGTTTCCACCCCGGACTTTTGTGTGGCCAAAGGGCGGAGCGCCGACCTTGCTGGAGCAAAATCATGAAAGCGAAAGCCCAACCCAAGCCCGAACTGGCCAATGCCGCCCTGGCCCGGAAAAAGGGGCCCGTTTCCAAATTCATCGCGCATAACTACCGGCACTTCAACGCGGCGGCGTTGCTCGACACGGCCAAGGGCTACGAGACGCACCTGCAGGCCGGCGGCAAGATGCTGGTCACACTCGCCGGGGCCATGTCCACGGCCGAGCTTGGCATATCACTGGCCGAGATGATCCGGCGCGACAAGGTCCATGCCATCGTCTGCACCGGGGCCAACCTCGAGGAGGACATCTTCAATCTCGTAGCGCACGACTACTACGAGCGCGTGCCGCACTACCGGCAGCTCACGGCCGGTGACGAACAGGCGCTGCTCAAGCGGCACATGAACCGTGTGACCGACACCTGCATCCCCGAGGGCGAGGCCATGCGCCGTATCGAGGCCGCGGTGGCGGCGGAGTGGCTCGCTGCCGACCGGACGGGCGAACGTTATTTTCCGCACGAGTTCTTTTTCAAGATCCTCCGGTCGGGGAAGCTGAAGAAGCATTACCAGATCGACCCGAAAAACTCGTGGATGCTCGCCGCGTGCGAAAAGAACCTGCCCATCATCGTGCCCGGCTGGGAGGACTCCACCCTCGGAAACATGTATGCCGGTCGTGTGGTCTCGGGTGCGATCAGGAACGTCCACACCGTCCGCACCGGGATCGAATACATGGCCTGGCTGGCCGGCTGGTATGTGAAGTCGTCGAAAAAACTCCGCAATGGCGAGGGCTCGATTGGTTTCTTCCAGATCGGCGGTGGCATCGCCGGTGACTTCCCCATCTGCGTCGTGCCGATGCTGCACCAGGACCTGGGCCGCACCAGCGTGCCGCTCTGGGGCTATTTCGCCCAGATCAGCGACTCGACCACGAGCTACGGCAGCTACTCCGGCGCCGTGCCGAACGAGAAGATCACCTGGGGCAAGCTCGGCGCGAAGACGCCGAAGTTCATCGTCGAGAGCGATGCGACGATCGTCGCGCCGCTGATCTTTGCGTGGGTATTAGGCCAGTAAGCCCTCTGATTTGAACCACAGAGGCACAGAGACACGGAGTTCTTGAACCACTAATACACACCAAGGGTTCACTAATCCGAGCCTTCACACCCCGGAGAATGGCCACAAAAAACACAAAAAAGGGAGGCAGGGGATCAGGATCGTTTTTGTGTTTTTCGTGGCCAATCGGTTTGGTGTATTGACGTCTGCATGCCATGATCTGGATTTACCGTCTCATCTTCGTTCCGGCATTGCTCATCGCCTCGCCGTATTACCTGCGGCGGATGCGGCGCCGCGGCGGTTACGCCGAGAACTTCTCCCAGCGCTTCGGCGGGACGGATGCCCTGCCGCCGAAGGTGGCGGCGCGCAAGCGTGTGTGGCTGCAAGCGGTGAGCGTGGGCGAGATGCTGGCCATCGCGCCACTGCTGGAAGCGTTGCGGCGGGTGGGCGGTACGGAGGTTTACCTGACCACCACCACGAGCACGGGCTGCCAACTGGCGAAGGAGAAATACGCCGGCCTGACAATCGGGATTGGCTATTTTCCGCTGGATTTCTGGGCCTTCAATGCGCGGGCGTGGCGGCGCGTGCAGCCCGATCTTTGCATCCTGATGGAAGGGGAGCGCTGGCCGGAGCATGTGCACCAGGCCGCCGGTCGCGGCGTGCCGGTGCTCAGCGTCAATGCGCGGCTCTCGGATCGCAGCTACCGTCGCTCGGTACGGTTTGGACTGCTCCTGCGTCCGCTGACCAAGGGCATCACGCGCATCCTTTGCGCCTCGAAGCGGGATGAGCAGCGTTTCAAGACCCTTGGGTTTCCATCGGAACGGCTGCAGACCACCGGCAATCTCAAACTCGACGTGGACATTCCACTGTTGCCGCCGGCCGAGCTTGCGCAGCTGCGTGGCGAACTCGGGCTGGGGGGCGGACTGGTGTTGCTGGGGTCATCCACGTGGGTGGGCGAGGAGGAGGCGTTGCTCACGGCGCTAAAGACAGCGCGCTCGGCGGGGCTCAGGGTTTCGCTGCTGCTGGTGCCGCGGCATGCGGAGAGACGCGAGGAATTGCGCGGGCTGCTGGACAAGACCGGATTGAGTTTTCATTTTCGGTCAGAGGGGTCCGCGAAAGGCCCGGTCGACGTTGCAGTTGGTGATACCACCGGCGAGCTCCAGAAGTTCACCCAACTGGCCGACGTGGTCTTCGTGGGCAAGAGCCTCGCCCCGCACGACGGCGGACAGACCCCGGTTGAGGCGGCGATTTTGGAGAAGCCACTGCTGCACGGCCCGCACATGACGAATTTCCGCGAGATCATCCGCGGCCTGACCGAGGCCGGTGCCGTGCGGAAGGTGGAGACGCACGACGAGCTGATCAGCGCCGCCGTCGAATTGCTGCAGGACGCGAGTCAGCGGGCCAAGCTGTCCGCCGCCGCCCACGAGTGGCACGAGGCCAACCGCGGCGCGGCGGAGCGCACGCTGGCAGTCATCCGTTCACAATTTTAGGAGCAGCACAGTGGTCCGGGACTTGTGCGGCAAGTGAAGAACCCGTGCCGGCCGGGT
The DNA here is from genome assembly GCA_043741015.1 of Opitutaceae bacterium. Classification (GTDB taxonomy): domain Bacteria; phylum Verrucomicrobiota; class Verrucomicrobiia; order Opitutales; family Opitutaceae; genus Lacunisphaera. The sequence continues at coordinate 4,651 of JAYUBB010000170.1, forward strand.
GACAATCGGGTGAAACTCCCGCTCAACGGGTTCGGTAATACTGGCAAATAGGTGTTGCAGGGCGAGGGCGGGGGTTTCTAACGTGGTTCCTTTAGCTCGATGCAATCCCACGGGCCCAAGCGAATATACACTCCGCAGTCCCTCGAATTCTGGTTCGGCCGCCTGGAAGCCGACTGGGAGGCGCAATTTGACACGAGCCACGCCGAGCGCGGGCACGCGATGTACCGGGACAATGAGATCCGCGAAGTCGAGCTGGGGGCCAGCGACGCCATCATCCACCGGCGGGTGGACAAGAAGGAAGAGTATGCGGTGATCGAGTGGGAGGGTGACACCATCAAAGTCCGCTCCTCCTCAACCGATTTGTTGCTGGCCAACGCCATCGCCGTGGCCGGGCTGCACGAAATCGAGGAATTGCTGGTGGATGAGATCAACGCACTCCTCCCCGGCACCGCGCCCAAGCAAAACAGCACGTCCAATGGCCACGGCACCCACAGCATTCCGAACGGCAGCTCAGGTCACCACGACCAGAACGGCGCCAAGACGGACGACCAGCCCGCGCGCGACCTGCTGCTGAGCTTCACGACCAATGCCGACGGCCTGGTGTTTCTCGCCTACTGGAAAAGCGGCCGCAGCCGCATTCCCGCCCTGGGCAACACCGCCAACCACCCGACCGCCGCCGAGCGCGCCAAGCTCATCGCCCTGGCCACCTACGCCCGCAAGGCCCACTTCCGCTACAACCAGACCACCCACGCCTACGCCCTCGACGCGCTGGCCGACATTCCCGGTTTCCTGCGCGATTTCCTGCCGCTCTGGAAAAAACAGTTCGCCATCGAACTCGACGCCAAGGTGAACAGCATCAAGCAGGGCGCCCGGACCATCGAGATCGAGGCGGTCGCGGACAGCCGCAACGGCGCGGGATTGAACCTGCGCTGGATTTTCCGCGCGGGCGAAAAACTCCTCACGGACGAACAGGCCGCCGCCCTCCTCAAGCATGGCCGCACGCCCATGCTCCTGCCCGACCTGGGCATTGTCACCATGACGCCCGAGAAGTGGGAGAGCTACCAGCAGTGGAAGCGCAACCTCGAGGACACCTCGGTCGATGGCGAGATTCCGGCCTACCTGATCTTCTCCCTTTTCAACGATCAACGCATCAAGGTCACGCTCGGCGCCGAGCTCGACGCCTGGCGGCAGAAGGTGCTCACGCCGCCCGCCACCCCGCCGGTCCTGCCGGACTTTCTCCGCAACTACCAGCGCCGCGGCGTCGAGTGGATGCACCACCTTTGCGAGACCGGCTGCCACGGCCTGCTGGCCGACGAGATGGGCCTCGGCAAGACAGCGCAGGTCATCGCGCTGCTGCGGTCCCGCCCGCTCGCCCGGCAGCGGCACGTCGTGGTCTGTCCCGCGAGCGTCGTGCCCGTGTGGCGCGAGGAGCTTGCGCGGTTTTATCCCGACGCCAAGGTGGACACGCTCAAGTCGGGCAACGATTTCAAGGCCAACAAATCGCCCTGCATCTGGCTCGCCAGCTACACCCAGCTCCGCAAGCACCGCGCGCTGCTCGACCACACCCGCTTCGGCTATGCCATCCTCGACGAGGGCCAGTTCATCAAGAATCCCGACGCCAAGGTCACGCAGGCCTGCTTCGCGCTGAAGGCCGAGCACCGGATCGTGATGACCGGCACGCCGTTGGAAAACCGCCAGTTGGACCTGTGGTCGATCTTTCGCTACCTGCTGCCAGGCCTGCTCGGCTCACGGGCAGGTTTCGAGAATGCGCTGATCCAGGACCGCGACGGCACGATGCACCGGCTGCGCCAGCAGGTCGCGCCGTTCATTTTGCGCCGGACCAAGAACGAGGTCGCCACCGAGCTGCCCCCCAAGGTCGAGATGGACCTGCTCTGCCCGCTCACCGAGGTGCAGCGCGCCGAGTATGCCCGCATCTGCACCGAGGGTCTCGCCCGGCTCGGCGAGGACATCGGGCTGGCGCTGCGGGAGAAGTCCTTCGGCTTCCTCGCCCTGCTCACGCGCCTGCGGCAGGTGTGCTGCGACCCCGACCTGCTCCCGTGGATCAATTCGCCGCTGACGGACAGCGGCAAGCTCCAGCTGCTGATCGAGAAACTCGCCGAGGTGGTGGCGAGCGGCCACAAGGTCGTGATCTTCTCGCAGTTCGTGACCCTGCTCAACCGGGTGCGCACCGCGCTGGTCACCCATTACCCCGAGCTGCCCCGCTACGAGATCACGGGCATGACGGTGGACCGGCAGAAGCCCGTGAAGGACTTCCAGACCGCCCAGGGTGCGGCGGCGATGCTCGTCAGCCTCAAGGCCGCCGGCACGGGCATCACGCTGCATGCCGCGGACTACGTGTTCCTGCTCGATCCGTGGTGGAATCCCGCCGTCGAGGACCAGGCGATCGACCGCGTGCACCGCATCGGCCAGACCAACACGGTCTTCGTTTACCGCATGATCACCGCCGGCACCATCGAGGAGCGCATCCAGGCCCTCAAGGTCGAGAAAAAGCAGCTCTTCAACCAGGTCGTGGGCGGACACTCCGGCGACTTCGAGTGGACGAAGCATTTCAGTTCGCTCAACAGCCTCATCCAGTTGAGTGCTCTGGAGGTGGCCGAACCCGAGCCGACCTACGGCCCGGTCGCACCGGCCCCTGCGCCCGCTCCGTCCGGCACCTGACGGGAACAAGCCTTGTCAGGCAAGGGCGTGCCGCGTAAAGCAACAGCGTGAAGGAAGTCGTGCCGCAAATCTACAGCCGGTTGCTGCGTCTGTTGCGCTGGCGGCTGTGGGTCATCGAGAGACTGCGTCCGTCGCCCTGGCAGGAGACCCTGGCCTACGCCGCGGTGGCGGGTATTCTAGGGGGGCTGACCGCGCTGGTTTTCCGGAGAGGCGTGGATCTGATCCACCGTCTGCTGACCGGGAACACGGAGGGCATCGTGGATTCCTTCCGTGAGCTGGAGTGGTGGCAGCGATTGACGATCCCCGCCGTCGGCGGGCTGATCGCCGGTCTGGTGCTGCTTTTTGGCAAGCGGCTGCATCGCGGCCAGAGCTCGACGGACTACATGGAGGCGATCCTCATCGGCAGCGGTCGGTTGCCGGTGCGGGCCAGCCTGGTGAAGAGCACGGCGGCGATGTTTTCCATCGCCTCGGGCGGCTCGATCGGCCGCGAGGGCCCCATGGTGCAACTGGCGGCGGTGGCCGCCTCTTGGCTGGGGCGCTGGCGCAAGCTGTCGGCCCCGCAACTCCGGTTGCTGGTGGCCTGCGGTGCGGCCGCGGGCATCGCCTCGGCGTATAACGCACCGATCGCCGGGTCGTTTTTCGTGGCGGAGATCATCCTTGGCACCATCGCGATGGAGAGCCTCGGTCCGCTGGCAGTCGCCGCCGTGGCGGCGACGCTGACGATGCGAACCCTCTCCAACGCCCACACGGTCTACGTGGTGCCGGCGTTCACGCTGCATTCGCTGTGGGAGATAGGCCCGTTTTTGTTTCTGGGCGTGCTGGCCGGCACGGTGGCGCCGTTTTTCCTACGTTCGTTGCGGACGGTGGAAGGCTGGTTTGCCCGGACGAAGCTGCCGTTGCCGGCACGTCTGGCAATTGGCGGCCTCATTGTGGGTGGCCTGGCGGTCTGGGTGCCGGAGGTCTGCGGCAACGGTGACAGTGTGGTGAGCGCGATCCTCAACGGCCGGCTGGTCTGGCAGGCGCTGGTGCTGGTGCTGGTGTGCAAATGGGCGGCGACGGCTGCCTCGTTCGGCTCGGGGGCGCCGGGCGGCGTGTTCACGCCGACCCTGTTCATGGGGGCGACGCTGGGTTATTTGTTCGGCTATGGGGTGCATGAGGTCTGGCCGCTGGGCGCGGCGGATCCGCAGGCGTTTGCGCTCGTCGGCATGGGGGCGCTGCTGGCGGCGGCGAGCCACGCGCCGGTGATGGCGATCATCATGCTTTTCGAGATGACGCTCAGCTACGACATCATCATGCCGTTGATGCTATGCAGCGTGGTGGCCTACTACACGGCGCGGGGGATTGAAGACCAGTCGCTCTACAGCGAGGCGTTGAAGAAGAAAGCCGCGGAAGAGCCCCGGAAGGTGCAACTGGCCGGGGTGGTGGCCGATCTCACCAAGGCGCAGACCGCGCGCGTGACGCCGACCGCGCGGTTCGAGGTGATCGCCCAGGAATTCCTGCAGAGCCGGCACGAGGAAATCTACGTGACGAACGCTGAAGGCCGGTATGCCGGGGCGATCTCGCTCCATGACATCAAGCCGCACTTGAGTGACGCGGCGGTGGCGGCGCATGTGATTGCGGAGGATTTGCTGCGCGAGGACATACCGACCGTGGAACCGTCCGCGTCGCTGGCCGACGCGCTGCGGGTGTTTGCGCTGCATGCCGGGCAGACGCTGCCGGTGGTGGAGGCGGGCACCGGACGTCTGTCGGGAATTCTGGTGAAGAACGACCTGTTGCTGGCGCTGCTGGAAGGGCGCGGAGCGGAGAAACGCGACAGCCAGCCGCCTTGGCGGACGTGAGCAGGCGAGGGTAGTGACCACGGCGAGGTCGCCCGCGAGATGCATTCTCCGGCTTGTTTCCCGGTTTGTCACACGGGCGTCACGAAACCGTAACAATGCGCCGCTATGGTCACGCCGCGTCCCGGTACTCCGCCGGGCACTTGCATTCATTCAAGCAATCATCCACCGACCATGTTCAACCTGAAATCCAAATTGTCCGCCGTGCTGGCCGCCCTGCTGTGCGCCGGCAGCGTGCTCGCCCAAGACAGCGGTCCTCTCATCGACCTCCTCGTGAAGAAAGGCCTCATCAACAATCAGGAGGGCGAGGAATTGCGCGCCGATCTGGCGCGCGAGGCAAGCGCCGCGGTCACCGCTACCATCTCCGGCGGGAAAAGCACGGCCGCGCTTTCCATCGCCGGCCGCATTCAAGTGCAATATGCCGGCTTGAACACGGATATCAGCGGCAACGCGGCCGATCCCGTGAGCACATCCCATTTTTTCCTGCGTCGCATTTATCTGGGCGCGAAGGCCAATCTGGGCAACGGCTGGTCCTCCAGCATCAACTATGATTTCGCCGGCTCGACCTTTGACGAGGCGAAGATCACCTGGGCCCAAAGCGACGCGTTCAATCTGGATATCGGCTTCCGCAAGGTTCCCTTCGGGCTCGAGGAATGGTACACCTCCTCGGGCAGTCTCAAGGCGATCGAGCGCTCGCCCGGCACCCGCTACTTTGTCGAAGGCAACAATGGCCGCCGCCTGGGGGCCGGCAGCTATCGCATCGGGCTCTATGCCGGCGGCAAAAGCGACAGCGGTTTGTTCTACAATGTCGCCGTCACCAATCCCGAGCGGGATGAATCCGCCGCGGGGGTGGCCGGCAGCGGCTCTGCCGCCAACAACAATCTGGCCTACTGGGGCAACCTCGGCTACAAAGGCAAATCAGGCGAAACCTTGAACTACGTTCTGAGCGCCTCGATCGGGCTGTTGCCCGATCAGGGAGGCAAGACGCTCGGCGCCGGGGACAATCTGACCGTCTACAATGCGTTTGCCGACTTCACCAGCGGCAACCTTGACCTGCAGTTTGAGTATTTTGGCAGCGACAACCAGCACGGCATTTCGGCGACGCAAGGTTCGAAGAGCAGCGCCTACTCGGTCCAGCCCTCCTTCAAAGTGGGCGAGCACCTCGAATACACGGCGCGTTACACCTACGTCGATTCCGACGGTCGCGGGGTGAACCTTAGCGACGGCATTCGTTCCGCCCCCGGTGGCGGCACCATGAACAACCTGTCCGAATTGTATCTGGGCTTCACCTACTTCTTTCGCGGCAACGATGTGAAATGGCAGCTCGGTTACATCCTGGGCGAGTCCAACGACACCGTGACCGGCGGCACGGCCAAGGCCAAGACCTCGGGCGTCCGCAGCCAGATGCAGGTGAACTTCTAATCCCGGCCAACGCTCAACGATCAAATTCAACCCATTATGAAAAAACTCATTTTTTTCGCGGTCGCGGCTTTTGCCGTGGCTTCACTCCATGCCGAAAAACTCGTCATCAAGGGTTCCGATACGCTCGGCGCCAAGCTCGTGCCCATGCTGGCCGAGGAATACAAGGCCAAGCATCCCGGGGTCGCCTTTGAAATCGCCGCCGAGGGTTCGACTACCGGCATCGCCGCCATCACCGACGGCACGGCGCAGATCGGCATGTCGAGCCGTCGCGCCAAGCCCACCGAGATGTCCGCGGCCCAGGCCAAGGGCGTCACCATGAAGCCCACCATCGTGGCCTTCGACGGCATCGGCGTGATAGTCAACGGGGCCAATCCGCTCGCCACCCTGACGAAACGCCAGGTTGAGCAGATCTTCGCTGGTGACATCACCGACTGGAGCCAGGTGGGCGGCAGCGCCGGTCCGATCTCGATCTATACCCGCAACACCGCCTCCGGCACCTATTCCGACTTCAAGGACCTGGCCATGAAGAAGCGCGATTACGCCTCCTCGTCACAGAAAATGGCCGGCAACGAGCAGATCGCCGCCGAGGTCGCGAAGAATGCCAACGGCATCGGCTACGTTGGCCTCGCCTACCTGACTGATCCCGGCATCAAAACGGTCTCGATCGAGGGTTCGCTGCCAACGGAGGAGTCGGTCATCGCCAAGAAATACCCGTACGCCCGCCCGACGTTCTACTACACGAACGGTGAGCCGACGGGCGAGGCGGCCAAGTTTGTCGACTTCACGCTCAGTGACGAAGGCCAGAGGGTCGTCCGCAAGGTCGGCTTCGTGCCCATCCGTCCCCTGAATTGAGCTGACGAGCGTCAGTCTCCCCCAAACCCGCCCGCAAGCCCTGCCCGGACTGCGGGCGGTTCCCTTTGTAACCAAACCGTAACCTGCCCCGGTTGACCGGCCCCCGGGGCCGGCCTGATGCTTTCTGCGCCTTCCGGCATGCCCGCTACCACCGAAACTCCCCACACCCTGCGCCCTCCCACCGGGGAGGCCCTGCTCCGGAAACGCGGCGGTTCGTTTCTTGGGCTGACGGGCGACCGGTTCGTCAAATACGTGTTCCAAGGCAATGCGGCGATTTCCATCGTCGTGCTGGCGCTGATCACCTTCACGATTTTCAAGGATGCGGTCGGGTTTCTGCCGGCCAATCATGAGAATCTAGCGATCTACCGGCTGGCCGGTCTGGAGTATGTCGATCTGTTCCGCGAGCAGGTCACCGCGCATAGCACCATCTCCCGCTACCTGGCCAGTGTGCGCACCCAGCGGCTGGCCGCCCTGCTGAAAAAGGCAGGGCTGTCCGCCGCCGCCGCCAACGCCCAACTGGCGCCGTTCGACGACTTCGCCGACCGCTTTGCTGACACCATTGGCGAGGAGGAAGCCCTGCTCGGCACCATGACCGATCTGGCTACCTCGCTGAAGGAGCGGCAGAAAGTCGCGCAGGATCTGCACGAGGCGAAGCAGAATCTGCTCAAGGCCATGCGCGGGGCGGCGCCGGAGCGGGCCGCCCAGTTGCAGTGCGACGCCGACGCCATCACGATCGAAGTCATCGATTTCAAGGCGGAAATCCAGCCGCTGCTCGCCCTGCGCGCCGAGGTGGCCGCCGCCAATCTCCGCCTGCTCGCGGCCATGAAGGAACTGGCGGCCGTGCCGCCGAAATTCTCCGACCCGGAACTCAGCCGCAGGATGGAGAAGTTTCCGGGTTTCGTGGGCGGGTATGCCGCGGAGGTCGCCACCGCCGAACAAAAAATGGCCGCCTGGGATCAGACCAGACCGGTCGGCTGGCTGGAGGCGTTCGATGCCTTCGCCTTTGGGCGGAAGTGGATCACGGCGAGTTTCTGGCAGGACTGGTATGGGGTCATCCCGCTGCTCAGCGGTTCGCTGCTGATCGCCTTCCTCGCCCTGTTGATCGCCATTCCGCTCGGGGTGGCCGCGGCCATTTACGTGAACCAGCTCGCTGCCCCGCTGGAGCAGAAGATCATCAAGCCCTACATCGAATTCATCTCGGCCATCCCCAGTGTCGTGCTCGGTTTCTTTGGCATTGCGATGCTCGGCGAGACATTGCGACGGGTTTCGCAACTGCCGTCGCTGGGCTGGGTGCCCGGGTTTCCGATCGCCGAGCGCCTGAACGCCACCACGGCGGCCTGCCTGCTCGCGCTCATGGCCGTTCCCACGATATTTTCCCTCGCCGAGGACGCCATCAACAACGTGCCGCGCTCCTTCAAGGAAGCCTCACTCGCGCTCGGGGCCACGCGGTTGCAGACCATCATCCATATCACAGTGCCCGCCTCGTTGTCCGGCATCATGGCCGCCATTCTGCTCGGATTCGGCCGGGTGATCGGTGAGACCATGGTCGTGCTGCTGTGCGCGGGCAACCGCATCGAGATTCCCGACCTCAGCAACGGCCTGGGCATCGTGTTCCAGCCGGTGCACACCATGACGGGAATCATTGCGCAGGAGATGGGCGAGGTGGTGCGCAACAGCATCCACTACCGCGCCCTGTTCATGGTCGGGGCGGTGCTTTTCCTGATTTCCCTGCTGGTCAACTGGCTCGCCCAGAAAATCGTGCGCCGCTACCGGATCTCCATCGGATGAGCACCTCGGCCACCACCTCCGCCATCTTTGCCCGGCCCACGCCCGCCAAGCGGATGGAGCAGGCTGTCTCGTGGGCGCTGCGTCTCTGCACCTATTTCGTGCTGCTGTGCGCCGCTTTCATTTTTTATGATATCGGCACCAAGGGCGGCTCGGTCATCTTCCGGTCCACCGCCCCTTTCATCAACGTGGCGTTCCTGACCGAGTCACCCGAGACGCTGAATGTTTTCACCTGGGAGGGCAAAAAGACGACGATGGGCGACCGGGCCTTTCGCCAGTTCAAGACGCAGCACGAGGCTGAACTCAAGGGCGTGCCGGTGGAGACGTATGTCTATTCGGCCGGCGGCATTTTCCCCAACATTGTCGGCACGATCCTGCTCGTCGCCGGGTCCATTCTCATCGCGCTGGTGCTGGGAGTGCTCAGCGCCATCTATCTGAGTGAATATGCGACGGAAGGTCCGTTCATCCGCTTCCTCCGGCTCTCGATCGTGAACCTGGCCGGTGTGCCGTCCATTGTCTTTGGGTTGTTCGGCTTTGGAATGTTCGTCATCGCCCTGGACTTCGGGGTCTCGCTGCTGGCGGGCTGGCTGACCCTCGCGTTCATGGTGTTGCCCATCATCATCACGGCCTCGGAGGAGGCCCTGAAAGGCGTGCCCAAGGGTTACCGCGAGGGTTCGCTGGCCCTCGGTGCGACCAAGTTCCAATCGATCGCCACCAATGTGCTCCCGTATGCGTTGCCGGGCATCCTGACTTCGTCCGTGCTGTCCATCGCCCGCGTCGCCGGCGAAACGGCGCCCATCATGTTCACCGCCGCGTTTGTGGTGCGCGACCAGCTCCCTTGGCAGGTCCAGAAATTCACCGACTTCTTCTTTCAGGGTGTGATGGCGCTGCCGTATCACATCTACGTGGTCGCCTCGAAGATTCCGCAGAATGAATACACGCGCGACGTCCAATATGGCACGGCCTTCGTGTTCCTCTTCACCGTCGCCGCGATCGCCATGACCGCGGTTTTACTCCGGCAGCATCTCCGCAAAAAATACAAATGGTAGCCACCTTTCTCCCCATGTCTGAAACTGTTCTTCCTTCCACCACCGTGCGCCCGGTCAGCGTGGTCCCGGTTGCTCCTCCCGAGGCGGCCCCCCGCGCCGTCATCGAGATTGACGATGTCGATTTCACCTATGGCTCCTCAACGGCGCTGCACGACATCACGCTCAACCTCGGCGAGCGGCAGGTCACGGCCTTCATCGGTCCGTCCGGTTGTGGCAAGAGCACGCTGTTGCGCTGTCTCAACCGCATGAACGACCTCATTGACGGCGCGCGGGTCTCGGCCGGCCGGATCCGGATCGATGGGGTCAATATCTATGATCCGCGCGTCGATGTCATCGAGCTGCGCAAGCGGGTGGGCATGGTGTTCCAGAAATCCAACCCCTTTCCCAAGTCCATCCACGACAACATCACCTATGGGCTCCGCATCCAGGGAGAGAAGCGCAAGGCGCGGCTCGACGAGGTCGTGGAGAAATGTCTGCGGAGCGCCGCCCTGTGGGACGAGGTGAAGGATCGCCTGCACGAGAGCGCCCTGGGCCTGTCGGGCGGACAGCAGCAGCGCCTGTGCATCGCGCGCGCCATCGCCGTCGAGCCCGAGATCATTCTGATGGACGAGCCCTGTTCGGCCCTCGATCCCATCGCCACGGCCAAGGTGGAGGAGCTGATTCATGAGATGAAGAAGCAATTCACCATCGTCATCGTGACGCACAACATGCAGCAGGCCGCGCGGGTCTCCGACCGCACCGCATTTTTCTACCTCGGAAAACTCATCGAATACGCCGACACTCGCACCATCTTCATGAATCCCGCCAACCCGCAGACCGAGGCCTACGTCTCCGGCCGCTTCGGTTAAACCACCTCTCCCATGACCAACTTCGACGAAGAACTCCAGATGCTGAAGGACAAGCTGCTTGCGATGGCCAGCCACGCCGAGAGCGCCGTATCCCGCGCTATCCGGGCGCTCACCGATCGCAATGATGCCTTGGCCCAGCAGGTGCAGAAGGACGACAACATCCTCGACCGCTATGAAATCGAGATCGACGACATCGCCATCCACCTGCTCTCGATGGCCCCGGTGGCGTCCACTCTCCGGCTCATCACGGTGGCGATGAAGATATCCCAAAACCTCGAGCGGGTGGGCGACGAGGCCGTGAAGATTGCCCGTCGCGCGGTTGACCTGAATGCCGAGCCCCAGCTCAAGCCCTACGTGGACCTGCCCCGCATGGCGCAGATGTCGTTGAAGATGCTGCGCGGCACGATCGACGCCTTCGTGCAGCGCCAGCCGGAGGAAGCCCGGACGATCATCCCCAGCGATACCGATGTGGATACGCTCAACAAGCAGCTGCACCGCGAGCTTTCGAGTTTCATGGTCGAATCGCCCGCCAACATCTCGCGCTGCCTCTCCCTCATGGCCATCTCCCGCTCGCTCGAGCGGGTGGCGGACCATGCCACGAACATCGCCGAGGATGTGGTTTATCTTTACGAGGCGCGGGACATCCGCCACTCCAAGGGCAAGCCGAATGAAGCCAAAAATCCTGGTCGTTGATGACGAGCCCGATGCCCTGGAGGTCATCGCCTTCAAGCTGAAGGAAGCCGGCTACACTCCTCTGACTGCGGCCGATGGTCTCCGCGCCGTGGAATTGGTGCGGGATGAGCGGCCCGCGCTGGTCGTGCTCGACCTCATGCTGCCCAAGATCGACGGCTTGGAAGTGTGCAAGATCCTGCGCCGCGACCCCGCCACAGCCGGCATTCCCATCATCATGCTCACCGCCCGCGCGGCGGAGATGGACCGCATCGTCGGCCTCGAGCTGGGGGCCGACGATTATGTGACCAAGCCCTTCAGCCCGCGCGAACTGGTGCTGCGCATCAAGAAGGTGCTCGCCCGGACGCAGCAAACGGACGAGCCGGCCACGC
>JAYUBB010000171.1:0-1525 GCA_043741015.1 Opitutaceae bacterium
GCCGGTCGATCATCAGCTTGAATCAGGCCGGCCAGGTGGCGCAGTGGATCGGGCCGGAATACGAGCGGAAGGAAATTCTGTTCGAGGTCGGCACCAATAGTGACTCAGTATTTACGCAGGATGCCCGGCAGTTGGCCGTGACTTTGCCCGACAACCATATTGAGGTGTGGGACGTGGCGCGACTTACCCGGATCGGCCAGCTCAAGCCAGCCAACCAGGACGAGTTGCTGATAGGCGTAACCGCCCAAGGCGGCCGGTTGCACACTTTCTCGAGAGCGGAGAATCGGGAGCGGGAATGGGATCTGGCGACCAACCGGGAGATCCAGTCTTGGCCGTCGGCGACGTTCGCCGCTTCCGGTGCGATTTCGCCGGATGAACGCCGGTCGGTGGTGCTCGGAACACTGGGTGATGTCAGCATCCGGGACCTGCCCGGGCAACGCAGCACGAAGCCCAAGCTGGATTTCCTCGAAGCGTCCGGCACCGCCTTTTCCCCGGACGGCCGGTGGATTGCCATGTCGAGCCACATGGGCTACGCCCGCGTGTGGGAGACAGACACCTGGCGGGAAATCACTACGGTGCGGGGTTTTCGCAGGAGCGTAAGTGCCGTGGTATTCTCGCCGGACACCAAGCGCTTGGTGACCGGAGCCGGCTCGTCCGACGAGGCGTTGAAGCTCTGGGACACCGAGGGCTGGCAGCAGGTCTTCACCCTGCCGGCTGAAGGGCAGATTTTCCAGTTGGCCAGATTTTCGCCCGACGGCAATGCCGTGGGCGTGCGTAATTCCGAGGGCCGGCTCTTTGTCTGGCAGGCGCCCTCGTGGGCGGAGATCGCGGCGGCGGAAAAGGCGCAGGCCGGGCAGGGCGTCGCACGATAGCCGTGCTGGCGACCCGGGTTTGGTGCAGGTGTTGTAGGGCGGCATCTGCGGTGGGCGTCGGTTTCCACACCGACGCCTTGTCGCCGATGTGGAAATCGGCGACCACCTTTGGCGGGGTTCGGAGACCCCGCCCTGCAGTCTGCTCAGCGCACCACGCGTGCCCCGCCGCCACCGATGGTCTTCTCGACTTCCTTGCGCGTGGCCATCGAGGTGTCGCCGGGCGTGGTCGAGGCGAGCGCGCCGTGGGCGGCGCCGTACTCGACGGCCTTCTGTGCGTCGTTGAACTCAAGGAAGCCGAACTGCAGGCCGGAGGCGAAGGAATCGCCGCCTCCGACGCGGTCGAGGATTTCCAGTTCCGGGTATTTTCTGCTCTCGTGGAACTGGCCGTCGTGCCAGAGGAGGGCGCTCCAGTCGTTGCTGGTCGCGGTGTGGACGTGGCGGAGCGTGGTCGCGGCGACCTTGAAGTTCGGGAATTCCTTCACGGCCGTCTCGATCATGGCCTTGAAGGCGTCGGTCTCGATGTGCTTGAGGTCCTCGGCACCCTTGACGGCGAAGCCGAGCGAGGCGGTGAAGTCCTCCTCGTTGCCGATCATGACGTCCACGTACTTCGCAATCTCGCGATTGACCTCCTGCGCCTTCTTCAAGCCGCCGAT
>JAYUBB010000172.1:0-16109 GCA_043741015.1 Opitutaceae bacterium
TCGCCGTGGTTGCCCTGGAGGAGCACTTCCGGCACGGACTGGCCGCGGTAAACGGCGGGACGCGTGTAATTGGGAAAGTCGAGCAAGTTGCGGGTGAAACTTTCGCTGGTCAACGACTTTTCTTCGCCGAGCACGCCGGGGATGAAACGGGCCAGTGCATCGATGACCACGGCGGCGGCCAAAGTGCCGTTGGTCAGCACGTAATCACCGATGCTGATCTCCTCGTCGATGACCGAATCGCGAATGCGCTGGTCGATCCCCTCGTAGTGGCCGCTGAGCAGGATAAGGTGTTGCTGCTTCGACAGCTCCTCCGCTTTGGCACTCGTAAAAGGAACCCCGTCAGGCGTCAGGTAAATCCGGCGGCAACCCGGAGTTTGCAGTTGCTCGATGGCATCGAAAATCGGTTCGCACTTCATCACCATGCCGGCCCCACCGCCAAAGGGCCGGTCGTCCGTCGTCTTGTGCTTGTCCGTCGCCCAGTCGCGGGTGTTACGGACATTGACCTCCAGTAATTTGGCCTCCCGGGCGCGACCCAGCATGCTCTCGGACAAAAAGCCCTCGAGCATGGCCGGAAACAGCGTCAGGACGTCGATGCGCATATGGATTTGTTAAACGCGGAGAACGCGGAGGGCACGGAGAAAACAGGCCGGGCCTAAAATAAAAAACCCGGATTACTCCGAGGTTTGTCTGGCAGGGACTTCGCGTCCTCCGCGATCTCCGCGTTTAAACGGCTCAGGCGGTCGCCACCACGGCGCGCTTGGCGCGCTTAATCATCGAGTGCATCGTCGCGGTCGGTTTGGCACCCTTCGAAACCCAATAGTCGACGCGGTCGAGCTTGATGGTCAGGGTGTTGCCCTTGGCGCGGGGATTGTAGGAGCCGATCTGCTCGACGGCATCGCCATCGCGGCGGGAACGCTCCTCGGCCACAACGACGCGGTAGTGCGGCTCGTTCTTGGTGCCAACGCGGGAAAGACGGATTTTGAGTGCCATGTGATGGGTCTGGTTGCTTAAAGGAGTGCGGTGTTCGCTGGGAAAAGGGTGAGAATGCACGGGACAACTTTGCCCTTGTCAAGCCCCCAGTGCCACCCCTGCATCCGACCCTTAACGCACCCAATTTTATGCTCAAAGCCGGCATCGTCGGTCTGCCCAACGTGGGCAAATCCACCCTCTTCAACGCCCTCACCCGCTCCCGCAAGGCGGAGGCGGCCAACTACCCGTTCTGCACCATCGACCCCAACGTCGGGGTCGTGATCGTGCCCGACGAGCGCGCCTACGTGCTGAAGGCCATCGCGAAAACCAACGTCGTGGTGCCGGCCGCCATCGAATTTGTGGACATCGCCGGCCTCGTCGCCGGCGCCAGCAAGGGCGAGGGCCTCGGCAACCAATTCCTTGCCACCATCCGGGAGGTTGACGCCATCGTGCAGGTCGTCCGCTGCTTCGAGGATTCCGACATCATCCACACGATGGGCGGGGTCGATCCCGTGCGCGACATCGAGGTCATCACCACCGAGCTCGTGCTCGCCGATCTCGAGGCCGTGGCCAAGCGGGCCGAGAAAACCCAGAAGAAGGCCAAGTCCGGCGACAAGGAGGCCATCATCGAGATGGCGCTGCTCGACAAGCTGTCCCCTCATCTCAATTCGGGCAAAACCGCCAATACCCTCCCCGCCACGCCCGAGGAAGTTGCGATGATGAAGCTCCTCCAGTTGCTCACCGCCAAGCCCGTGCTCTTCGCGTGCAACGTCGCCGAGAGCGACCTGGCCACGGCCGAACAGAATCCTTTCGTCCAGAAAGTCGCGGAATATGTCCGCACCCATCACGACGCGGCCTATGTGCCAATCAGCGCCAAGATCGAGTCTGAACTCATCGACCTGCCCCCCGAGGAAGCCAAAGCCTTCCTCAAGGATCTCGGCGTCGATGATTCCGGAGTATCCGCGTTGATCAAGGGCACCTATGGACTGCTTGGGCTGATGACCTACTTCACGGCCGGCGAAAAGGAAGTCCGTTGCTGGACCATCGTGAAAGGCTGGAAAGCTCCGCAGGCCGCCGGCGTTATCCATACCGATTTCGAGAAGGGATTCATCAAGGCTGAGATCGTCAGCTATGAAGACCTGACCCGCCTTGGCAGCGTTGCCGCCGCCCGCGAGGCCGGCAAATACCACCTCGAGGGCAAGGAATACGTCTTCAAGGACGGCGATGTCGCTCTCTTCCGCTTTAACAATTAAGGCCCAACTGGTTAATGAGGTTTCGCGATCAAATTGATCGTTGATTTCCCAAGGGTGGAGGGCTATGCAATGGCGTTGCCCAGATGCAGCTTACCTCCCCCATGGCCCGTCACGTTTTTCCAGCGCGATTATTGCGCCGGACAGCTGTAGCTTGGAGCGCAGCATTGCTGGCTGTCGTAACCTCGGCGCAAACCCTCTTTTGGGATACCAACGGCAATACTGCCGGAGCCGGAGCCACTCCGTCCGCGACCTGGTCCACCAGCGGCGGAACCAACAAGAAATGGAGCACCGACTCGCTCGGCACAGTCACCACAGCCAACTGGACCTCCGGGGCCGATGCGGTCTTTAGTGCCGGCACTGATGCCATCAACAGTTACACCGTAACATTATCCGGCAGCCAAAACGTCTCCAGCATTAATGTTCAGGAAGGCAGCCCGACTTTCAGCGGTGGCACGGCGATTAATTTCAGCGACGCCACCCCGGATTTCACCGTCGCCTCCGGCTCTATTGCGACGGTGAGCACCGACCTGACGGGCACCAACGGCCTGAACAAACTCGGTGCCGGTACCCTCGTCTTCAACACGAGCGACAAGTCATACAGCGGCACGACCACCGTCAGCGCCGGCACGCTGGATCTGGCTTTCAACCAAAGCTTCAGCACCGTCTCCTTGGCCGGCGGCACCCTCAAGCTCAGCAGCGCCAGCAACACGATTACCACGCTCAATATCACCGCCAACAGCACGATCGATTTCGCCGGCGCGGCGGCAACCCTCAATGTGACAAATCTGACCATCAGCGCGGGTGTTGCGGTGACTATCATCAACTGGGTCGCCGCCGCTGATTTTTTCTACGCGACCAATTGGACTGGAGCCAGTTTTAATGTCATGGGCAGTTCCCCCATGAACCAGATTGCTTTCAACGGCTTCACCGCCTCACAGACCGGCTGGGATTCCTTCGACAACCAGATCCGGCCCAATGTCCCCGAGCCCGCCACCTACGGAGCCCTGTTAATCGGCATCTCGGCCGGCCTGATCCTTTGGCGCCGCCAGCACGTCAGCCGCCAAGCGGTCTGACCTCGACGCCCGCCGCCTTCAATTCGGCAGACACCCGCCGGGCCAGTCCCATCGCTCCGGGCCCGTCGCCGTGCAGGCAGATCGTGTCAGCCCTGATTGCAATTTCGCTCCCGTCGGTCGCGCACACCTTGCCTGCACCCACCATCCGCAACACCTGCGCCACGGCGACATTCGCATCGGTGATGAGCGCATCCGGCCGGTCGCGCGGCGTGAGCGAGCCATCTGCCTGATAGGTACGGTCGGCAAAGACTTCGCTGCCCGTGCCCAAGCCTCCGGCGGCACCCGCCTCGATCAATCGGCTTCCCGCCAATCCGATCAGCACGAGACACGGGTCGGCTTCATAGACAGCGGCGGCGATCGCGCGGGCGGCTTCGGCTTCGCGGGCGGCCATGTTGTAGAGTGCGCCATGCGGTTTCACGTGGGAAAGTCTGGCCCCGGCCTGCCGCACAATACCCTGCAGATCCCTTATCTGGCGGAGCACGAGCGCGTGGATCTCCTCACTCTTCATGGGCAGCTCGCGCCGGCCGAAATTCCTCCGGTCGGCAAAACCCGGATGCGCGCCGATCGCCACACCATGTTTCAGGGCCAGTTCCACCGTCGCGCGCATCGTCGCCTCATCGCCGGCGTGGGCGCCGCAGGCGATATTCACCGCGGTGATGAATGGCATCAGCTCGGCATCATGGCCGGCGCCCTCCCCCAGATCGCAGTTCAAATCGATGCGCGGCATGGTCTCACCCCGTCATCCTCGCCAGTCCCATCCGCACGCGCCCGAGGTCGCGCTCCCGCGCGAGCCACAGTTCCTGCGCCGCCAGCAGGGGTATTTTCTCAAAGCGCACCTTCTCTCCCGGCCGGAGCTGCGTGAAGCGCCCGATGTCCACCCCGGCCACCGCGGCAATCCGCGGATAACCGCCCACCGATTGCCGGCTGGGCAGCAGCACGATGGGATGGCCGGACGGCGGCACCTGCACGACCCCCGTGTTCACCGCCGCCGAAATCATCTCGCGCGGCTTCACCAGCACCAGGCCGGGCCCCTGCAGGCGCACGCCCATCCGGTCCGCCTCCTTGGTGGCCTGCCATTGGGCGGAGAAAAAATCCCGCTGCGCATCCTCGCTGAACCATTCCCACTCCGGCCCGCGCATCGCCCGCACCACACCGGCCGGAGCCTGCCGGCCCATCGTCTCGGGCCGCACAGTCCAGGCCGTGGCGCGCTTCTGCCCGGTCTTGAGTGAGCCCAGCAGGGCAATTGCGTGATCGGTGGGCGCAAAGATATTTAATTCATCGCCCGCAACCAGCTGACGCCCTTGATGTCCGCCAAGGCCCGCCCGACGGTAAGTGCTGCGGCTGCCCATCACCAGCGGCACGTCAATCCCGCCCGCGATCGCCACCCACGCCCGCAGTCCGTTCCGGGCCACGCCGAAGTTCACGGTTTCGCCCGCCGCCACCCGCACCGGCCGGTCGCGCGGCAGCGGCTGGCCGCCGGTAGTGGCGTCGAAGTCCCCGCCGTTCCAGGAGATCAGCGTATCACGGTCGAATCTCAGCTCCGGACCAATCTGGGCCAGCTCAAGCACCGCCGCGTTGTCCTCGTTGCCCACGATAAGATTTGCCACCCTCGCCGCAAACCCATCAAGCGCCCCGCCGACCACCACGCCATATTGCTGATAACCCGGCCGGCCGTGGTCCTGCACCGTCGTGAGTAATCCTGGTTTGAGCACCTGGATCATGGCCGGGTCTCCTGCATTTTCTCAAACTCCTCTGGCGTGATCGCTCGAATTTTCACCATGTCGCCCGCTTGCAACAGCACCGGCGGGTTCTCGTCCGGCCGGAACAGCCGCCGCGGCGTCCGCCCGATCAGATTCCAACCACCCGGCGTTGCCTGCGGGTAAATTCCCGTCTGCTCGCCCCCAATCCCCACCGAGCCGGCCGGCACCGCCATCCGCGGCTTGGCGTGACGCGGCGTCACCAGCTCCTTCGGCAGGCCGCCAAGATACGGAAACCCCGGAGCAAATCCGATCAGGTGCACGCGGTACTCTGCCTTGGCGTGACGCTTCACAACTTCCTCGGGAAACAGCTTGGCCTGGGTGGCCACCCGGTCGAGATCCGGGCCAAAGTCCCCGCCGTAACACACGGGCACCTCGACCGTGCGTGGCTTGGTCTTCGCTGTCTTCGGAGGATTTTTCAGCCGTTCGCGCACGCGGGTGCCGAGCCACTCCACAACCCCATCCGCTGGAGCGCCGGCCTGCACCGCTGCCCACGGATCGTAGAAAAGCGTGATCGTGGTGTAGGCCGGCACCGCTTCGCTCACGCCGGGCATCGGCTCGGCCGTGAGCGCCCGCCACGCCGCCTGTACGCGCAGATGGGTGGACTCGTTGATGGCGTCCCCCAGCTCGACTATCAGTGCACTGTCGCCCAGCGGCGTGATCTGCATGCCCTTTTGCTAAGGGTCACTGTCTCTTTGGCAGCCAAAATCCGCCGGCTAATCGGCCTTGGTTTCCTTTCTCATAGATTTTTGTTTGGGTTGCGGTTGCCTCGGGATTGCTATGCTTAGCCTCTGCCATGCTCATTCGCCGCCCCGCCTGCCTCGCGTTGTTCGCTATCCTGTTGTTGAATGGCTGCAGGGACAAACAGATCGCAGCCTACCGCGCGCCCAAGGATCCGGCCCCGGCGGCGATGCCACCGGCCATGGCGTCCACCAATGCCGGCGCCCTTCCCGAGGGCCATCCGCCCATTGATGGCGGATCCTCCAGCCAACCCTCTCCCGGCGGAATGGCCGGCACTGCCGTTCCCATCGCCGCCGGTTCGGGCCTGACCTGGACCGCACCCGCCACCTGGACGGTCAAACCCAACGGCTCCATGCGCAAGGGCAGCTTTGCCATCAAGGGTGATGGCGCCGAGGCGGACCTGTCCATCACCGCCTTCCCGGGCGCAACCGGCGGCTTGGAAGCCAACCTGAACCGCTGGCGCGGCCAGGTCGGCCTGCCTCCGCAATCCCCCGCCGAAGTCGCCGCCGCGGTCGAAAAGTTCTCCGCCAACGGCCTGGAATTCCTGCTCGTGGACTATGCCGACGGCGGCAACCGCCTCATCGGGGCCATCGTGCCCTACGGCGGCAACAGTTGGTTCTTCAAGCTCATGGGGCCCGACGCCCTCGTCGCCGCGCAAAAGGATGCGTTCCGCGAGTTCCTCCACACGGTGAAGGAGCCGGCGCCATGAACCCCGTCGTCCGCCAGTTCCGCAATTTCTTCGTTTCGCTCCAGCTCACGGTCGTGCTGCTGGTCCTCTCCCTGCTGCTCGTCTTCGCGGCGACGCTGGACCAGGTTAACCTCGGCATCTGGGCCGTGCAGGCAAAATACTTCCGCAGCTTCTTCGTCATGTGGCACCTCCCCGGCTCGAATGTGGCGTTCCCCATTTTCCCCGGCGGCTACTTCATCGGCGGCCTGCTGCTCATCAACCTCATTTCGGCCCACATTTACCGGTTCGCCTTCAATTTCCGGAAAATAGGCATCCAACTGGCCCACTCCGGCCTGATCCTACTACTGCTGGGTGAACTCATCACCGGCCTGCTGCAGACGGACAGCAACATGCGCCTTGAGGAGGGTGAAACCAGGCAATACTCCGAGAGCTTCCGGGAAAACGAGCTGGCCATCCTCGACAAGACCAACCCGGCCTATGACGACGTCGTCGCCATCCCCGAGACGCTGCTGGCCGACGAGGGCACGATCCAGCACCCCAAGCTGCCGTTCCTGGTCAAGGTAAAGGCCTACTACGCCAACGCGACCCTGCAGATGGGCGATCCAACCGCGCGCCCCGGCGCCCCCGTGGCCAATCAGGGCATCGGAGCCCGCGTGCAGGTCCTGCCCCTCGCGCTCACCTACAAGCCGGACGAGCGCAACCTGCCCGCCGCCTTCGTTGAAATCGTCGGACCCGCGGGCTCCGTCGGCACCTGGGTCGTCTCCCCGGCGGTCGGCATGCCGCAGACCTTCTCCTTCGAGGGCCACACGTGGGAACTGGTCTTCCGCTTCAAGCGCACCTACCATCCCTTCGCCCTCACCCTGCTGAAGTTCAGCCACGACAAATACCCTGGCACCGAAATCCCGAAGAATTTCTCCAGCCGCGTCCGCGTGAAGGGCGACGACGGTCGTGACGACCGCGAGGTGCTGATCTACATGAACAACCCGCTGCGCCACGGCGGATTCACCTTCTACCAGGCTGGCTTCGAGAACAACGACCGGGTCACCATCCTCCAGGTGGTGGGCAACCCCGGCTGGCTGCTGCCCTACATCGCCTGCATCATGATGGGCTTGGGCCTCGTGATCCAATTCAGCCAGTCCCTCCGGGGCTTTATCCGCAAGCGCTCGGCAACTTCCTGAAATTAAACGCGGAGGACGCAGAGAGCGCGGAGAATTTATGAGCACCAAACCAATCAACGATCTGTCGCACGAACTCATCGGTGCGGCGATTGAAGTGCATCGCGAACTCGGGCCCGGCCTACTGGAGTCCGCGTATGAGGGGGCTTACTCGCACGAACTTACTCTTCGCAATATACCGCATATCAAGCAAAAGCTCATGCCTGTTACCTATAAGGGCGTCCTCATCGAGACCGGGTATCGCATCGATATACTTGCTGATGAGCGCGTCGTCGTCGAATTGAAGGCCGTGGAGAAACTGCTCCCAATTCATAGCGCCCAGCTCATCACCTATCTGCGGCTTGGGAAGTATCCCCTAGGTCTGCTCATCAACTTCCACGTCCTTAAGCTCGTTGATGGCATCGAGCGTGTTTCAAACAACGCTCCCAACCTCTCCGCGTCCTCTGCGCCCTCCGCGTTTCAAAATCCCATCTCATGAAGCGCTTCCTTCCTCTCATCGCCCTGCTGCTGGGTGCGGCCTTCCTCGCCTCGACCCTGCGCCCGTTGCGAAACAAGACCGCCTTCGATCTCGTCGGCTTCGGCCGCGTGCCCGTCCTCGTCAACGGCCGCATCAAGCCCCTCGACACTGTCGCCCGCACCTCCCTCCTCACCCTCCAGGGCCGGCAACGCGTCAGCACGCCGGAGATCAGCGAGCCCTACGTGGATTCCCCGATCGAGTGGCTGGCCGACGTCTTCTTCAACCCGGCCAAGGCCGACAGCTATCCCACGATCAAGATCGAGTCACCCGAAGTGCTCACGCTGCTAGGCATCACCGAGGAGGACACCAGGATCACCTACGACAGCGCGGCCAAGCGGACCATGGCCATCCTCGGCTTCCTCCCCTCCACCAAGTCCCGCTTCTCCTACAAACAGCTCCAGCCAAAGCTGGCCGAGCTCGACCGCCAGGCGCGCCTCGCCGAACCCGTCGACTCCGCTGTGCGCACCGCCTTCCAGAAGCAGGCCATCGCCGTCCGCGACCGCATTGTCCTTTACCTGCAGCTCAAGACCTCGGTCCAGATCCCGGACTCACCCGATTTTCTCAACGAGCTTGAGCTCTTCGAGCGGGCCCTGCCCGCCGGCATCCAGGCCGTTCTGGCCAAGCAGAAGGGCGAGGCCCACGACGCGGATGCGCTCAAGGCCATGATGGCGATGGCCGAGCGCGCCTCCTACATGGAACAGCTCGGCAACCTGCGCGTCGTGCCGCCCGCCGCCAGCGACACCGACCCGACCCACTGGCGCCCGACCGGCACCGCGCTCATGGAAGCCTTCAGCACGACCCAGGTCGACGCGACGATCATGAACTACGCCCGGCTGGGCCATGCGTGGCGCGCGGGTGACTCCGCCAGTTTCAACCGCGTCGTCGGCTCCCTGCATGACACGATCGCCCCGCGCTACCCCGGGGCGATGCGCAAGAGCGACATCGAGGGCCGGTTCAACGCCGCCGGGCCTTTCTACAGCAGCATGACGCTCTATGCGATCATCTTCCTGCTCGCGATTTTCTCCTGGCTCGTGTGGCCGGAAGAACTGGGCCGCGCCGCCTTCTGGCTGCTCGCGCTGGCCTGGATTTCGACCAGCGCCGGCATTTTCACCCGCATGTGGCTGGAAGGCCGGCCGCCGGTCACCAACCTCTACTCCTCCGCCCTGTTCGTCGGCTGGGGCGCCGTGCTGCTCTGCCTCGTGCTCGAAAGGATTTACCGCAACGCCATCGGCAGCGTCGCCGGCGGCATGATCGGTTTCGCGACCCTCCTCATCGCCCATCACCTGTCGCTCAGCGGCGACACGCTCGAGATGATGCGCGCCGTGCTCGACTCCAACTTCTGGTTGGCGACGCATGTCGTGGTCATCACCATCGGCTACGCCGCCACCTTCCTCGCCGGTTTCCTGGCGCTGATTTACGTGTTGCGCGGCACGCTCACGCGCACCCTCGACCCCGCCACGGCCGACGCCCTCACCCGCATGGTCTACGGCATCGTGTGCTTCGCCACCTTGTTCAGTCTGGTCGGCACCGTCCTCGGCGGCATCTGGGCCGACCAGTCTTGGGGCCGCTTCTGGGGCTGGGACCCGAAGGAGAACGGCGCACTGCTCATCGTCATCTGGAACGCCGTCATCCTCCACGCCCGCTGGGGCGGCCTGGTCAAGCAGCGCGGACTCATGGCGCTCGCCATCTTCGGTAACGTCGTCACAAGCTGGAGCTGGTTCGGGGTCAACATGCTCGGCGTGGGCCTCCACAGCTACGGCTTCATGGACGCGGCGTTCTACTGGCTCATCGCCTTTGTCGCCAGCCAGCTGCTGCTCATCGTCCTGGCCCTGATCCCGCTCGACAAGTGGCGGAGCTTCCGGCCTGCCGCCAAGGCGGCCTGAGTGGCATGGGTGGAGCGCGCTGACTTCAGCGCGCTTTGACTGCTCCGTTTCAATCCAGCGCACTGGGGTCAGTGCGCTCCACCTCGATTGCAGGAGCCCCGCCTTACTTACCTTGGATACCGCCGTTGTGGCAGTCGGCGCAGGAGAGCTCCTCGTCGTAGGCCCCGTCGGGATGCTTGAACTCCAGGCCGGCGGACGAAAGGGTGGCCAGCTCCGGGCCCTTGCCCTGCGCGATGATCGTGTGGCAGGAATTGCAATCGCTGGCTCGCACCGTCTCCCCCTTGTCCGTCTTGTGCTTGTTGTCGTGGCAGCGGAAGCACCCGGCCCAGTCCTTGTGGCCGATGTTGCTCGGGTAGACACGCCAGTCGGCCTTGCGCTCGGGGAAGATGGCCGTCGCGTAGATTTTTTGCACCTCGGCGATCGCGGCGGGCAGGTCCGCCTGGTCCTTGTATTTGCCGCGGAGGAACCCGGCTATCTTGCCCGGCGCCTCGGCTCCGGTGGTGATGTCCTTCTGGAGCATGGCCTGGACGGCGGTGTGCTTGATGCCGGGCAGCTTGGTGCTGAGCGTGCCCAGCGCCATCGCCTTCTCGACGGCATCGTTGGCCGTGGGAAAGACATGGGCGGGACGGTTGTGGCAGTCCATGCAGTCCATCACCCGGACCGAGTCGGCCGGGGGCTCGCCCTTGAATTCCTGGCTGCGATAGATGCGGCTGGAGCCGTCCTTCTTGTTCGTCACGCGCATCCAGACGATGTCCTGCCGCTTCTCGTCGGCGGCATAATACTCGACCGCACTGTCCGGGTTGACATGCCAGTGAATGCCGCCGAGCGGGCTGCCGGGCCGGCCGGAGTTCACGTGGAGCAGCATGCGGACGCCGTACGAGTCGTTGTTCTTCTTGGAGAGATAATGGTCGAAGGTCAGGTCGATGTTACCGTGGAACTTCTCGGGCCAATGGCATTTCTCGCAGGTCTCGCGCGCGGGCCGGAGATTGTGCACCGGCGTGGGAATCGGCCGCCGGTAATTGTCGAGGGTGAAGCCGATGAGCTGGCGCGTGCCATTGAGCTTGGCCTGGATGAAGGCCGTGGCGCCGGAACCGACGTGGCACTCCACGCAGTCGACCCGCGCGTGCGCCCCGCGCTGGTAGGTGGTGAACTCGGGATTCATCGCCGAGTGGCAGACCTGGCCGCAGAACTGCGTGGACTCCGCGTAGTGGTAGGACTGGTAGCTGCCGAAGGCGCTCAGGAGGAGAAAGCCCACGCCTCCGGCGCCAAAGAGGACCAGCAGGCGGCGCTGCGCCGGCTTGGTAAAATCGAGCCGCCACTTGTCGGGCACCGTGGCCGCGTGCTTGATCTCCCACCGGCGCTGCGCCCAGGCGCCGAAGAACATGATCGCGAGGCCGGTGATCAGAAACCCGGGCGCGACAATGTAGGTGAAGATGCCGAGGTAGGGATTCTTGTGCGACCCCGTCAGGTCCATCCAGGTCAGCAAAGCAAAGGAAAACAGTGCGCCGACCGCGAGCACGGCACCGATGGCCGTGATCCAGTTGTTGAAAGGCGAGCGTGGCGCGCCTCCGGACGGCGGCGGGGCGGACGGCTCGGCGCTCATGGGCGCATCAGCTCTTCAGCTTGCGGACGTAGGCGACCAGGTCCTTGGCCTCATCCGCGGAAATCTCGTCCTTGAAGGCCTTCATGCGTTCCTTGCCGGAGCCCTTGTCTTTCACGCCTTCGAGGATGGCCTTGAGCATCTCGTCGTCCTTGAACTCGGCCTGGACGGCCGGGCTGGTGTAGTCGCGCAGTTTGAGTTTCTTGCCTTGCTTCGTCTGGCCCTTGCCATCCGCGCCGTGGCAGGAAGCGCAGCTGTTTTCCCAGTTCTCATCGGCCGTCGCAGCGTAGCTGAGGCTGGAGACGGCTGGCAGGGCCAGGCTGAAGAGAATTACTTTGGTCGTGGTTTTCATGGCGGAAAATGGCTCCAGGTCGAAGGTGTTCAGGTATTAAGCTGCCTGGCAGGTATTGGCAACTTTTAGTCGGTGGAATCGCTGGGCAGCTCAGGTTTTGAACTTCCGGATGTGGCCGACGAGATCTTGGATCTCCTGGGCCGTGAGCTCGGCCTTGAACGCCTTCATCTTTTCCTTGCCGTCCATGCCATGACAGGATGCGCGGTGATTTTCCCACTTATCAGCTGCCGGTGCGGCCAGCAGCAATCCGGCCAGGGCGATTTTGGTGCGCGGCTTCAAGGCGATGACTGGGGCTTCAGTTACAGCGAGTAGTCGAGGGAAACATAGGCCAGCGGGCCGCGGTAGTTGGTATTGCCACCCGTGGTGTCGGACTTGCTGTCGAAGTAACCGACCTTGGCGTTGAGGATCATGCGGTCGGTGAGCTTGCGCTTCAGACCGGCGGTCACGGTGTACTCCTTCCCGCCGGCGCCGTAAGCGACCGAGGCGGAGGGTGCGAGCGGGTCATAATTGTTCGCCTTGTAGTACGTGTACTCCAGCTGGGCGTCGGTCCTCTTGTCGACCGCGAAGCCGGCGATGATGTTGCCGCTGGTGTAGTCGTTGTCGGCGTTGCGCAGGACATCATTGGCGCTGAACCCCGCGCGGGGATAAGCCGTGGACAGCGTGGAAAAGACCACGTTCACGTTGGCCTGCACATAGACGTTCTTGTTGGGGTTCCAGTCGATCGTGCCGCCGAACATGTGGTTCTTCGAATCCATGCTCTGGTACGAGTCGCCGGCGTCGACCGTGGTGTTCATCTTGCCCATCTGGCCGACGTAGCGCCCGGTGAGCTTGAGCGTGGCGCAGGGCTTCACGATGGTGGTCAGCTTGTAGCCATGGAACGCGTAGCCGAGCACATACCGGCCGCCGAGGCTCGGGCCGTAGCCGGTGTACTTGTTGACATGGTCCTTGTAGAAGGTCTCGGCCCGGATGGTGAGCAGGGACGTGACATCCCAGTTGGCACCCACCTTGTAGTGGGCGTGGTTGTTACTCACGTTGTCCGAGCTCGTCACCGGGGCGGCTGCACCGCCGCCGGTGGTCACGCCGGTGCTTGAACCCACTTGATCGCCCTTGGCGTAGCGATAATCGACCGTGCTATAGAGCGCCAGGTTCTTGATGCCGCTGTAGCGGACATCCAGTTCCGGCGTCCAGGGCTTGTCGTTGCGCGTGCTGGTGTTGGGGGCCAGGACGTCAACGGGGGTCACGACGCCTGTCGCCTGAACAATGCTGTTGCTGTTGTAGGTGACCAGATTGCTGCCGCTCATGTCCTGTTTCTCACCCTTGAGGGCCAGGCTGATCCGGAAGTCCTTCTGGGGCTTGTAGGTGACGCCCAAGTTGCCCGTCAGGGTCTTCTCCGACGTCGATCCGGCGTTGGTCTTGTAGGAATAGGGCGGACGGCCATTGGCCCCGACAAAGCCACCCACCGCCTGGACGATGCCGGTGGCGGTCGCGATGTTAAGGGTCATCTGCCGGTTTCCGGCGATGTCAGCCGAGGCGTCCTGATAGGTGACGCCGCCAAACACCGTCAGCTGATTGCTGACCTTGGTCTCAAATTTGCCCGTGTAGGCCCAGATGTCGGCCTTGCTGATCTGTTCATCGAAGCCGGTGACAAAGTTGTTGGCTTCGGTCCCGGGCACCAGGAAGGCGGGTGGCGTCGTCTTGATGAGCGGATAGAGCTTCAGCTCGCCGGGATAACGGTTCATCCGGCGGGTGTCGTCGCTGTCGGTGCGGGTGTTGACGATTTCCAGCTCCAGCTCCGTGTTGCCGACCGTGTGGGTGACCGAGGCCAGCAGGGTCTTCTGACGCTCGTCGAGATCGAGGAAGGCCGGCACAATCTTCTTGTTGGCCGTGACCGGATTCAGGCTGCTGACATTGTAGATCGGAATGCCGGTCTGGTCGCTGTCGCCCCAGATGGTCGAGTCCTTCCGCCCGTTGCGCAACTCGTCCGAGTACCGGAGGTGGAAGACCGGCTTGTCGGGCAGGGCAATGGTGATGTCGGTCCAGAAGTTGGCGCGATCCGTGTGCAGCTCCTCCGTGCCCATGGGCATCCAGGCCCGGTTCAGCGGAAAGAAGCCGCCGATGCCGTCGTAGAAGGTGCGGAAACGCTTGTAGCCGACCTCGACGCTGCCGACCTCCTCCTTGGTCAGCTTGATCTTGCCCAGATAATCTTCGGCGCCGGTGAGGGCCTTGCCGTCGATCTCCAGGGTGGTCTGTTTGTCCAGCTCCTTGCTCAGGTGCAGGGCCTCGATGCCGTGCGCCCCGTTTTCCGGACTGCGGAAGCGTTCGGCATAGGCGGCCGGATTGCCGGTCACCGAGGGGGCCTGGCCGGAAATCTTGATGAAGCTGTCGAACACCGGGAAGGCGTCGGCCTCCTTGCTCACCGGGCCGGCCCCGACTGCCGCATTGCACAGGACGAGGGTCAGGCCCGCGAATACGCCGGCGCTGCGGCGGAGTTGGAATGAGTTGGCATGCATGTTCGGAATGGGTTGGGGTGTTAGTAGCGCATGGCCTTGCTGGCATTGGAGCCGTGGACATCTTCGTGGCAGCCGGCGCTCCAGCAGGTGCCGTTCTGCAGGCGGGTGCGGTGATCGGCTCCGCCCACCATGATCGTGCCGTTGCCGTCCACGGCCGGGTGCTCGAGGTGGCACTTGAGGCAGAGGTTGGCATCGCGGGCGACCAGCATCTTCTGGTTCACCGTGCCGTGCGGGTTGTGGCAGGTGGTGCAACCCTCGGTCATGGCATTGTGCTTGAAGAGGAAGGGACCCTTCTGGGCCGTGTGGCACTTCGTGCAGGTCTCATTGGGGCTCTCCAGCTCGGCGCCCGAGCGGGCCACGACGTGACCCTTGTGGGGGTTGTGGCAGTCGTTGCAGCTCATGCGGCCCGCCAGCACCGGATGCGCGTGCGGCAGGTTGAACTCTCCGCGCTTGTCGAGATGGCACGTGAAACAGGTCTCGGGCGAGGCGCTCGGATTGACGATCGTGCCCTTGCTGCCGCCCGACTTGGCGTGCAGCGAACCGGGCCCGTGGCAGGCTTCGCACCCGATGTCGCCGGCCTTGGGATCCTTGAGGGCCAGGCGGCTGTGCGTCGCACCGTCAAAATGCCCGGTCTGCTCCTTGTGGCATTCGTCGCACTTCTTCGTGCCGACATAGGTGGCGCCGGCAATGCTCGGCGGCATGATCACGGTCCGCTCGACCATGACGCAGCCGACGAGGAGGAGACCCCAGATGGCGATGCCTCCGAAAATTATCGTGCTTTTGGACCAGCGCGTTTTTTCGCTCATGGCGAGAATGGGTTGTGAGGCTTGAGTGGTTAAGTGGCGGCCGGGTTTTGCGTGGGTAACCTGATTGGGCACGGACAGCATCTCAGATTGTGCGGGTTGTGGCTCCGCATCCCTTGTGGACGCATGGTCATTCCTTGCGCAAAGGCTGCGCGCTGCTTTCGCGCATAGCGATGCCCGTAGGCCTCCAGCCAGGTGGGTGTACACCCCGCTGCCGGGTGAATGGGCGCAAAAAAAGCGGGAGCGAACGGAGTCGCTCCCGCCGGATCCCCGGCTACCGCCCGTTACTTAACATCCGCCGGCACGGCCTGCAGGGTGCCAGCGCCGGGCGTGACCTCGGTCAGGTTGGGCTTGATATCCGCGTCGACCTTCTTCGCCACCCAGCGCAGCTGGCCGAGGAACATGGACTGGTAGGACTCGCTGTCCCAGATCTCCTCGCGGTGGCCCATCGCGTTGTAGCCGACGCGCCCCTTGCCCAGTTCGCGGACCCACGCCAGGGGGTAGTTCGCGCGGGCGTAGTCGCCGCCTTCCATGCCGGCGGTGTTCATTACCAGGAGCACGTGGATGTCGGGGGCGAATTCCTTCAGCGTGTACCATTCCTCCTTCACCTTGATTTCGCTGCCAAGCTTTTCGAAGCCCGGAAACTTGTTGTCCACGATGGTCGCGGTGGCGACCTGCTGCGGACCGTGGCGGATGAATTCACCGCCGAGCGTCTTGATGTAACGGTCGGCCGCCTCGCCGTAGTTCCGGTAGCGCGGACTCCGGATCGGATTGTTACCTCCGCCGCG
>JAYUBB010000173.1:0-16065 GCA_043741015.1 Opitutaceae bacterium
CTACCAGGACGGCGCTGGCGCAACAGCGACACATGCACGGCGTTCATATAGGGGTCGAGGATCGCCTGCATCAGACCATAGTCCCCGCGCAGCTCGGGGATCGGCAGCATCTGGCGGTAGCACTTCTCCAGGTTGCTCCCGAGCAATGCCAGCTCGGCCGCAGGTTGGGTCTCGTCCGGGGTCAAAAAGAGCCCCAGCTCGCGGGCGCGCCGGCCGAGGCCGACGCGGCTCAGGATAATAGATAGCGGGGCCGACAGCACCAGGCCGAGAAGGACGGGCAGCAGCCACCAGAAAAATGACGGGGCCAACACATAGGCCGAAGCACCCCACACGAGACCGAAGGCCGTCTGGCCCGAGTGCGTGATGATCGCCTCGCGCCAGTCGGAATCGTCGCTGGCCGCGCGCTGCTGTGTGACCCACGCGACTCCCTGGCCAAGCAGGATATAGACCACGAACTTGGCATGGAACATCATGTTGATCGGCGCCAGCAGGGCTGAGGTAATCACCTCCAATACCGCACTGACGAGCAGCCGGCCCGTGCCGCCATAGGCTGCGCTGCGCCGGTGCTTCAGCAGCAAGCCAACGCTCAGCACCTTGGGGAGGAATATCAACGTCATCGTAAGCCCGAAGAGCGCGAGCGCCTCGGGCACCGGCACGACAAAGTCGAAGATCATCGTGTATTTCTCGGAGCCGTCCCCGTGCGCGACAGCGTTGAACCGGTGCAGCGTGCTGAGCAGCATGAACAGGAGCCAGATCGGCGAACTCAGATAGCCCATGATGCCCTGGAAGAGATGGAAGCGATTGATGGGATGCAGGGCGCGCGCGGACAGCAGCCAGCTGTGCTGGAGGTTGCCCTGGCACCAGCGGCGGTCGCGCTTGGCGGCGTCAATGAGTGTGGGCGGCCCCTCCTCGAAACTGCCCTCAAGATCGTAGGCCAGCCACACTTTCCAGCCCGCCTTGCGCATGAGTGCCGCCTCGACGAAATCATGGCTGAGGATGCGTCCGCCGAACGGTTCCCGGCCCGGCAGGTCGGGCAGCGCGGCATGCTCCATGAACGGCACGACGCGGATCACAGCGTTATGCCCCCAGAAATTGCTCTCGCCCTGGTGCCAGTAGTTGAGGCCCGCGAGGAAGAGCGGACCATAGAGCCGGCTGGCGAACTGCTGGATGCGCGAGTACAGCGTCACACCGTTGATGATGCGCGGGGCCGTCTGCAAAATGCCAACCGTGGGGTTGCGCTCCATCATGGCCACGAGCTTCACGATGGAATCGCCGGTCATGATGCTGTCCGCGTCCAGCACCACCATATAACGGTAGCTTTGCCCCCAGCGGCGCAGGAAGTCGGCGATATTGCCGCTCTTCTTGTTGATCGAGATGCGGCGCTTGCGATAAAAGATGCGCCCGAAGCCGTTCAACTGCTTGCACAGCTCGGCCCAGGCCACCTCTTCCTGGATCCAGCGGTTGGGGTCGTTGGAATCGCTCAGGATGAAAAAATCGAACTCGTCGAGCCGCCCGGTCTGCTCCAGTGAGCGATAGATCACGCGCAGCCCCTCGAAGATGCGGCTGGGATCTTCATTGAACACCGGCATCACGATGGCGGTGCTGCCGAGCGGGAGCTTGTCCAGCGGTTCGTCCTGGATGGTGCGGCTGATCCGCGCCGTGTCGCCACGGTTGATGACGTAGAGCCCGAGCAAGGCCGTGCAGAAACCGGTGGCGATGTTGGCG
The DNA here is from genome assembly GCA_043741015.1 of Opitutaceae bacterium. Taxonomy (GTDB): domain Bacteria; phylum Verrucomicrobiota; class Verrucomicrobiia; order Opitutales; family Opitutaceae; genus Lacunisphaera. Next base: position 1,726 of record JAYUBB010000173.1, read on the forward strand.
AACAGAATCGTGAACAGCACGAGCAGCGGCAGATCGATGAAATTCACCGGGCCGCGCCACAGCAAGTCCGCCATGAACCACGTCGCCAGGGTGGTGAGGAGGAAAACCAGGCTGAAAAACGTCGCCCGGCGCCGGCTTACGCGCGCCTGGTCCACCTGCTCGACTGTGAAGTGCGTGCTCATGGCCGGTCAGCGCGTGGCGTAGAAAACGAGGGCCAGCACGGAGAGGAACACAGCCCACAGCAGGGTCACCCGGAGAATCGGCCATTTCTCAATCTGCTCAAAGGTCTGGCCCGCCACCTCGGTCAGGGCACCCAGTTCGATCGGGCGCGGGACCATGTTCGTGACGGTCATGTCTGGCCCGGCCTGGATGGACCGGCGCTGCATTTCCTGCGCGAATTCCGGCGGCACATGCTCGTCGTCCAGAAAGGCGTAGGGCCAACGCTCTACCCCGTCACTCAGCAGCAGGGCCACGCGACCCTCGACCGCGATGCGCTCGTGCGGGAGGGCCTTGTCATCGAGCAACTCACCAAACCACTCGTCCATCATGTGGTCGATTTCCTCAGCGGCCAGAGTCGTGGGATTGAGAGTGGTGTCGCGTTCGTGCCGCAATGCCGCGCGGGCGAGCACCCGTTGCAGGATGGTGATCTGCTGAAGCCGGTTGTGGACGCGGTGCGCACGCAGGTAGTCCTCCACGCGGATGAAGGCCTCGTTCCACTGGTCCGCCGTGCCCGTGCGGGGCCGGAACGTGTTCAAGGATTCCAGAGATGGCTCCATGTTTCGGTGAGGACGTTTTCGTTGTTGCGCAGGAAGCAGCGGAGTTCCACCGGACGGTGCGAATCGTCGGTCGTCAGCTCGAACACCGCGCGCCAGCGGCCCGTGGGTCCGATTTTGCTGACATAGGGCTCGCCCACGAGGCTGGCCCCGGCGCCGACGGTCACGATCGGCTTGAGCCCCGGTGCGGCGGCACCCTGCTCAAGGACCGCACCGGAGAAATCCACCACGAACCGGCGGCGATCCGGGTGGTCCAGCACGGCGCCTTGGCGCGTGGCGACGACATAGCCAGCGGGAGGGCGGGCGGCGCCTGGGCCCGACCAGTGCAACCGATATTCCAAGGCAAAGGGCTCGCCCATCGTGGGCAACCGGGCCGGCACCCAGAAGGCGACGATGTTATCATTGGTTTCATCGGGCGTCGGAATCTCGACGAGCCGCACTGTGCCATCGCCCCAATTCCCGACCGGCTCGACCCAGGCATTGGGCCGCTGATGGTAATTGGCCACGGGATCGTCGTAATGCTCGAAGTCGCGATCCCGCTGCATCAGACCGAAACCTTGTGGATTTCGGTCCACAAACGTCGCGGTGCAGGTGCGCCCGGGATTGGTCAGCGGGCGCCAGATCCACTCCCCCGCCCCGGTCTGCATGAGCAACCCGTCTGAGTCGTGCACCTCCGGGCGAAAGTCATCGCGCGACCAGCCGGTATTTTCACCGTGCTGAAACATGCTGGTCAGCGGAGCCACGCCGAGCACTGCCGGCATTTTCCTGAAATACAGGCAGACCTTTACTTCCATGACAGTTTCAATGCCGGGAGTGATTCTGAACCGGTAGGCTCCCGCCAAACTCGGGCTGTTGAGCAGCGCAAACACCGTAATCGAGGTCGCACCGGGAGCAGGCCGCTCCACCCAGAATTCCTCGAAGCGCGGGAACTCCTCGTCGACCGGCTCGCCCGTATTTATGGCCAGGCCTCGGGCGGAGAGGCCGTATTGCAATCCCTTCGGCACAGCCCGGAAGTAACTCGCCCCCAGGAATGACGCCATTTCGGCAAGGTAATCCGGCTGGTTCAGTGCGTAATGGATGCGGAACCCGGCAAAGCCCAGGTCCGGGGGAATACGGCCCGCCGTCGTGGCATCGCCATAATTAAACAATCCGGTGGAAAACGCGATGGGCTGCTCGTGCCCGTCGGCCAGCTCATGCATCAGCACCGACTGCCGGAACAACCAGCCTGGATGATAAAACTGCAACTGAAACGGCAGCCCCTCGGGCTTCCACCAAGCCTTGGCGGGATCGAACATGATGGCACGGTGCTGATCGTAACTAAAGGCCCCAAGCCATCCCGGCACGTGCGACGGGCTCGCCAAATAGGGTCGGGCCGCGAGTGACTTCGCCCGCGCCTGCAATTGGTCGAAATCGAATGCCGCCGGCGCGGCCTGCGCCGCGAGAAGAAAGCCCAGCCCGAGCAATCCACCGATGATCGCCTGCGTTTTCACAGGAAATAGTTGCGCTGCTTTTCCGAGATGGAGAGTTCTGCGCGCTCCATGACGCAGAGAATATCCTCCCAGGCGTCGCGCTTGATCTTCTTCGCGGCTGCCGACATCAGCCCCTCCTGGCGCAATAGATAGGAAGGATGATACGTCGCCCGCAGCGGTGTATCCGCATAGGCGTGCCAGGTGCCGCGCGCCGCGCCCATGGATTTGAAGCGGTCGGCACCGAGCAGTCCGTCCACCGCCGTCTTGCCCAGAGCGACCAGCACCTTCGGCTGGATGACGGTGATCTGCGCCCGGATGAACGGCAGGCAATAGGCCATCTCCTCGGCCGTCGGCGGCCGGTTGCCGGTCTGCGAGCCGTCGGCGTTGCGCGCGCCCATGTCGGGCCGCCAGTTCAAAATGTTGCCGATATAGACCTGACTGCGGTCGAGCCCCATGGCCTTGATCATGCGATTGAGCAACTGGCCGGCGCGGCCCACGAACGGTTCGCCCTGATCCTCCTCGTCGCCACCGGGCGCCTCGCCGACAAACATGACCGCGGCATTGATATTGCCCACGCCGAAAACGACCTGCTTGCCCGGATAGACGCGGGCCTTGCACACCGCGTCGTTGAGCACGATTTCGCGCAGGGCGGCCCACCGGGTGTGCTTGTCACCCTCGGGAAGTTTGATCGGGGGAGTCGCGGGTAGCACCGGGGTGATCGCCCTGGGTGCCGCGATCACTCGAACCGGAGCCGGCGCTTCGCGGGGAACAGTAACCGGGATTTGTCCCGGTACGCCTTCCTGTGCCAAAGTTTCAACCGGGCCACCGGCGATCGCCGCGCGCAGCCCGGCGATGCTCTCCTCCGTCACGGATACATTGCGCCGGCCCTCCGACTTGAGCCGACGGAGCTCATCGTTGAGAGCCAGAAGATGTTCGCGGACGTTCACAGGGATCAAGCAGACCGGCCCGCCGTCAGTTTTTCAACATACTTGGCAAGGAGGTCGAACTCCAGGTTGACGCCCGAGCCTGCTTGCTTTTCGCGGAGATTCGTCGCCGCCAAGGTGTGGGGGATCAGCCAGACGGCGAACGAATCGCCACTAACTTCTGCGACCGTCAGGGAAATACCATCGAGAGCGATGGAGCCCTTGCTGACCAGGTAGCGGCCGAAACCGGCCGGCGCGACGACGCGCAGGTAGTGATCCTTGCCGCGGGCCTCGAAAACCTCGACGCGACCGAGCGCATCAATGTGACCGGAAACAAAGTGGCCGCCCAGCCGGCTCTCCGGCTTGAGACTGCGCTCAAGGTTCACGGCGGAGCCGGGCTTGAGTTCGCTGAAATTCGTCAACCGGCGGGTTTCCTCCAGCAGGTCAAACCACAGGTTTCCGACAGCGAACCGCGTGACCGTGAGGCAGCAGCCGTTGACCGCGACACTGTCCCCGATCGTCACGTCGGAAGAGATGATACGTGCCGCAAGCTGCAGCGACCAGGCGTCCTTCGCGGGAGCGAAAGCGACGACCTGGCTGACTTCCTCGATGATACCGGTGAACATGCCCGGAGTGGTTAGGCTACTGGCCGCCAAATATCCATCACAGAGACGCGGACAAGGAGACTTCGGAGGGTTGACGGTATGGGTGAATGTCTCACAGTGACGGGTTTAAAGAAATGTCAGCGACCAACTGCAAAGACTACGAGTTCCTCAAGATCGAGCCCCATTGGCAGGCTGTCTGGGAGAAAACCAACGCGTTTCGGGCCGAAAACGGCTCGGCCAAGCCGAAATACTACGTGCTGGACATGTTCCCCTACCCGTCCGGCTCGGGCCTGCACATCGGCCATCCCGAGGGCTACACCGCGACCGACATCCTCGCCCGCTACAAACGCGCCCGCGGCTTCAACGTGCTGCACCCGATCGGTTGGGACGCCTTCGGACTGCCCGCCGAGCAGCACGCGGTGAAGACCGGCACCCACCCCGCCTCCAACACGCAGAACAACATCACGAACTTCCGCCGGCAGATCAAGGCGCTGGGCTTCTCTTACGACTGGGACCGCGAGGTCGATACGACCGACCCGAAGTATTTCCGTTGGACGCAGTGGATTTTCCTGCAGCTCTTCAAGAAGGGTCTCGCCTACGTGGACGAGCGCCCGGTGTGGTGGTGCCCGGAACTCCGTACCGTGCTCGCCAACGAGGAGATCGTGGACGGTAAATCCGAGGTCGGCAGCTATCCGGTCGAGCGCCGCAACCTCCGCCAGTGGGTGCTCCGCATCACGGCCTACGCTGAGCAGTTGATTGACGGCCTCAAGGACGTCGACTGGCCCGACTCGACGAAACGCATGCAGGAGGCCTGGATCGGCCGCAGCGAGGGCGCTGAGGTGCGGTTCAAGCTGGAGGACACCTCGCTCGGCGACCTGAAGATTTTCACCACCCGGCCCGATACGCTCTTCGGCTGCACCTACATGGTCATCGCCCCCGAGCACCCTCTGGTACCCGCGCTCACCAAGCCCGAGCAGGGTGCGGCGGTCGAAGCCTACCGCAGGAAAGCCGTCAGCAAGAGCGACCTTGAGCGCACCGACCTCGCCAAGGACAAGAGTGGCGTCTTCACCGGCAGCTACGCGATCAACCCAGTGAACAACGAACGCGTGCCCATCTGGATTGCCGATTACGTGCTCATGGGCTACGGTACGGGCGCGATCATGGCCGTGCCGGCGCACGATCAACGTGACTTAGAATTTGCACGACTCTACTCGCTGCCAACTCCTCAAGTCGTTCTTCCAGCGACGACTGATTATCAGCAAGCCAAAGAATACTTGCGTGAGCTGAACACGATGAAGCCATCCCTGATAATTACAGGATGGGAGTCTGACAGCTCTCAGATTCAAGGCGCTACTCAAGAGAGTAACGCCTTCGAAGGTTCTGGCATCGCGGTCAACTCAGGCTTCCTCGATGGACTCACGACTGAAAAGGCCATGACCAAGATCATTTCTTGGCTGCAGGAAAAGCATCTCGGTACCCGTCGGATCAACTACAAGCTCCGCGACTGGCTGTTCTCGCGCCAGCGCTATTGGGGCGAGCCCTTCCCGATTGTCTGGGTGAGGGAGGCCGACTACCGCGCCGCCGCCGCGCTGCGCCAGGATCTGCCGGAGCAACCCGTCACCTTCGCTGAGAAAGGCGTCACGCTCTACGCCCTGCCGCTCCCCGACACCGCTCTGCCGCTCGTGCTGCCGGAAGTGCAGACCTATCTGCCCAGTGGCAATGGCGAGAGCCCGCTGGCGAACGTCACCGAGTGGCTCGAGGTCTGGTTCAACGTCCAGACCGGCGCCAGCGTGTCCGCGACACAGCCGAAACCCGCCGGCGACGCCTGGGTGCGCGCCCGCCGCGAGACCAACACCATGCCGCAATGGGCCGGCTCATGCTGGTATTACCTGCGCTACCTCGATCCGCAGAACCCAGGCGCCATCGCCAGCCCGGAGGCGCTGAAGTATTGGGGCACGCCCGATCTCTACGTCGGCGGCGCCGAGCACGCCGTGCTCCACCTGCTCTACGCCCGCTTCTGGCACAAGGTGCTGTTCGACCTCGGCGTCGTGCCGCAACCCGAGCCGTTCAAGAAACTTTTCCACCAGGGCATCATCCTCGGCGAGGACGGCGTGAAGATGTCCAAGAGCCGCGGCAACGTCGTCAACCCCGACGATATCATCGCTGCCTACGGCACGGACTCCCTGCGGCTCTACCTCATGTTCCTCGGGCCGCTCGAGGCCATGAAGCCCTGGAACACCAAGGGCATCGAGGGCGTGCACCGCTTCCTGAAAAAGATCTGGCGCGAGTGCCTCGACCCGGAGGGCGCGGTCAACCCGCGCATCACCGACGGCGGCGCACTTTCGCCCGAGGCGGAGAAGGTCCTGCACGAAACGATCAAGAAAGTCGGCGAGGACACCGAGGCGTTGAAGTTCAACACCGCGATCTCGCAGATGATGATCCTCGGCAACGCGCTCCAGAAGGAGCCGGTCGTGCCCCGCGCCGTCATGCTCGACTTCCTGCGAATCCTCGCACCATACGCCCCGCATCTGGCCGAGGAACTGTGGGCCCGGCTCGGGCAGACCGGTTCCGTCGCGGCCGCTGGCTGGCCGGCCTACAACGCCGCGAAGCTCGTCTCGAGCACGATCACCATCGTCATGCAGGTGAACGGCAAGCACCGCGGTGAGGTGGAAGTGGAACCCGGGGTGAGCGAAGCTGTATTGAAGACTTTGGCTGAGCAGCACCCCAAGGTCGGCCCTTACCTCGCTGGCAAGGCGATCAAGCGGACTATTTACGTTAAGGGCAGATTGATAAACTTTCTGGTCTAATGACTTACGCAAAAACCCGTAAACCATACGGATTTACGCTTGTAATAGGTGTAATACCCTAGTTATAGCTAGGTATAAATAAATCCCCGTATTGCCAAGTCCACCTGCCAGCTAAATTTTACCCCGGCTATGAAAACGAATTCTTTCCGCCTGCTTTTCGTGAGCGTGCTTGCGCTCGCTGTTGCCGCCCCAAGTTCATTTGCCCAGCGCCAGCTCGGTAAGAAAAAAGGACCAACCAGCAAAGTGTATATGGCCGAGGCCAAGGGCGAGTCGCAGATTCAAAACGGGGACAAAATCTACACGGCCAGGCAGGCCACCGCCTTCGATGCTCCGGGCACGGTGATTGAAACCAAGGCCAACTCCCACAACGCGCTGGTTTTCTCCAACGGCACAGGATTGTTCGTGGACGAGAACACCCACGTGGAGATCAACCGCTTTGTCCAGGAACCCTTCCATCTGGAACGCAACAGCCAGTTGGATTCGTCCTACGAGCCTTCGGTCTCGCAGAGCGACGTCTTCGTCTCCCGTGGCGCGGTCGGTATCTGCACCAGCCAGCTTATCTCCGGCAGCTCAATGCTCTACACTACCCCGCATGGCGCGATTAACATCCGCGGTGGGAGGGTTTCGATCGAATCCAACCCAACTGAGACTATCGTCGACCTGCTGGAAGGCGATCTCACCGTGCGCCACAACGACCGGGATGTCGGCGGGCAGATCCTCCGTCCGGGTGAGCGAGCGATTATCCGCCCTGCTTCGGTGGTCGGGCTGAAGCCGGTCATTACGATCGGACCGATTCCCCCCGCAGCCATTCAAGCGGCCGACGAACGCATCGGGACGGCCTGCAATGCCAAGAGCTCCGTCACCTTCGAGATTATCGGAAAGAAGGCCGAAGCAGGCCTCGATCAGCCCGCTAGCGAGGTGGGCAAGCCTGCTGAAGGCACCCCGCCAACCGCCGAATCCGAGCCCGCCGGTGCAAACGCGGATGAAGGCGCACAGGAAATCGTCGCCAAGCCCACCGTGCCGCAAAATCCACCCACCAATATTGTCGTCAGCCCTGACCGGCTGCCCGGAACCTAATTCCGCTGAAAAATGCCGTCGTCACCCCGCCCAGGCTTCGCCCGAATGCTTCTGCTGGCCGCCCCGCTGGTGGTGGTGGTGCCAAGCAGCGCACTGCTGAACATCGATGGATCGCGCAACCAGCTGTTCGTCTTTGGCGGCGTCACCTACAGCTACAGCAGCAACATGTTCGCCGAGCCCGTGGGCCGCGGCGACTACACGACCAGTGCGCAGCTGGGAGCCGAGTTGAAGCGTCGCGCAGGCATCATTGCCATCAACTCAATCGCCAAGATCGATTTCGTGCGCTACGGGAAATACAAGGATGAGAACACCATCAATCCGAATTTCCTGCTGGAATTGAACAAGACGACGGGACGCACCACCGGCTCGTTGTCCGTGAGCGCCTATCGGGAGACCCGCTCGGACAGTGCCGTGAACCTGCGCACCAGCTCGTGGAATTTTCCGCTCTCGCTCAACGTCAAATACCCCGTCAACGACAAGATATATTTCACTTCAGCCAGCGGCTACTTGCACCGAAGCTACAGCAGCAGCCAGGCCTTGGTTAATTATACGGATTTTAGCGAGGGAGTGGACCTGTATTACGTCTACACCTCAAAGCTCGACCTGCTTGGCGGCTACCGTCTCAGGGTGGCCACGACCTCGGTTGAAGGCCGCAGCGTCGATCATTGGTTCAACATCGGAGCCACTGGCGGGATATTCTCCAAAATGTCGGGCACCATCCGCATCGGCTACCAAGTCCGCAACGTGCCCGCCAATGGCGGGGAACGATTCAACCAGTATAACGCCCAGGCCTCGCTCAACTGGCCGATCACCCGCAAACTGTCCCTCGGCCTTCTGTTCAACCGCGATTTCAACACCATCGCCACTGGTCACTCCGTCGACTCGACCAGCATGTCCCTCAAGGGCACCTACTCCTACTCTCGCAAGGTGGAGTTCAATAGCGGTCTTTCCGTCGGAAAAAATGATTTCCTTGGCCAAGCCCAGTCCAGCCGGAAAGACACCTTCCTTAGCTGGAATGCCGGTGTTCACTATACGATGAACGACCATTTGCAGCTGGGCGCCGCCTATTCTTATTTCCGCAACTGGTCCTCCGTGAGTTATTCCGACTTCGATAGCTACGGATTCTCCGTTGATGTATCCAGCCGCTACTAATTCATCCCTATGAAGCACTCACGCCATCTGCTTTCCTTCATCGCGCTGCTGCTCCTGGCTGGAGTCGGTTCTGCCCGTGCCCAAGGCCAGAATACGAGCAACAAAAAGAGCTACATTCACACGCTCGCACTCGCCGACCGTGTCAGAATTGCCGTTTATCAGGAGGAGGATCTCACCAGCCTCACCCGCATTGACGCCCGCGGCCGGGTGAATCTCCCGCTCATCGGTGAGATCGGCATCGGTGGCCTGACCGTCATCGAGGCACAGGCCGTCATCGAAAACGCCTACAAGGACGGTCGCTTTCTTCGCAACCCCCAGGTCACCGTCAGTGTGGAGGAGTATGCCCCCCGCGAGGTCTCCATCCAAGGCCGCATCCGCAATGCCGGTCGTTACACTCTCCCCATCGAGTCAACCTTTACCGTGGTCGAGTTGGTCACCAAGGCCGGCGGCATCGACGACATTGGCAAGGGCTCGGCGGTGAGCGTCACCCGCATCCTGCCCGACGGCACGAAGAAAGTCTTCACAGTGGACGTCGATAGCATTATCAAAGGAAAGAAGGATTCGAAAATCGATGACACCACGCTCTTGCTTCAACCTGGTGACATTGTCTACGTGCCGGAGAGCCTGTTTTAAGTTAAACTCCAATGTCAGCCCAGGATATCCTACCTACAACCGCCCCTGACAAATCCGGAGGTCCGTCCCTTCACGGCAATGACAGTCAGGTGGTGGAGCGTCGCTCGCTGCGGGATTACTATGTGATACTCCGGGAGCGGCTCTGGATCGCCCTGCCCGTGGCCCTCCTCGTGGCTCTTTCCGTGGGATACTACAAGGCGCAGGAAACCGAGATGTTTTCCAGCGTCGCCACCATGCAGTTCGAGCGCCCGGAGCGTGTGGTCATCAGCGAGCAGGTGGTCGACACCGCCGTCCGCTCCGACATCGACCTCAATACATATATCCAGATCCTCACCAGCGGCCGCCTGCGCACCATGGTGGCCCAGTCACTGACGCCCGAGGAAATCAAAATACTCCAGCGGCCCTACCTCAAGGAACTCAATCCTGGCGCCAGCCCTCCCCCGGTGGCCCAATTGCTCGGCAGCATGACCCCACAGTCCATCCGGAACAGTTTCCTGATCAATATCACCGCCACCAACCGCGACCCCGAAGGGGCCGCGCTGATCGCCAACCGCTACGTCGATCAATTCATGCGCTACCTTTTTGAAAACGTTGGCGGAAAGAACGAGTCCGCGGTGGAATACCTCCGCAACCGCGCCGAGGAATTGCGCCGCGAATCCGAGGCCGCCGAGGGACACCTGCAGGATTACCGCCGCAAACACAACCTCGTCTCGCTCGACAACAGCATCAACATCATCAGCGAGCGCCTCCGCGCGATCAATACCACCCTCACCAGCGCCCGGTTGAACCGCATCGATATCGAGACCCTCCTGGGCCAGATCGAACGAATGCAGCAGCAGAACGGCAATCTTCTGGAGATCAGCTATATTTCCGCGTACGGCAACATCCCGGTCCTGAAGAAACAGCTGGCCGATTTGGGCAATCAGCAGTCCATGCTGAGTGAGCGCTACCTCGAGCGGCACCCCAAGATGCTCAATGTCGCCAACTCGATCGATGTTATTACCGAGCAGATCAAGCACGACATCGAGCAGTCCCTTTCCGACCTGCGCACCCAATACCAGAAACTCAAGGAAACCGAGGCCTCCTACATCAAGGAATACAAGGAGGCCGAGCTGGGCCAGTTGCGCCTGGGTGAGCTCTCCATCGAGTTCAAAAGCCTCGAGAACCAGGCCCAGGTAGCCAAGACCAACTACATCCAGATCCTCGACCGTCTTAACCAGACAACCACCTCCAAGAACTTGGAGAACATCCCGGTCAAGCCGCTCGACCGCGCCTTGCCCGCCGGGGCCCCCTACACGCCCAATCTCCGGAACATCATCAAGACCAGCATCGGCCTCGGCCTGCTGGTCTTTGCCGCCGTGGCCATCGGCCTCAGCTTCATCGACGATCGGGTGAAGAGCGCCTGGGATATTGAAGGATTCATCGGCACCACTCTGCTCGGCATCATCCCGGAGTTGGGCGACGTGCCCGACACCGAGAAACATTCCCTCGTCAACAGCAACAATACCTCCCCGGGCTCCGAGGCATTCCTGAGCATTTACAGCGCCGTCAAGATCCAGTCCAAACTCGACTTTCCCAAGTCCATCCTCGTCACCAGCACCATCCCCGGTGAAGGCAAGACGATGATCAGTTGCAACCTCGCCGCCTCCTTTGCCCGCCACGGCAAGCGCGTCCTCATCATGGATTGCGACATGCGCCGTCCGATGCTGCACCGTCACTTCAAGCTCACCAACGAAGTCGGCCTCATCGCCTGGTTTGAGGCTGGGGCCGTTATCCCGGCCGATCCCTTTACCGACCCGGCACTGGGACTGGCCAAGGTGGATGAGAACCTCTACCTGCTTCGTTCCGGCGGTCGCTCCAAGAGCCCGACGGAGCTCCTCGAGAAGCCCGTCTTCGGCCAGTTCATCGAGGCCATGAAGCAGCACTTCGATCTTATTGTAATCGACTCGCCTCCCATGGGTGCCGTCACCGACTCATTGCTCATTTCGGAGCGCACCGACGAGGTCATCTACGTCTGCCGTTTCAATCGCGCCTACCGGAAACACATCCGTCTCTATATCAAGCAGCTCAGGGAAGGCAAAAACGAGCTGCTCGGCATCGTGCTCAACGGCCTCTCCCCCCGCCGCATCGAGTATTACAGCAATTACCGCTATTACCGCAGTTACAAGAAATACTACGGCTCGCAGTCGTAGGCAAAATTCCACGGCTAGGTTACCGTGGCTCAAGTGGACCGTTTAAGGTGGAGTGCGTACGACCCACCCCGCAGCGGCAAGCAAGGGTCTCCGGCAGCAAAGCCATCTTTTCTTTCCGCTTCTATCCGCCCGCCAAATCACCCAAGCTCCGCCCGTGCCTTCCGCTTTTCTCCCGCATAACTTTAGTGCCGCCCGTCCCGTCGCCTTGATCGCCGGCCGCGGCAGCTACCCCCTCATCACTGCCGCCGCCATCCGCGCCGCCGGGGTGCCTGTGCGTCTGATCGCCCTGGACGACGAGACCAGCCCCGAGCTGATCGCCAGCTTCCCGGCAGCGGAGCGGGTTTCCCTGAACGTCGGCCAGATCGGCAAGATGCTCGACGCCCTCAAGGATTTCAGCGCCGGCTACGCCCTCATGGCCGGACAGGTAAAGCCGAAGAAACTCTTTCACGGACTGACCCCCGACCTCAAGGCCGCCGCGCTGCTCTTTTCTCTCAAGCGCCGCAATGCCGAGACCATCTTCGGTGCCATCGCGATCGAGATTGAAAAACTGGGCGTGACACTCCTCGACGCCCGCGCCTTCATCGACGACCAACTCGCCACTCCCGGCAGCATGGCCGGCGGCAAGCTCCCGCTGGATGAGGAATACCTCCAGCACGGCATACATATCGCCCGTGAAATCGCCCGGCTCGACATCGGCCAGGGCTGCGTTGTCCGCAAAGGCACCGTTCTCGCCGTGGAAGCCTTCGAGGGCACCGACGATATGCTCCGCCGCGCCGGCAGCTTCAAGACCGACGAGACCCTCTTCGTCAAAACCGTCAAGGCCCGGCAGGATTTCCGTTTCGACGTGCCGGTCTTCGGCCTGCGCACCCTGCATGCCATGCACGAGGCCGGCATCACCGCCGCCGCCCTTGAGGCCGGCAAAGTCATCATCCTTGAGAAGCCCGCCGTCCTGAAGCAGGCCAAATCGCTGGGCCTCGCCCTGCACGGCTTTTGAGCCGGGCGGCTTGAACTTCCGCAGATTCCGCGCAACTTAGCCCCATGTCCGCCGATATTATCGAGGTTTCCATCAAAGGCCTGATGCCCACCGCCAACGGCTGCGCCGTGTTCCTTGGCAACGACGACAAGACCTTTGTCATCTACGTGGACCCGAGCGTGGGCAGCGCCATTTCCATGACGATCAATGGCGTCAAGAAGGAGCGCCCGCTCACGCACGACCTCATCGGCCACTTGCTCATGGGTTTCGAGATCAGCCTCGAGCGCATCATCATCAACGACGTCAACGAGGGCACCTATTTCGCCCGCATCATCCTTCACATGCAGAACGAGCTCGGCCGCAAGTTCCTGGAGCTCGACGCCCGCCCGAGCGATTCAATCGTGCTCGCCCTCCAGCAGAAGCGCCCCATTTTCGTCGCCCGCAAGGTATTTGATGTGGTGGAGGACATGTCGGAGATTCTGGAGCGCGTCCTGAAGCAGCAGAAGGAAGAGCCCAAGGACGAGGGAGACCAGTAAGGCGATGAGCCTGCCTGCTCGCACCCTTCCCGCCGGCCACATCACGCGCCAGCCGCTCACGGCGCTGGCCCCGATGCAGGACGTCACCGACCTGCCCTTTATGCGTGTGATGGCCCACTACGGTGCGCCTGATTACTTCTTCACCGAGTTCTTCCGCGTCCATGGCCAGTCCCGGCCGGAGAAGCATATTCTCCGCTCCATCACGGAAAACCAGACCGGCCGGCCCGTCTTCGCCCAGCTCATTGGCGAACATGTGCCCGACATGGTCCGCACGGTGAGGGAACTGTTGAAGTATCCCATCGCCGGCATTGACCTCAATATGGGCTGCCCCGCCCCCAAGATTTATAAGAAGAACGTCGGTGGCGGCCTGTTGCGCGACCCGGCCAAGATCGACGAGCTGATCGGGGCCATCCGCGACGTCGTGCCCGGGCTGTTCACCGTCAAAATGCGCATCGGCTTCGATTCGACGGACAATTACGAACGGGTCCTCGACCTCATCAACAAGCATGGCGTCGATCTCCTCAGCGTCCACGGCCGCACGGTCAAGGAAGGTTACCGCAGCGACGTGCACTACGACTTTATCGCCCACGCGACCCGGACGGTCCGCTGTCCGGTGCTCGCCAACGGCAACATCACTTCCGCCGACAAGGCTGCGGCTGTCCTTGCCGAAACCGGCTCTGCCGGCGTCATGCTCGGCCGCCATGCCATCCGCAATCCGTGGGTTTTCCGGCAGATCCGCGAGAAGCTCGCCGGCCAGCCTGTCACGGCCATCACCCTCGCGGAGGTCCGCGAATACATCACCCGGCTCTACCGTGAAACGTATGCTCCCGGCATTCCGGAATTGGCCCATGTCGCCAAGATGAAGAAATACCTGAACTTCGTCGGCCAGAGCGTGGACGCGGAAGGCCGGTTTCTCCACGACATGCGCCGGGCCCTGACCGAAACCGAACTCTTCGCCGTATGCGACCGCCACCTGCTAAGCGAGCCGACCAAGTTATTCGCCAACGAACCCTACCCCGGTATCATCGCCCGACCGAACTGCGAAACCCCCGTCGAGAGCTGCTCGCTCGATACGGTGACGGCGTGAGCCCACCTGCTGCGCACTAGGGTGTGTTTGCAAAATCAATGAGTGAGCCAATCAAGGATCGCCGCGAGACAAACGAAGCCGAGGAAGGTCTCGGCCAGTTTGTCGTAGCGGGT
>JAYUBB010000174.1:0-5233 GCA_043741015.1 Opitutaceae bacterium
AACCATGGGACGGGCGGACGTGGCGCAACCGCCGACCATAAAGGCCAGCGCGAGGATAGAGACAACCAGCAGGGATTTGCGGAGGGGTATCATGTTCCGGGGTTAACTCACGCCGGTGTCACTGGCAAATTATTCCCGCACCGGGGAAACCGATGTCACGCCTTACGTGACAGGTGGATTTGGGCGGGAGGGGAGCAAGTAGTCTTTTAAACTACTTAATGGCTTGGGCGGAGGGACTCTCGCACCCGCTTTCACCCAGGCTTCCGCCGTCGCCAAGCGCTATGGCGGATAAGTCGGCGAGGCAAGAAGGCGCGCGCCGTTGCCCGTTGCTGCGGGCCCGGTGTTTGTCCGCGGAACTAGCGCGTCATCCGTCGCTATTCTGCGGCAAAGAGTCAGGCGTGAGGGCGTTGGCTCGGTTCGACTGAAAGACTTAAACCCCCTTCTGGCCCTCAGGTGAGACGTTCTTTCCAATAGTTTGGTTCCCGGCGGAGGGGCATGACGGCGAGGATCCAAATGTCGTCGGGGCGCTCGACGTAGATGATGCCGTAGGGGAAATCGCGGGTGAAGTGCCGCCGGGCAGGCTTACGGATGAACCGGAAGGTGCCGGGCGACTGGCAGGCTTCGGCGATCAAGCGCTCAATCTCGTCGTAGAATCGGCCGCCCAACTCGGGAAGGATACCGGCATAGTAACGCGCAGCCTCCCGATATTCTTCCCTGGCCTCGGGGTGGAGGATGGCTGGTTTCACCGACCGACAATTTTGCGGATCTCGGCCGACACTTGATCACCCGGGATTCCCTTCACTTGACCGCTTTCCATCTCGGCGAGGCGACGCAGGGCTTCATCGCCCCAGGCCTTTTCGATCTCGGGATCGAGGTCCTTGGCGGAGTCGGCGATCAGTTGTTCGATCAGCTCGGCGCGCTCCCCGTAGGGCAACTGGCGGGCCTCCTCGACGATTTCATTGACCTTGCGTGGCATGGAGGGAATGAAGCCAGAAAGAGGCAGTACGTCAAACCCCGGTTGAGGCAGGAATCCGGGGCGAAACTGCGGCAAAGAGTCAGGCGTGACGGCGTTGGCTCAGTTATGAAATCTGGCCACTTGACGGGGCGGAGTATCTGGACAGGATCCTGTCCAGATGAAAGCCATCACCTACACCGCCGCCCGGGAGAATCTCGCCGCCACCATGGACCGGGTGTGCGAGGACAGCGAGGCCGTGGTCATCACGCGCAACCGCGACCAGGCGGTGGTGATGCTCTCGATGGCGGAATACCAGGCGTTGGAGGAGACGGCCTACCTCACGCGCAGCCCCAAGAACGCCGCGCGTCTGCGCTCAGCCCTCCGCTCAATGGCGAAGGGCCGCGGCAAGGTCCGCAAGCTGGCCGCGGTCTGAGCGGACATGAACCTGGTCTTCACGCCGGAGGCCTGGCAGGACTACCTGCACTGGCAGGCGACCGATGCCCGGCAAGTGAAACGGATCAACCTGCTCCTGAAGGAAATTGTGCGCGAACCCTTTGGTGGCATCGGCAAACCCGAGCCCCTGAAGCATGAATACCAAGGCTGTTGGTCACGCCGGATCGATGGCGAGCACCGGGTGGTTTACAAGGTGAGCGGGGCCAGCGTGTGGCTCCTGCAACTGCGCTTTCACTACTGAGGGGCAGGGCCTTCACGCCCTTCGTGTCCTGCACGTGAATAATCCGACGGGTCAGGTGGGCGAAACTGCGGCGAGCGGCCGGCAGGCTCGGGCGGGAGTCAGATGTGACGGCCTTGGCTCGGCCTCAGAAATTAACCACGAAGGACACGAAGAGCGCGAAAGAGAGAAAACCAATGTCACTTAACAGGTGACATGTGGGTGGAGGCGGTCGGTGGGAGATTTGTAATATAATACGTTACAAACGGGCTTGGGCGGGAACAGCCTTCAAATACCTTGTCATCGCGAGGCCCACGGCGGGGCGCCGGTCGGCTCGGGCAGGCGTCAGGCGTGACGGCCTTGGCTCGGCGAAGGTAAATGGTAAAGCCCAGCCTGACCCCGTCTGATTGCCCTGACCCTGGCTTCCTGACTTGTGGTCCACGCAAGGCTGGAGCATCAACAGCGCATGAACAAACTCCCCCTGTTGATCAAAGTCACCTTGTTCGGACTGTGCTCAGTCCTGTGCTCCGGTCAAAAATCCCATGCCGCTGAGATGAGCAAGGAAGCCCAGGAATTGGCCAGCCTTGATAACCAATGGTCGGCGTCTGCCGGAGCCCGCGACGTTGAGAAGGTGGCTTCATTCTATGCGCAAGATGCGGTGGTTTACCCACCGAACGAAGTCGTGGTGGTTGGACGCGCGAACGCGAAGGCGACCTGGGCGGCCATGCTCGCTGATCCGTCACTCAAGATTTCCTGGAAGACCAATCATGCCGAGGTGTCCAAGAGCGGCGAGATGGGCTACACGGCCGGCACCTACGCCCTTTCGGTCAATGGCGCCGATGGCAAAACGATCAATGACACCGGCAAATATCTTTGTGTCTGGAAGAAAGGCCGAGACGGAAAATGGCAAGCCGTCCATGACATGTGGAACTCTGACTTGAAACCCTGATTGCTCGGTCGGCAACTGTCACCCGCCGTCCCCCCAGCAAGAGGCGGCGGATGGGATCAGGCTGCCTTATTCCCGATAGGATCGAGCAAGGGTCTGGCTTTGTGGGCGTGTTGCCCAAAGGTGAGAATTTGCCGAGTCAGGAAAAAATCTGTTCGGCCGGTGCAAGGCGGCCGGCGCATTCGGCGAGGCGGGCCTTAAAATCGTGTGGTGCCGCGCTCAGCAACCGGGCCAAGCCGCCCATGACCTGATTTTCCCCTGTCTGTGGGCCGGGGCGGAGCGCCTTGACCAATAATCTCACTTTCAGGCAGGCGGCGATGAGCCAATCCTGGATTTGCTGGCGCCAGAGCCGGCGCCACCGGCTGCGTTTGCCGCCGTGGCAGTTGGCCGACTGCGCGAAGCTGCCTTCCATCAGGTGGCGGCGGCGGCGATAGTCCGCCCGGGCCGCCTTGCTGGTGGCTTGGGCTCTGGCCCGCAGGACCAGAGCATGTTCGCGGTAACGGCTCACCATGCGACTGTGCTTGGAGTTCGTGCACTGGGGCCGCAGGGGACAGGCCGCACACACGCCCTTGCGGGTGACATACTCGGTGTGCTGGCGCTGGGCATCATAGCCGCGGGGATGCAACCACTGACCGGCGGGACAGCGGTAACGGTCGGTGGCCTCGTCGTAGGCAAACTCGTCCGGGGCGAAGCGACCGGGAGTCCGGGGCCGGCCAGGCATAATCTTCAGATGGGTGCAGATGCCGCGTTGCTGGAGCGTGCGGTGATTGTCGATCGTCCCATATTGCTGGTCGCCGATGACGGTGGCGACCGCGCCACTGCCGTTGCGCTGATGCTGTTCGATGAGCGGAACGGTCTGGGTGGGCTCGGCCACGTCACCGGGCGTCGTGACCGTCGCGGTGATGACGCCGCAACGGTCATCGACGGCGCGGTGCTGCTTGTAGCGGGGGCGGGTGTCGCCAGAGGCGCCGATCTTGCTGTTGCGGACGCAGGGGGCGTCGGGATCGGTCATGCTGCATAGCGTAGCGTTGACGGGTTGATAGTGCGGCGCGCCGGTATGGCCCTCCAGCTTGCGCTCTTCCACCTGATAGGCGCGTTTGAGTGCGGTGATCAGCTCGGGGGATGCCTTGACCACGGAGTCACGGCTGGCACTGGCATCGATCAGGCTGCCGTCGAGGTGGAGTTTGGTCCCGTCCACCAGCCCGGCTTGAACGCACTGCTGCACGGTGCGCACGAACAGGGACTCAAAGATCGTCTGGCCCCAGCGGGCGCGGGCCTTGGACAGCACGCTGTGGTCGGGGACCTCATCTTCGAGCCCGAAGCCAAGGAACCACAGGTAGTCCAGCCGCTCGGGCAGCATCCGCATCAGTTCCCGCTCACTCTTCACGTTGTCGAGGAAGAGCAGAAACATGAGCTTGAGGATCACTTCCGGATCGACCGAAACCTGGCCGTTGTAGCCGTAGCAATGCGCCACCTCCTGGCGCACGAAACTGAAGTCAATCAGGGCCCGCACCGCCCGCAGCGGATGATCCGCTCGCACGCGCCGGTCCAGATTTACCTCGTAGCTGAACATCTCCTTCTGCCCATCGTGTGTGCCCATCATATTGCCTGCGTCAGACGCTCCGCCCGCTGTACTGTTCAATCACCGGGGCGATTTGGGCAACACGCCCACAAAGCCAGACCCCTTGGCTCGGCCCCTGTTCAGCTTTTCGGCCTCTCGGCTCGCCGACCTGTCCGTCACTGCAAGATTGTGTAGGCGCCAGAGTATTCGAAAACATTTCCATTCGGCGCGCGAATTTTGAGATACCCATCACGTTTCTCTAAAATGACGACTGGAAGAGTTGTTTTCCCCATGCCCATGAAATCCGCAAAACTTACAATCCGTTCCTTTTCTGCTTCTTCCTTTGCATGAATACGCGCAAGTTCCGCTTCTTGCCGTTGATGGCTCACAAATCGAGCTACGTAATAAACCGCAGTTAACGATACAACGGATATGATAATCCTTTTCCAAAGCGGTCTCACGACTAAAGCCATGACGCTATGCTGCAAGGCGTGCAAATAAATATGCCAAAGCCATCACGGTGTTGGAAATGGGGCCGTTGGGGGTACCGTGATTTGACGGAAAGTGGGCGGCGAAGGCCGATATCACGATCCGCGACCTGACCTCTAGCTCGGCCCGTTACGGTTTGAATGATTCTGTGAGCACGCTAGCCTAATAGAATGACTGCAGAAATGACGAATGAACAGCGGTGGTTGTACGAACACATTCCTTATCGAGTTCGGGCTGGGATAGGAATGAGCGTGTTGGTTGGACGATTTGGCCAATCGCACAGTCAACTGACCATACCTGCTAACCTCGGAGGGCTATGTGTCCATCACGGGATTCATCAAGGACGGATGGTCGCGATTCGCTGGTTGATAGAATTCGTCGGGATCAAGGCGCAGAAGACAACGTTGAAGCCAATGAAATCCAAGGCGGTTTCCGACAATCCCGAATTCGATTTTGGCATCGAGAGGTTGCCTGGAGGAAGAAGGATCGAAGAAACCCACCCTCATGCGCAGAGACTAGGGTGTGTTTGCAAAATCAATGAGTGAGCCAATCAAGGATCGCCGCGAGACAAACGAAGCCGAGGAAGGTCTCGGCCAGTTTGTCGTAGCGGGT
>JAYUBB010000175.1:0-5229 GCA_043741015.1 Opitutaceae bacterium
GGAGACCTCGCGTTCCTCGATGAACTTCTTGCGGTAGGGCTCGCCGAGGCGGGCGGTGACGTTCCAGTCGATGTCGCGGATGTCGTCGCCGAAGGTGTATTTGACGACCTGGTCGAACTCCATGCCGCGGCCGCGGAAGGCGGAGCGATATTCGCCGCTGAGCACATTCTCCACCGCATGGCGCACGCGCCACTCGAGCTGCTTGAGCAGCGCGAGCTGGGAGGTGACAAGGGAGGCGGGAGTTTGGACGGGAGCGGGCATATGTAGCGGCGGTCTGTGACCGCCGGACGGCGCTCATAGAGCGCCGCTACAGAAAAACGTCAGACTTTGGCCGGGACGGGGGTGCGGATAAGGACCTGGTCGAGCACCTTGTCGGTGCTGAGGCCCTCGGCTTCCGCCTCGTAGGTGAGGCCGACGCGGTGGCGCAGGGCGTCGTGGAAAATCTCCTGCACGAGGGCGGGCGAGAGGTAGTCGGTGCCACGGAGCCAGGCGAGGGCGCGGCCGGCCTGGAAGAGGGCGAGCGAGGCACGGGGCGACGCCCCGAAGTTGAGGAGGCGCTTGGCGCTGCCGCCGGTGCCCTCGGCCTGGGCGGCGAGATCGCGCGAGCTGCGGACGAGGGCCAGGATGTAGGCCTGGACGGCGGGCGCGACGTGGATGGCGTCAACCTGGGTGCGGAGGGAGAGAAGTTCTTCGCCGCTGGAGACGGCCTTGAGCACGGGTTGCTGGGTGACCTGGCCCCACTTCTCCATCATCAAGGACTCCTCGGCGGCGGACGGGTAGTCGACGAGGAGCTTGAAGAGGAAGCGATCAGTCTGCGCTTCAGGGAGCGGGTAGGTGCCCTCTTGCTCGACGGGATTTTGCGTGGCCATCACGAAGAAAGGCTTGGGCAAAAGGTGCGAGCCGCCGCCGATGGTGACCTGCCGCTCCTGCATGGCCTCAAGGAGGGCGGACTGGACCTTGGCGGGGGCGCGGTTGATTTCGTCGGCGAGGACGAGGTTGGCGAAGATCGGGCCCTTGTGGGTGGTGAAGCCGCCGTCCTTGGGCGAGAAGATCATCGTGCCGACGACATCGCTGGGCAGGAGGTCGGGGGTGAACTGGATGCGCTCGAACTGGACGCCGATGGCCGTGCCGAGGGACCGGATGAGGAGCGTCTTGGCGAGGCCGGGCATGCCCTCAAGGAGGACGTGGCCGTTGGCCAGCAGGGCGACGAGCATGCGCTCAATCACGGCATCTTGGCCGATGACAGCCTGGCCGATTTCGTTGCGGAGTTTCTTGGACCAATCGGGACCGGTGATCATGGCTACGGAGTAAGTCTAGAGGGGTGAAGTGTGACAAGAGAAGAGCTGGGAGCCGTTGAGACTGCAGAAGGGAGGCTGAGTTTCAGAAGATGGCCACGAAAAGTCACGAAAAGGCACAATAACCAAGGTAGACCAAGGGCCGTAGCTTTTTCGTGTCTTTTTGTGACTCTTTGTGGCTAAACCAGACCATGGCCGATTTTCCCGACATCGTGGAAGCGTCGCTGCGGGCGCGATTTGTCTCCTTGGGCGTGTCGCCCGGGGAGGTGGAGGAGCATTTTATCCGGGGGGCCGGTGCGGGCGGGCAGAAAATCAACAAAACCTCCTCCACGGTGCGCCTGAAACACCTGCCGACCGGGGTGGAGGTGCGGTGCCAGCGTGAACGCAACCAGTCGGTCAACCGGCTGCTCGCGTGGGTCGAGCTGGCCGAAAAACTGGAAGGGCGGAGGTTGGAGACGGCCAATCAGGCCCGGGGAGCCCGGGAACTGGTCCGCCGGCAGAAGCGCCAGAAATCACGCGGTCAGAAGGTGCGGATGATCGAGGCCAAGAAGCACCGGGCGAAGCACAAGGCGTCGCGCGGGCGGGTCAGCGGCGAAGGGTGAGGGGCCGGCGGCCGTTCAATCCCGGAAGAAAGAAAAGGCGCTGAGCGCCACGCCGGCGACCAGGATGAGGTTGGCGAGCAATCCGAGATTTTTGTCCAACCAGCCGGGCGGTTGCTCCAGCTGCCCGGTGAGGCTGGACTCGCCGGATTTGCGCTCATCCCGCAGGTGCTCTTTACGCCGGGCGAGGTCGCGACGGAAGTTCCGCGCGAAGCCGCGCAGCACCAGGCCGACCATGGCGAGGCAGACGCCGAGGCCCAGCAAGGCGTCGCGATTGAGGAAAGGGTGGTTCATGGTGGGCTGGGCCGAAGCTCAAACATCGGGGCGTAAAGCCCCTCCTACAGTGGATGCACCGTGTCGCCCACGCGGATGGTGCCCTGCTTGGACTCGTGGATGAGGTTCACGCCGAAGTATACCTCGGTGGGATCGGCGGGATTGCGGCGGAAGGTCGCGAGGGTCTTCAGCGGCTCCTTGCCGCGCTCGCCGGTGAGCTGGTTGGTGGTCGTGACGATGCAGCGGACGGACTTGCCGGCGCTGCGAAACCTCGCCTCGCCCATTTGGATGCCCGACCAGGTGTCCTCGGCGAAGGCGTCGCAGCCATCGACGACGATATTCGGCCGGAAGCGGTTCATGGGGACGGGTTCGCCGTGGTTTTCCTGGATGCGGTCGTTGAGTTGCGCGAGCGAAGCTTCGCTGATGACAAGAAACGGACAGCCGTCGGCAAAGGTGAAAACGTCGCCGGGCCGGGCGGCGGACTTGAGGATGGGCCGGGAGAATTTCTCGCCGATGCGCACGAGGTGGCAGGGCAGGCCAAGAAAATCGCTGAGCCAGGCCGAGGCGGCCGCGCCGCAATCCTCGGCCTGCAGGCCCTCGCTTTTCCAGACGCTGACGGTGCGGAGCGGGGCGGCCGGATCGGAGGCGGTCGGGACGGAGACGCTGCCCGCACCGTCGGCGGAGAGAATGAGCGTGCCGGGTGAAAGCCGGGCGTCGATGCAGGCCATACGGGGGGCGGTGCGCTGCGTCATGAACTTGCCCGTGGCGTCGACGACGAGGAAGCGGCGGTCGCCGGCGAAGCCGAGGGCGTCGAGCTCCGCCGTGGGCACGGCGTAACCGCGCAGGGATTTCACGGGGTAGAGGAAGAGGCCGGTGACGCGCATGGGGGACCGAGTAGCGGGTAGTGAGTAGCGAGTAGAAAGTCAGGCGAGGCGGCTGGATCTCGGGGTGCTCGCTACCCGCTACTCACCACTCGCTACTTTTCTTGTGTAATTCACGAGGTAGAGCTCGGGGTCCTGGCTGGTGTGGAATTTCTCGGGGCGGACGCCGCCGAGGCCGTAGCAGATGGAGAGGGTGCTGCCGGCGAACTTGAAGAGGCCCGGGATGGTGCGGCCGGCGTTGGGGCCGGCGACGCCGGTGAGCGTGAGGTGACCTTCGGCGTCGATGGTGTAGGTGCCTTGGTCGGCGGCGACACCACCGAAGCGGACGGTGTAGTTTCCGCCGACCAGTTCGACCTCCATTTTTTCGAGCATCATCTTGGGTGCCTCCTCGCCGCCGAGCTCGGCGTAGAGCGGCTGCCAGATGCCTTCGAGGGGGTTCATGCAGGAATTGTTACCACGGAACACACAGAATACACGGTTGGGGAAGCTAGGACGAATCCGGTTTTAGTAAGGATTTCTGTGCCTTGGTGGAGTTTGCGGCCGAAAGATAGAACGCAGCGATGGCGACGAACGGAAATAGGGCAGCGAACCAAACTGCCTGAATAATGGTTCGGTCGTATGGTGGAATTCCGCCATACATTTCGAGGTCATTAAGCTGTATCTTACTTTTTGGAATATAGAGGAGTTTTCTTTCTTCGGGTGTTAGGTTCGGGTCATTTCTGTAGGCTTCCATCTTCTCCCAATTCATACCCTTTATGATATCCGACTTTATCTCCTCTCTAAATCGCAAGTCACCGTAGAGCTCATCGACAAGCATGACGGCGGCCAGTGCAGCAATACCCAGCGCCACGATAACCAGCTTTCTGTTCCGTCGAATGAGCACCCAAGAAATTGCGATCGCAATCGCTGGGAAATAGATGCTCCACGAAAAAAGCTGCCACTCGCGAAAAGGACCACCATCGAGCAGGAGTGCGAACGTGATCATGATCTTTCTGACCTAACCAAGGTTGAAAATATGGACTAAGCCCGCTTGAGCACGTCGCGAGGTGTCGACTCGACGGGGGCGGGTTCGGCGAGTTCCTTGGCGCCCTTGGCACCGAGTTCGGAGAATTTGCGGGCGCCGGGGAGTAGCGTCTGCTCGAAGGAGCCGACGGCGGCGTTGTAGGCCTTGCTGGCGGTCTCGAGGCCGCGGCCGACCTTGTCGAGATTGTCGGCGAAGCCGGCGATGCGGTCGTAGAGCTGGCGGCCGAGGTCGGCGATCACCTGCGCGTTGCGCGACACGTCCTCCTGGCGCCAGCCGTAGGCGGCGGCCTTGAGCAGGGCGATGAGCGTGGCGGGCGTGGCGAGCAGGACTTTCTTGGCGATGGCGCGGTCGATGAGCGAGGGGTCGGCCTGCAGTGCGCCGGAGAGGAACTGGTCACCCGGGAGAAAGAGCACCACGAACTCGGGCGAGGGTTGGAATTGCGCCCAGTAATCCTTGCCGCCGAGCGCATCGATGTGGCCGCGGACCTTGGCGGCGTGCTCGGCGAGTTTCGCGGTGCGCACGGCGTCGTCGGAGGCGTTGGCGGCCTCGCGGTAGGCATCGTTGGGCGCCTTGGCGTCAACGACGATCTGCTGGCCGCCGGGGAGGCGGACGACAAGGTCGGCGCGCAGCGAGCCGGAGGTCTGCTGCTCGGTGAAGTCGCAGTAGGACGCCATGCCGGACATCTCGACGACGCGGCGGAGCTGGAGTTCGCCCCAGGTGCCGGCGGTGGTGGTGGAGCGGAGGGCAGTGGAGAGCTTGGCGGCCTCGGCCTGGAGCTGGCCCTGCGTGGTGGTGAGGGATTTCAGCTGCTCGGAAAGCTGGCCGTAGGCGCCGGCGCGGGCCTTCTCGATCTCGCCGATCTTGGCGTCGACTTTTTCGAGCGATTCCTTGAGGGGTTTGACGAGGGAGTCGATGGCCTGCTGGCGCTTGCCGAGGTCGTCGGCCGACTGCTGGTGGAGCTTGCCGAAGGTCTCGCGGGCGAGCTCGAGGAAGGACTGGTTGTTGGAGCGGAGGGCGTCGGCGGAGAGGGCTTTGAAAGATTCGAGCAGCCTGGCTTGGGCCTCCTTGAGAGCGCCGCGTTCGGTCTCGAGTTCGGTGGCGCGGGCGCGGAGGGTGGTCAGTTCAGACTCGACCTTCGCCAGTTGTTCGGTGGCAAG
>JAYUBB010000176.1:0-5206 GCA_043741015.1 Opitutaceae bacterium
ACCGCCGCCATGAACGCCGGCCACCGGCCCCACGGTCGCACCAGCAGCCAGAGCAGCGCCACCGCCAGCACTCCGGCCAGCGCAGGCGTTAGCCGCACCGTGGTTTCGGTCAGCGCCGCCAGAGTGGTCTGACCGCGCAACCAGGCCGGAAGCAGACCGAAATAATAGAGGGTCGGTCCATGGTGGTCGTGCGGATCAAATCTGTAGGTCCCGCCCTCGATCATCTGCCCGAGCTTCACCGCCTGGTTGGCCTCGTCCGCATGCATCGGCCGCACTCCGAGATCATGGCAGCGCAGGCCCAGCGCAACGAGGAGCACCAGCAGGAGCAGGCCGCCATCGAGCCGCCGCGGGATGTCAGACGCGTTCATGGCTTGGCGGGCTTTGGGATCGTCTGCCGATAGGTGGGAGGGGCTTTACGCCCCGACGGGAGACAGGCGGCGCCTGATGTCGGGGCATAAAGCCCCTCCCACCTATCAGCAGCGGACTGAACCTGTCGCGGTTCGTGAATTTCCCCGTTACTGGCGTTGGGGCTCACGGCCGGTGGCGTTATTTCCGGCCGTAGACTTCGACTTCGACGTAATGATTCAGGTCACTCGTCGTGTTGCCGTTGCTGTAGAGGCGGACATAACGGGCGCGCACACCTTTGGCATCGATCAACCGGCCTTCGCTTGTCTCGACATAAGCCGGATCCTTGCCCGCGCCGAAGCCGGCGGTGTTGTCCGCATCGTTGTTGAAGAGCGTCTGCACTCCCGTCTTGAACGCCGCATCGTCCGAAACCTGGACGATGACATCGTGATAAACCCGGGCCTGGGCGTGGAAATGCCAGCAGACAATCGCGTAGAGCGCGGCGGATGCGCCGAGATCGATCTGCACCCATTGCAACTCGGGACCGAATTCAACGTAAGTCCCCTCGGTGCCCTCCTTGTCGCCATCGGTCACGAAAGGTATCTCCCCGATGATCGGGAAGGTGTCGCTGGCCGTGACGGGCTTGCCGCGGGCCAGGTTCACGGTGCCCGCGGGAGCGAGAAAGGGCGGTCGCTTGGTGGTGCTCGGTTTCTCCAGGTTCGGCACCTTGAACGGCACCGGCGTGCCGACGAAGAGCGGCTTGGGCAGCTCGAGCGGCAGCGGCACCATCTCCTCGGCGAGGAGTGCGGTGGGGACAATGAGCAGGAGGGTCAGGGACAGGATGCGGCGGATCATGTGGTTTTCAGGCGATAAAGTCTTCAGGTTTGAACGTGAGCATGGAGCGGGCGGCGACAGCCTCGTTGACTTTGAGCACGGTGACGGCGCTGGCAAAGGCGCTTTCGCCGGGGCAGTTCAGCTGCGCCCGGCCGCGGATGGTGTCGAAGAAATTCTCCAGGTGCGGCTGGTGGATCGCCTTGTCGAGGGTGACGGGCATGTCCCAGGAGGACAGCGCCGCCGTTTCGCGGACATCCACGACGCTGGTCCGGGCGGGCGCACCGAACTTCGGGCGCGGTTTTTCCCATGGCAGCAGCTTTTCCGCACCCTCCTCGGGCGTGCCGGGCTTGCGAATGAAGCCGCGCTGCACCCACTGGTCCCACTCGGGCGCCCGGGCCTCCCGGAAAAGTTTCGTGTAGGCCGGGTTCTCCGACATCTTGAGCGAACCCTCGGTGCCCATGAAATATTCCATATAGCCGCCGCCAGCGCTGGTCGTGGTGAGGACCTGGTAGAACGCCCGCACCATGCCCTGCGGCGTGGGAAATTCATAGATCGCCATCACGTTGTCATACCACTCGTGCGTCGTGTAGTAGTCGGCGCCGCCGCCTGCCATCACCGAGCTGGGGTTGACCCCGAGGAACCAGTTGAAGATGTCGATCTGGTGCGCGCCCAGGTCGGAGATCGGCCCGCCGGCGTATTTTTTGAACCAGCGCCAGTTCCGGAACTCGTGCATGTTGGCGAAGCCGTATTTGTGCAGCGCCGCCTCGGGCAGCGCATATTTCTCCGGCCAGCCGAGATCCTCGCTGACGCTGCGGTTCCACTGGCTGTTCACGTTGGTGACGCGGCCGAGAAGCTTCGCCTCGTTGAGGACTTTCCCGCGGGCGTGCTGGTAGCGGGGGTTGCTCCGGCGCTGGTGGCCGATCTGGAGGAGTTTCTTGGTCTCGCGGGCGGTCTGCACCATCGAGCGGGCGTTGGCGACCGTGTTGGCCATCAGCTTCTCGCAATACACGTGCTTGCCGGCGCGGAGGCAGGCGTTGGTGTGCTCCGCGTGCCTGAAGTCCGGCGTCGCCACGATCACGGCGTCGAGGTTCGGCACGGCGTCGAGCATCTCCCGGTAATCCTCGAAGGGCCGGGCCTCGTGGCCGAACTTCTTCAGCAGGCGCTCGCCGTAGGTGCGGTTGTAGGGCCAGATGTCGCAGACGGCCTGGAACCGGATGTCGGGAATCTTGAGCGCGGCGTTCAGCAGCACCCGGCCCTGCTCGCCGCAGCCGATGAGCGCCACATTGAGGGCGTCCCGGCCGGCCGCCTGCTGGGCCCGCACGACATGGGGCGCCACGAGGACGGCGGCGCCGAGCTTCAGGCCGGTCGAGAGGAAATCGCGGCGGGTGAAATCGGGGAAGTCGGACGCGGGCGGGTTAGTCATGTTGGTCGGGCCAGAGGGCAAAACGATTGTAACGCACCAGCACCAGCGCTGCGACCACGGTCAGCAGGTAAACCCCGAGCCAGGCGACGCCGTCGCCCTGCTGCACCGCCATCAGGCCGAAAGCCAGCGCGACATAGAGCAGGCCCATCACGGCCAGCGTCAGCCGGGTTTTCACGCCCAACAGCAGCGCCGCCCCCAGCACAAACAGGATGTAGCCGAGCGGCAGGGCAAAGGCCTTGGTCGCCCACAGCGGAAGAAACGAGGCGCCGGTGATGCCCGTGGCCATGCGCGTCATGTTGGTGGAGTAATTCCCGAGGGAATAGGTGCCGCCGGATTCGAATTTCTCGACGGCGGACATCAGAGCCCGCACGGCCAGGAAGATCCGGAGCAGCAGGAAGGCATAGGTCAGTTCGCAGCGACCGGGGGAAGGAGTTGGTTGTGACATGGGCGGCGTGGTGGACGGTTTATACGCCGAAGCCGGGGCGATATTCCTTGGTGAGGTATTGGTTGGCGCTCGGCAGGTTGGTGACCTTCATGGCGGCGGCGTCCCACTCGATGGGCCGGCGCGCCCGCACGGCGACGTTGCTCAGCAGACAGAGCTCGGTCAGCCGGGAAGCATAGGAGAAGTTGGAGCCGGCCGCGGGCCCGCCCTTGCAGGCGCGGATCCATTCGGCGAAATGACCGCCCTCGATGCGCGGGATTGTCTTGGCGGGCAGCGTCGGGATCAGCTCCTTCATTTTGGTTTCCGGCACAATCCGCACGCTCTCGTAGTAGGTGGGCGCCAGCACCGTGGCCTTGCTGCCGACCAACAGGGTGCCGTTGTCCGGGAAAGGCCGGTCGTCCGGCCAGAAATCGGGCAGGTGCGGCTGCAGGCCGCCGTCATACCAGGTCCACTTGATCGCCGGCCGGCTGCCGCGGGCCGCGAAATGATAAACGATCATCGCGGACGTCGGCCCGCTGGTCTTGTTGGCGCGGCCGCTGATCGCTTCGACCCGCACCGGCGCTTCGAGGCCGAGCGCCCAGAAGGCCCCGTCCATGATGTGGCAGCCCATGTCGCCCAGGGCGCCCGTGCCGAAATCCCAATAGCCGCGCCAGCTGAACGGCATGTAGGCCGGATCATAGGGCCGGTCGGCGGCAATCCCGAGCCAGAGGTCCCAATCGAGCGTGGGCGGCACCACCGGGATGGATTTGGAATGGTCGGGCAACCTCACCCCTTGCGGCCAGATCGGCCGGTCCGTCCAGCTGTGGATTTCCGCCACCTCGCCGAGCACGCCGGCTTCATACCATTCCTTGAGCAGCCGCGCCCCCTCGAAGGCGTGACCCTGGTTGCCCATGATGGTCGCGACCTTTTTCTCGGCGGCCAGCTTGGCCAGCTGGCGCGCTTCCCATATGGTGTGTGTCAACGGTTTTTCCACCATGACATGCTTGCCCAATGACAGCGCCGCCATCGCGATCGGAAAGTGCATGTGGTCCGGGGTGGACACCGTGACGGCGTCGATCTTGTCGCCCAGCTTGTCGAACAGTTTCCGGAAGTCGCGGAAGCGCGGCACTTCCGGATAGGTGGTGTACGTCTTCGTGGCGCGGTCGTCGTCCACGTCGCAGAACGCGACAAAGTTCTCGCCCTTGAGTCCGTCCACGGCGGCCTCGCCGCGGCCGCCGACCCCGATGCAGGCGACATTGAGGCGGTTGTTGGGTGAGGGAGTGCCCGCAGGCTGCGCCCGCAACACCTGCGGGAAGGCGGCCGCGGCCATTGAGGCCAGACCGGCGGAACGGATAAACGAGCGACGCGTGAGGGGTGCATTCATAAGCGGATGATGTGGGGGTTGGTTTGAAAATAACTTTCGCAGCCGGTTACTGACCAAGATCCGCCCTACTCATGGCAGATGTGGCGCCAATTCTAAATCCCCAAATCACCGGCGGCAAATTTATGATTTCCCGGCATCCGGCGGATAACCTGCGGTTCTGCCCCGCCTGGGGCGGAGGAGCGTCAGACGCGAGGGAATCTTACCCACTTGGCGCCGCGGGCCGAGCTCTTCACCACGGTCTCGATGAAGGCCATGCCGGCGATGCCGTCCTCGACGGTGGGGAAATCATAACCCTCCTTCGGCGCCTTGCGCCCGGCCACCGCATCGGCGATCGCCGTGGCGGCGGCACGGTAAACATTGGCAAACGCCTCGATGAACCCCTCGGGGTGGGCGAAGGGCGTACGCGTGGCCCCTTGGGCGGCCGCGGAGAGGTAGTTGTTGCCCCGGCGAGAAATGACGGGGGGCGCATCGGCCCGCTTGAACACCAGCTCGTTGGGGTCCTCCTGGTGCCACTCCAGCGAGCCCTTCGTGCCGTAGACGCGGATGTTGAGGTTGTTCTCATCGCCGTTGGAGACCTGCGAGGCGAAGAGGATGCCCCGAGCGCCGCCGGTGAAGCGCAGGAGACAGTTGCCGTCATCGTCCAGCGGCCGGCCGGGGATGAACGTCGAGAGCTCGGCGCAGATTTCCTCGATCTCCAGCCCGGTGATGTAGCGGGCGAGATTGTGCGCATGCGTGCCGATGTCGCCCATGCAGTTGGAAATGCCCGCGACCGAGGGATCCATGCGCCAGTTGGAAATCG